>JAQWLN010000009.1 GCA_029247265.1 Fuerstiella sp.
GTCGTGGCTGTACGGAATTCCAAAGTACTCATCGAATCCCTGCTTCGTCGGCAGGAACGGGGGCTGGTCGCCGAGATGCCACTTGCCGAACAATGCCGTTCGGTACCCCGCCCCTTTCAGCACCTCTGCGATTGTAATCTCGTCGGGATTCATTCCCTTTTTGTCTCCCGCCAGAAGCACCACGAAATCGGAACCGGTGGCCATATCGATCCGTTTGGGGTAGCACCCGGTCATCAGAGCGGCGCGAGAAGGTGTACACACGGGAGCAGCGACATAGAAGCTCGTCAGACGGGATCCTTCTGTCGCCATTTGATCGATGCGAGGCGTACTGACATGTTCTCCGCCGAAGCAACTGAGATCACCGTAGCCCTGATCGTCTGTAAAGATGACGACAAAGTTGGGTTGATCCGCGGCCGCCAGCGGCTGAGCCAATCCGAAGAAAACAGGAAGAGCAAAATACAGAGTTTTCATTTCTGCTTCTTTCGTCGATTCACAGACGGTTTCCGAACGGGATGTCTTCTCTGCCGTTCCGTTGCAATGGCTTTGGCTGTCGCCGGGTTAACCGTGTCCCAGTCCTTTTCGTGGCTGATGACCGGACCGTCTGGGAAAACGGACCCGGTCGGTCGCTGTTCAGCACCACGCTGCATGAATTCTCCAAGATCCTTCCGCGCAGCCTCGGCCAAATTCATCAGCTGCCGCACGACATCGGGATTGTCAACCGCCACGTTTGTGGTCTCGGCCTGGTCGACATGCAGGTTATAAAGAACGGGACGCTCAAGGCCAGCAAAGGCTTTGTTCTTATCCCAAAACGGCAGTTGCTCTTTGCTTCGAGGCAAATGCAGTTTCCAGTGGCCGTGACTCACGGCCTGCAGATTCTCGCAGTTGTAATAGTAGAACGGTTCGCTGGCGTTTCGCTTGAGCGTCCTGCCATTGAAAAGTGGCAGCAGGCTTTCGCCGTCGTAGACACGGTCCGTCGGTAACGGAGCGCCCATGGCTTCCGACAGCGTCGGGAACAGATCCATCGCGTTGACACTCGCGGCCGACACGGCTGACTTATTGATCAGGGCCGGCCAGTGGATGATGAATGGAACGCGATGACCGCCTTCCAGGGTGACGTACTTCGCTCCGCGGTATGGTTTGGCGTATTTGTTGTTTGTCGGCCCGTTGTCGGATGTGAAAATGATGATGGTGTTCTTCGCGAGACCCGCTTGTTTCAATGCGGCCATCATCTGACCAACGCTCCAGTCGAGTTCCTGCATCACATCGCCACGAACTCCATCCTGCGACGAACCCTGGAACTCTTTGCGCGCCTGATACGGCGTATGTGGATAGTTGTGAGCGTAGTACAGGAAGAACGGTTCGCCGGTCTTTGCCTGCTTGCGGATAACCGAGGTGACACGTTCCGTGTAGAGCTGCGTCAACCGATCGAGCGGTGTCTTTGCGAACACTTCTGCGTCGTCATCGAAGAACTTCGGTGAATGGGCGAAGTTGCAGGGCATTCCGTAGTAATGATCGAAGCCCTGTTTTCGCGGCAGAAATTCCGGCTCCGTACCGAGGTGCCATTTGCCAACCATGTGGGTGGCATAACCCTGCTGGCGGAACCGCTCAGCAATCGTAATTTCATCCGGGTGGAGCCCAAGGAACCAATGTGCCGTGCGTTTCGGATTGATGCCCATGTAAAGTCCGGCGCGCTGAGGATAAGCACCGGTCAGAAAAGCTGCTCGTGACGGTGAGCAGATCGAAGCCGCGGTATGAAAATCAGTGAACCGGATACCTTCCGCAGCCAGGCGGTCAATGTGAGGTGTGCTGACCTGCTGTGCTCCATAGCAGCTAATGTCTGAGTAACCCAGATCGTCGGCAAGCATGAAGATAACGTTGGGCTTCGTACTCAAATCAGGCGACTCGGTCGCCTGAATGGCCGATGCTGAGATGGTACATGCCAGAGTGATTGAAACCTGACACAGTACTTGTACGGTCGTTTTTATTCCGCTTATTGCTCGAACGTTTTGTGAATGCCCGGCGCAGATAGCTTGTTCGTCGGCCTGAGTACTCAGTATATCAATCCCCGCTGTGGCATCGACGTCGGCGGTCCGGGAGATGCCGTCGTTCAGGCAATGATGTCGTGGATGACGTGACCATGGACATCGGTCAGTCGCATGTCGCGCCCGCTGAAGCGGAAAGTGGAACGAGTGTGGTCAACACCCATCAGGTGCAGCATCGTGGCGTGCAGGTCATGCATTTCCGCCCTGCTCTCAACGGCCTTGTAGCCAAACTCGTCCGTTGCCCCGTAAATCGTACCCGGATTCACGCCGCCACCAGCCAGCCAAATGGTAAAACCAAACTGGTTGTGATCGCGGCCGTTCTTGCCCTGAGCAAATGGTGTACGTCCGAACTCACCGGCCCAGACGACAAGTGTGTCGTCCAGCAGACCACGTTGTCTAAGATCCTTAAGCAGCGCGGCAATCGGCTGATCGACCGCTCGCGCGTTGTTCTCGTGTCCTGACTTCAGGTTCGAGTGCTGGTCCCAGCGGTCGCCACCAACCTTCGGGCAAGTCAATTCAATAAAACGAACGCCCTGCTCAAGCATGCGTCGTGCGATCAGGCATTGAGTCGCGTAGATGCGAGTTGGCTCGTACTTCGACTCCATGCCGTACATCTTCTGCAGATGAGCTGGCTCTTCAGTAAGTGACATCACTTCCGGAACAGCCATCTGCATCGCATAGGCCAGCTCGTAGTTCTGGATGGCAGACTCCAGACTGTCGTGCTTCCCAAACTTTGCCGCCGCCAGCCCGTCAAGCCGGTTGATGAGGTCAAGCTTCTCCCTCTGTTTCCGGGCCGTTGCTTCCAGCGGAGTAATGTTCGCGACACCGGTGCCGGACGGCTTGAAGACCGATCCCTGATAACTGGCTGGCAGGAATCCGCTGCCGAAACAGTCCAGTCCCCCCGGCGGAATCAATCCTCCGTTCAGAACAACAAATCCCGGCAGGTTTTGGCACTCACTGCCCAGACCGTAGTTGACCCACGCGCCCATGCCGGGACGACCCTGTAATCCGCTCCCAGTGTGCAAAAAGTAATTCGCAAATGTGTGCTCGGGAAAACCGGAGGTCATCGAACGCACTACGGCCAGTTCATCGACACATTCTGCCACGTGCGGAAAAAGTTCGCTGACCGGGATACCCGATTCGCCGTGCTGATCAAACTTCCATGGACTGGCCAACAGGGTTCCGTTGTTATTGAACTGAGTTGGTTCAACAGCAAACAGCTGACCGGGATCCTTGCCGTTGTGTTCGTCCAGCATTGGCTTTGGGTCGAACGTGTCGACCTGGGACGGTCCTCCGTCCATATAGAGGAAGATCACGTTTTTCGCACGGACTTTATGGTGAGGGCCATGGCCGGCAGACCCTGGACCGGATGAGCCTGCAGCGTCACTGGCAAACAGCGGATCCGACTGTAGTGCCGACAGTGCCAGAGCACCAAAGCCGCCGGCGCACGTTGTCAGCATTTCGCGGCGTGTTGTCGGCAGTGACCGTTGGCGCTGACAGGGATATGCGTAGTGAATATTCATCTTAGAAAAATGAACTCCTTGGCGTTTACAAGGACATGAGCAAAGTCTGCCCACAGATCCGCGTCTTCGGTTGTGACGCCGCGTTCGACTGCCTGAGACGTCAGAAAGGCAGCGGCTGCATGGGTTTCCTGTGGAGTCGGTTGTCTGCTAACCCCCGACAGGTACATCCAGGTGATTCGCCGTTCAACGCCAGCATCCGGAATGTTCTGCAACGCCCGCTCGCCCCACTTGCGTGACAGCTCTGCGACCAAAGGATCGTTTAGCAGGATCAGTGCCTGGGCCGGCACGTTGGACACATTGCGGCGGCCCATCGAACTGAATGGCACGGGCGTGTCAAACGTCAGCATGAACGGTGACAGAAAATTGCGACGCACAGCAACGTAGATCGAACGCCGCCCATCGCCGTCCAGCGGTCCGCTGTTCTTCGGGCGGCCACGACCATCCATGAATGATGTCAGGTGAATCGGCACGGGAGGTCCGAAGGGCGTGCGATCAAGGCGGCCGGACAACGCCAGCAACGAATCACGAATCGCTTCACCCTGCAGACGACGAGGCGGTCGGTGATGCCACAGCAGGTTCTTCGGATCAGCTGCTATCGCCTGCTGATCGGCGTGACTTGACATCTGATAGGTTCGGGACAGCACGACGTACTTAATCAGGCGTTTGATACTGCGGCCCTCGGACAGGAACCGTGTCGCCAGGTGATCGAGTAATTCCGGATGAGTCGGTCGTTGACCAAGAAACCCAAAGTCGTCGACAGTCGGGACGATCCCCCGTCCCATGAGGTGGTGCCAGATGCGATTTGCAATCACTCGCGACGTCAATGGATTCGCCGGGTCGTTGATCTGCTGAGCCAGTTCCAGCCTGCCGCTTGATGTCCTGAGTGACATAGGCGAACTGCCAGAGACTGCCGTCAGGAAGTGCCGTGGCTCGACTGCACCGGGCTTTGATGAATTGCCGCGGATCAGCACATGATCGTCTTCGCCAGTGCCATCCATCATCGCCGGAGCAATTCGCGACGTGCGCACAATCTGCGCTGCAAGCCGCTCACGTTCCTTACTCCATTCCTGCACGACCGGAATCTCACTATTCATCGCGACTTTCGCGGCCCTGGTGTATTCCTTAAACGGCTTATCGAACACCGCGAGTCGCCGGATCAGATCAGCAAGCCCATCGGCGTCCAGTCCCTGAGTCACCATGCGGACGGAAAGCTGAACGTTTTCAGCGGGGACAAACTCAAGGTGCAGACGATGGCCAACATATCTTTCCAGATTCAATGTAACCCACCGTTCGCCGGCCTTGATGGGTTTGATTGTCTGCTTGTGAAGCGGTCCTGCGACAAGCCGGTGCGAATCCACACAGGCAACGACGTGTCCGACTCCATCGACCAGACAACTGACGTTGCCATGTCTTAACTTGAACGTCGGCGAGCGAAGGGTACGGCCGCTGCCGGGAATTTTTGCAATCGCACTTTTGTCCTGAACGTGCCCCTCAGTCATTGACTGAAGGTCCGACCAGATCAAGTCGCTGACGGCGGCGCCGAACTCCGCAATTCTGACTGCAGGTTCCGCACCGGCTTCCAGGTACGCTTGCCCTGCACGTTGCGGAGAGCGGCCAAAGGTGAAACCGTTTTGCAGGTATTGGTTGTGTGGGATGTTTCCATAGTCAACAACGATGGACTCATTATCGAAGTCGTCAGTTCGCGTTGGCGAGTGAAGACCCTGACTCTCAAGCAGTTCAAGAATCCGGCTTTGGAAAGTTTTGTCGACCTGGGCTATCTGATCCGCTACACGACGGTTCTGTTCCATTGATTCGAAGCGTACCTGTCGATAGTCGCTGCTTTGCAGAAATCCGGACAATGAGTAGTAATCGGCCGTGGAGATGGCGTCGAATTTGTGATCGTGGCATCGGGCACAGGCAACCGTGACACCAAGAAACGTCTTGGACATCACGTCAATCATATTGTCAAAGCGGTCCGCTTCGTCCTTGCGAATATCAACCGGTGAGTGAACCCACTCACCCAGAAACCAGAAGCCCGTGCCCAGTACAGATTCGTTGAAGTGTTGTGCTGGATGCAAACGCGGCTGCGGTAACAAGTCACCGGCGATCTGCTCGCGAACGAACTGGTCGTATGGCACATCCGCGTTTAACGCGCGAATGACATAGTCGCGATACTGAAAGGCGTTTGGCGTGTCGTTGTCTAACTCGTGTCCACGCGATTCTGCATAACGCACCAGATCCAGCCAGTACCGCCCCCACCGTTCTCCGAAATGCGGTGAGTCAAGCAGCTTGTCAACCACCCTCTCCACAGCCCTCGCGCCTTTGTCGGCGACGAACGCCCCAACTTCTTCAGCCGTGGGTGGCAGACCAGTCAGGTCGAAGTAAAGCCGCCTCAGCAGTGCCGTTTGATCGACGGTGTCCGAAGGCTTCAGCCCGGCATTTTCAAGCCGGGCAAGAACGTAGCGATCAATATCGTTTCCAGGCCATGCATCATCTGCGACAAATGGTCGCTTGGGAGCGGTGATCGGCTGCCAGACCCAGTGCTCGGTCTTCCGCTTTTCCAAATCGAATGATTCCTTATCTGCATCCGCAGTCGGTGCTAACTCCTGCGGCCACGGAGCTCCCATGTTGACCCAGCGAACGAGCGTTTCGATGTCGCGATCCGGCAACTTGCCCTTTGGCGGCATTTCGTATGACTCATACTGCACGGCTTCGATCAGCAGACTGCTGTCGGCGTCTCCCGGAACGATGACGGCGCCGGAGTCGCCACCGCGCAACTGCGCCGTCCGACTGTCGAGCAGCAGTTTCGCTTCAACACGTTTCGCGTTTACGCTGTGGCAGTTGTAACAGTGCCTGGCGAGTAACGGCCGCACCCGCTTTTCAAAGAACTCCAGCTTTGCTGCGTCTGGCATCCGCTCGTCAGCAAGCGACGACGCGCTGGCGACGTCAGCCCACAGAAAGGGTATCAACAAGACAATCAGGAATGGTCGAAAAACTGTCATCACATTTCCGGTTGAACGAACTGCGACACGCGAAACACATCGTGTCGTCAGCTTATTAGTCGATTATGTCTTCTATGAACCGATTGTCGAGGGTAATCTGCGACACTGTGTTAATGATTTGCGACACGATCAACAAGCCTGAATGTCATGGCACCGAGAGTTAAAACCCGGCGAAAGGTCGCCCTGCTCGTGGAAACCTCTCGTTCTTATGGACGCGACGTGCTGCGCGGTATCGCACACTTCGCACGAACGCGAAGTGATTGGTCATTGTTGCACCGGGAAATGACCATTGATGTTCTCTTGCCGGAGTGGATGAAACAGACTGCGATCGATGGCGTAATCGCCCGCGTCGACAATCGCACCATTAGTCCGCTTCGTCAGTTAGGCGTTCCCTGTGTCGACGTCCGCTGCAGCCGCAGCTTCACGGGCATTCCTCAGGTGGAAACGGATGATCGGATCGTCGCTGAACGCGCATTTGAACACCTGCGGGACTGTGGATTCCGGCGCTTCGCCTTTTGTGGTTTCCAGTTTGCCCATTTCTCTGACGCGCGGATTCGCTTCTTTCGAAAATTCGTCAAGGATGCCGGATGCCCGTTATCGGTCTACGAAACTCCCGGTGAACGCAATGCGCCGCTATTGAGCCTCGAAGAATCAGGACCGACCGACGCAGAAGCGATGTCCGCCTAGCTCGCTTCGCTCGTGCCGCCTAGCTGCTGCCGCAGACCTCGTGGCGGCATTGGACTACGGAGACGGTGGGAGAACACCTACCTCACGACGGTGGCGCACTCAGAGTTCAGGAACCGGATGTGACCACGGCATCCGCAAAGCTCTGCCCAATTTGCATTTTCAGCAGCTGATCACCAGATTCGATCACGACGGATTCTTCGGTGACCGTTACGACGCGGCCGCTGATAGCGGTTGTTTCAAAGTCTGCACCGGCCGGCAGTTTGTGAACCCGGTCACCGATCTGTTCGGTGATCCATGCGGTTGGTTTGCCGTTGCGATACGTCACGGCACTCAGGATGGTCAGTTTCATTGGATCCTGGGTATCAATGCCGATACCGAAGATATTGTCGCGGGCGATGACGTCGTAATCATGACGATTAGTTGACGCCAGCAAACTGGATTCTCCCTTGTTCAGTGATAGTCCTTTTGTCCCCGGAATCATCAGAGCCTCCACGCTCATCGACAGGTCAAACTGACCTGTCGCCCCGACAGGTGTCAATCGCAGTGTCATGATGCGGTGCAGCTGATCCGATTTTTCAACGCGGAACAGAGCAGAGGTAATTTCGTTCAGACTGCCGCGAGCCTGTACGGTGAAAGGCATCGATCGATACAGGCCGCGCCGATTGGCCGGTGACCCGGAATCCACAGTCGCGTTTCGCAGTCTGGCGGAACGGACGGTTTCCAGCAGCCAGTTGCGATACAAAGAACGAGCTGTCTCAGTGTCTGACGGCAGAGATTTCTTCTGCCATTTTTCAATCTTCTGGCCGGCGGCGCGACCATCAGCCAGCAGTTTTTCCTGTTTGCTGATGTTGTCCTGCAATTCACGGTTGTCGCCCTGCAGTTCACGTAACGGTCCCTGAATCATGGACGACAGCACATAATCGCCGACGCGCACGACAGCCATTAAAATCAGCATGCCAAGTAGTAACTGTTGTCGAGTCAAGTTCATGGCCTCCCTCCATTTGTCTGCGACAACGAGGTGGGTGATTCATTGTCGGAATTCGCTGCGCCACCAGTCGTTGCGCTCGACTCACCGACAGGTGGCTTCTGATTCTTCAACGGCTCAGGTGTGTCAGAAAGATGGCTCGAATAGTCCTTCCGGGGTCGACTTTCTACTCGCATGGTCGTCTGGAAGCTCCAGACGCTCTTCTTGCCGTCCTTAACCTCCCGAATGCCAGGTGTGCGAAGTTGGTGGTATTGGTCTCGCAGACTTGCTTCCATCTTCCCAATCGCATCCGGGGAACTGCTATTACCGCGGAATGAAATGACAGACGAAGAGCCGGAAGGGCTGGCTGAAAACTGCTGTACTGTCAGTTCTGAGCTGGACGGCATGCGGATAGTGAGATCTCGCAGTTCATCCAGCCAGCTCATTCGTGACGCTTCCCAGGCCGTCAGAACTTTTGCCAGGTTGCGTTTTGAGCGAGTTTTTTTGACCAGCTCGTCCAGTTCGCCTGCACGCGCCTGCAGTCTCGTATTGTCTGCGGTGATATCCGCAAACTGCGAATGCACAAAGTACCAGCCTCCTGCCAGGAGCAGAGCAATCCCAGCCACGATTGCCAGCACTCGGTTCCGTTGATTGACAGGTCGGGGTGGACGTTTGGGGTTGGCAAAATCCACCGCTGGTCGCACTCCCAGTGCCTCTTCTTTCAAGGCAGCGATCAACGGAGCGTAGGCGCCGACGGCAGCGTCTCCGGCTTCTCCGTCCAGAAGCGAACGAGATGATACTCTTCGAACGTCCACCGGAAACTGATTATTGAGAGCATCGACCAGGATCGCTGCTTCGATTTCAGAACCGACCACAACGATATCCGAAATTTCAACATCCTGTTCAATCTGACTGCCAGCGGAAATTACCGTTCGCTGCAGTTCCGAAGTAATGTACTCCGCCGCCTCGAGCCCCCGCATGGCTCGCCCCAGACGAATGGTTCGAGACAATCGGGGAAGACCATTTTGAGCGATCAGGACATGAGTCGCTTCGGCCCCCTGGCTCACAACCATAACGGCCTTTGAGCCAGTCTCGGTCGCGGCTGCTGCAAAGACCCGCAGCGGCTGAGTAATCACCACAGCTCGGACCACTGAGCAGCCCGAATTCTGCACAACATCCTGAATCTGCTGTTGTTCCGTGGCAGGCAGTACCATCGCACTAACGCTGCCTACTGCAGTTTCGGCAGACGGATAGGGCACGAAGTCGATGACGCTGTCATCCGAAAAACCGGTCAACTGCCGCAGTGCCATATTGCGCACAATCGTCGGCAGTTCCGCATTTGATGCGGGCGGAACCGGGAAGCTGACAGAATCAACGACACCACGATTTACACACAGTACGAGCGTCGCTTTAGTAGCTTTCAGGTCCCGCACGAGCGAGCAAACGCGGTCGGCAACCGAAGTCGAAGCCTCGTCACTGATTTCTTCAAGGTCAATATTTCGTTCCCCGGCCTCCACCACGCGCAGCACGCCGTCGCGTTCCGCAGTGCCAAGCACATAACGGATAAAAGTCGAATTCCAGTTGATTGCAAGGAGCCTAGGCATGACATTGAATGCTAGCCTGCAGTGAAATCCGTGCGAAACCTGTTGGTCACGTCGGGCTCAATCAGTCTATTCAAAACCTTCAGATTTTTGTTCCAATTCACCTAACGAAACGGACAACCCCAGTTCCGCAAGGTCCACCCAGTCTACTCGGCGCGGAGGGTCATTGGCAGCATCGATTGTGACTTTACGTCGCAGGAAAGGCCCGCCGATTCGGCGATACACGATGATCTCGGCCGAATGAACATCGCCTCGTGTTGTGATGTGAGAATAGATCCGTCGAAACGTCGATAAATCTAAAATCTGCCGCGTCAGAAGCCAAACCGTCGATGATCGCTCTGTGGTGTCCAGAGTCATCCGCTGCTGAACAATCCGGGAAGCAATCGCCGGATCACCAATGAGTGCACTCAGCACCTGCTCAGAGGCCGAATTGATGTTGATCCGCCCGGTCAACACGTTGGACAACGCCGTCGTCGTTTGTTCTTCAAGCAACCGAAATTGTTGCAGACTTTCGGCACTGTCAAGCTTCAATGGGCTCTTCGCGAGCAGCCCGATTGCTGATCCCGAAGCCGATGATGGCAGTTGCACCGACGAGCCAACCAGATCTGCCAGACTTGAGATCTGATGCAGGCTTAAGGTTGTATTATTCGTGGCCACCCCCGCTTCCAATGGACCGACGCCAGGGGCTGCGGTGTCGGTTGTGCCGTACATTCGAGCTAACCGAATAAAGCGAGCGACTTCCGGCGAAAGAAACCTGCCAAGCTGCGATTCGAAATCATCCAGACTGGTATGTGCATCTTCGTTGAGCGCCAGTCGTGGCCGTCCACTGCCATCGAAATTCCGTTCAGCGCTGTGGATTGTGAGATACGAGGACCACGCCGTCGAATCCTGCGTATCTGACTGACTCGATAGCCCCGAAGTGCCATAAAAGCTGTCGCGTCCAACACCTTTGACAAACAACAGTTCCTCCAGTGAGTCGGGTAGTGCATTACGTGGCCGGTACGGCTCTGCCAGACGCTGATAGTAATCCGACTCCGCACCAAACTGGCGCGGTTGATCATCAGCATCGATCCAGTCCAGAATCGAATCGGCAGCTTCATCTGTCATTCCCGGAATCTGCATCAGTCCGCGATGTCCGTCGCCGGGATTTTCCATATCCCATGCCAAAACGCGTGCCAGGTGCAGCTTTGCGGACTCATTCTGCAAACCAAATGTGAGTCTTTGCTGCGGGGCGCCGTCATACAATTCTTCCAGCAAGTCGCCATCAACATTCGCCGTCGGATCTGCCGCGTTGTTCGGCAGGCTGTGTACCACTGAAAAACGGCAGCTTTCATTGTTCCCACCGATCACCGAGACATCGTCACCGGCCCCGCGAAACAGATCAACCTGAGACACAACGCGCGACTGGAACAGAGTCGAATTTTCAGAAAGCGTCTCAGATTCGATCATCGAAGTCGCCTGTTGCTCGGCTATCGCCAACAGAAAAGTTTCGGCGCTGGCCATCGTTTGCTGCGCCTGTAGCAGGTCACCGTTGATTTTGGCCGCTTCGTACTCTGTCGTCATGTCCGCCAGAAACCCAAAACCGGCCAGGGCCAGCATCGCCACCAGAACAAGAACAACGATCAATACGACACCGCGGCGATCGCTTTGTGTCTGTGGTACTCTGTGCCAGGTGCAGGCGACCAGTAAATTTGGGTTGGTAAATTCCTGTGTGTCTCTCTGGGCGTTTCTCATCATTGCAGAAACCCGTCTGCAACGTCAGGCGATGTCGCGTCAGCTTTTCCCGGACTTCGCGTTGTATCCAGCAGGATAATCCGGCTGAATGTCCGTGGAACGATTCCTTCCCACGGATCTGATTCGTCCTGTCGTGTGGAGGTGCCTGTCGAATCCGTCGCTGAAAACGAATGGTTCAGATCTTTTTCCAGAATGCTGCCTGATTCCGTCGTCGCAGGGTTAAGACTTTCAAACTCTTCAGCTGTAATCACATCCAGCGATATTCGAACAGCAGCGGGAAGAGTTTCCGCTCGGCTCTCTGGCCAGTCCGCTACCCAGTCCTGTCGATCAAAATACTGAAAACGACAGCCAACAACTTCCGGAATCATTTCATACGTTGACGCCACCACACTTTCCTGATCATCGCTCACATCACGAAGTGGTTCGTCCTGTGGAAACAACAGCGTTTCCAGCGTTGATCGATCAAGTGACACATCGTCATTAGAAAGGCTTCGTTCGGCAGTAGATCGCTGCGCCTGCAAAGCCTTAAGATCTGCGGCGTTCACCTGCAATCGATAGAGTCCCGATGGCAATGATGAAATCCCTTCTGTCTGCCCAAACGGCTGTAGCTGATAGATGACGGTCTGGAATTCAGCCACATGGACGACGGAGCCTTCTCCGAAATCATCCGCATGTTGCGAACCGCCGCCAAGCTCGTTGAGCAGATCAATATCCGATGGCGCCTTCGTCGCCTTTAGCGGAGGTCGGCGCATTGTCAGTCGAATTGCTGTTGGCGTTCCGGTCAACATTATCCGGGCCGGTCCGTCATATCCGCGTGCTTCAATACCGGAGGCATCAGAGAATTCGGAAAATTCTTCGACACCGAATTCCGGTGTTGGGATCTCTCCATCACCTTCACCACCAGGCTGTGTCGACGACGATTCGACAGACTTCAGCGAAACAGCTGAAAGGTCTTCCGACAGAATCTGAAAAAGTGAACGAACTAACTGTTGTTCAGTTGTTTGAGATTGCCCCGCGGTCAGCAGACTGTTGTACATTGACATCACGCCCCATGTCACGGACATCAACGCCGCAACAAGGATCATTGCTATCAACATTTCGGCAAGCGTGTATGCGCTACGCAGCAGCCGGTCGAACGCGGGCACCTGGTTGTATGTTCTGGTGTAACACCGGTGGATCATCGGAATCCTCCGGCGTCAGAAAACAGCTCTCCTGCGGAGTCACTGCCGGACATTTCATCGAAACGCACCCAGCGACTGAGTCGAAACTGCACTGGCCTTCGCAGCATCGACTCAGTCTGCGAGACCTCGACGGTAAGCCCGATGAGTCCCGGTGATTCCTGCACCGACGCGATTCGCACGGAATACAACCAACGCGAACTTCCCGCCGAAGCGGAATCATCAACCGTTCCGGTGAAGACATCGTCATCAACGAGATCTTCCAGCTGCCCGAATCCAGCCGCAGGTAACGGCGTAAGTGGCGCCTCTTCGATCGATTCCATCGGCCGAAGTCCCAGCATGATTTCGTGAATCGTGTGTTCGCACAATCGCTGAGCTTCGGACTGAAATTCTGCCTTATTGGCCTGAGTTCGTCCCATTCCGATAAGTCGTGACAGCACAACCACACTGCCCATCAGCAACGCCGTGGCCAGGATGACCTCCATCAAACTTATGCCACGTCGCCGCGGGCACGTTGAGACTGATTGTGACCTGGCAGGCACTGAGCAAATGCGTATCATTGCGTTGTCTCATCAGACAAAGCAGCGATGCGGTCGTCAACGTTTATGGAAGCCCTGCGAAACGGAGACGAATAACTAACAGCGGATGTCAGCCCCCGCACCGTCACGGTAACAACGAAATCACGGCTACCATTGATTGTTACTGTGCTGTCCTCGCTGCGGCCATTGGGCCGGAAGGATATCGACTGAGAACGAAGCTCTGAAAAGCTGGCGCCGACGACATCCGCAGGCTCATCGGCGACGACATTACCTTCGCTCTGTTCCGTCAATGGAGGCGATTCGGCAAAGGTCACACCTTCAGGTAACAGCCCCTGGCGCAGGACAGACGATTCGTGAGAATTCACCAGCACGTTCTCCGTCGCCGCCCGACCTGTTTTCAGTCCGGACAGAGGACGAGAATCACCGGTCATGGTCGACTGCTGCAGCGGCGACGCCCCCTTTCGCTCAATCGTCCAGCTGCGGCCGCCTGCTTCGAACTGAAATACCAGCGGTACTCCTTCTCGAATCGCCAGAGACCGCGTTTTTGCGAGCGCCGCTCGCACCTGACGAGCGCTGGACCGCAGTCGACTTTTGTCGAGCGGCCCCCGCAACGACGGCAACGCGAAGGCAGCCATCGCGGCCATAATGGCCAGCACGATCAACATCTCCATTAACGAATATCCGGCGCGCACACGAGCGGACGAACCAGAGGGGCAAGAGTTCGTCAGCTTCACGTGGCTGGCAGTTGGGTGTGAATGTATGGAGCGCATGATTGTTCTCATGAACTGACTTCCATGCCATTCGTCACATATCGTCAACAGAGCGTCAGACGATATGTTGCCGAAACCTACAGCGTTTCACGCTGACCGTGCTCGCGAAGAACGCATTTCGATAGCAGTTTCGTTACTCCCACGAGCCAGTATTGTCTACGACAACAGGTAAATTGCTCTAACTGGCGCCACTTTCGTCGCCCATGTCTGCACCGTCACCGCTGGTGCCGTCGCCAGTCCAGCTGACAACATCGTCGTCGGTGTTTTCCTGGCCATCGGGGCCAAAGGACCAGATGTCAGGCACATTGATCTTGTTGTGCGTCGCTGGAAACTCATAACGATAACTATTTCCCCAGGGGTCCTTCGGCAGTGTTTCCGTTTTGATATACGGACCGTCCCAGTTCGAACCACTGCCGGCGCTGCTTTCGTCATCACCTTCCAGTTCAACATCTTCTCCGCCGGCTGAGTCACCTTCACCCGAATCTGCCGTTGGAACGGCGACCAGAGCTGCGAGGCCCTGTTCGCTTGACGGAAAACGATTCATGTCGATGGCATATCGTTCCAGTGAGGACTGAAACATTCCAATTTGAGTCTTGACGGAATTAATGTCAGCCTTTGCTTTGCTGCCCAGAAGCCGCGGTCCCACCAGCGACACCAGCAGCACCAGGATAGCCATCACGATCAGCAGTTCGGTCAGCGTAAACCCCCTGCGAACGTTTGCTGCTGCAAATTTCGTTTGTCGTTTCAACACCTTGAATCCTCCTTTTTCTGTTCGTTAGTTTTTTGCGGTCGTACCGCAACCAGATTCGAGTTGCCACTCGGAGCTGTATCGCTCGCTTCCAACGGATCTCAGAAATTCGTCCGTCTTCCCGCTACGACGACTCCGGGGTCAACTCATCGACGTACTCATCTCAAACACGGGCAACAGCAGAGCCACAATTACAAACAGCACTGCACTGCCCATTACCATTAACAACGCCGGTTCGATCAGACGAACCATTGTGTCCAATTGCCGAGCCACCTTTTTGTCGATGTTGTCGGCAATATTGTTCAGAACGTTTTCCAGATTGTTGGCCTCTTCAGCAATACTGATCATGGCCATCACGTTCGGGGGTAACAGTCCGCACTTCGAAAGCGGCCCGGACAGGCTTTCGCCCGCAGATATATTTTTCGCGGACTCCTGAATGGCCCGCCCCAGAACAACGTTGCCTGACGAATCGCTGCTGATGTTCAGAGCCTTCAGTATAGGAACTCCGTTCCGTAGTAACGTGCCCAGAATTCGACAGAATCGAGATGTCGCTCCGTTCAGGAAAATCGGTCCAAAAACAGGGACTTTCGTCTTGTAGCCATCAACGATTTCTCGCCCCCCTGGCGACGCTGTCCATTTCCGAACGCCGTACACCATTCCCGCCAGAGCCATCGCCACCAGGATCCCGAATCGCCCCAGAAAATCGCTCAACCAAAGCAACGCCACGGTTGCGCCGGGTAAAGTCCCCTTACGTTCCAACTGAGCAAACAGGTCTGAAAACTTCGGTACAAAAAAGACGATCAGGACGATGGTCACGATCGAGCCCGCCGCGGCCAGAAATGCCGGGTACGCCATGGCCCCTTTGACTTTGGCCTTTAGCTCTTCAGTCCGTTCCAGAAACTCAGCCGTCTGCTGCAGCGACTCTTCCAGAAAGGCGCCTTCAGTTCCGGCCCGTACAATACTGATTGTCAGATCGTTAAATACATCCCCGTGAGCCCCCATCGCTTCATATAACTGGGCTCCTTCAGAGATACGACTGCGGATGTCTGACAACACAGCCTGCATGCGTTCATGAGGTGTTTGCTGAATCAACACACTCAGGGCCTGCAGCAACGGTACGCCGTTAGCCAGCAGATCAGCCAGCTGAGTGAGTGTGTTGGCTAATAGCTCGGCGTTGATTCGCCGATTCAGTTTCAGCGAAAACCCTGATGCCTTCGCCGGAATGACATCCAGTGGAAACAGCGAACGTTCGGTCAGTATCGCCATCACGTCACCGCGCGAATCGGCCGCAATCAGACCGTCGACGTCCTGACCGGTGAGCGTTCTGGCGGTGTATGCGAATTCCTGCATCCCAGGTTTCTAATCTGCCTTGGTGACTCTCAGAACTTCATCAATGCTCGTGATTCCCTGAGCCACTTTCTTCCAGCCATCCTGGCGCAGAGTGATCATGCCACTGGCGATCGCCGCCTTGCGAATCTTGTCTGTCCCCGTGCGGTCGTGTGCCAACTGACGAATCTCTTCGTTCGTTTCCAGCAATTCGTAGATGCCCAGTCGCCCCGAATAGCCGGTGCCACGACAGTTCCGGCATCCCGCCGGACGGTAAATTGGTTCGCCGTATGCGATGTCGTCAAACGGAAAGTCTGAAGGCACTTCGTCGTGTGATGGAACGTATCCCTCGCGGCATTCACGGCACAGAGTTCGTACCAAGCGCTGAGCGACAATTCCTTCCACCGTGCTGGCCACAAGAAACGGTTCAACGCCCATATCAACAAGCCGCATGAACGCTCCGGCCGCATCGTTCGTATGCAATGTGCTGAATACCATGTGACCGGTCAGAGAAGCCTGCACCGCGTTTTCAGCGGTTTCAAAATCACGAATCTCACCGACAAGGACAACGTCCGGGTCGTGTCGCAGGATGCTTCGCAGGCCAGCGGCAAACGTCAGCCCAACCTTGTGATTCACCTGAATCTGATTAATGCCCTCAAGCTGGTACTCGATCGGGTCTTCTGTGGTGATGATCTTGTTGCGTTCGCTCTTGATTTCCGCCAGCGAACTGTACAGCGTCGTTGTCTTGCCGGACCCCGTCGGACCTGTCACCAGCACGATGCCGTGAGGCAGGCGAATGAGTTTCTGAAAACGCGCGTTGATGTCATCTTCCATGCCAATGCCGGACAGCGAAAACGTCATCGCGTCTTTGTCCAGGACACGCATGACGACGCCTTCACCATGCAGCATCGGAATAATTGAGACTCGAACGTCCACCTCGCGGCCGGATACACGAATCCTGATTCGGCCATCCTGAGGAACTCGCTTTTCGGCAATATTCAGCCGAGCCATGATCTTCAAGCGACTGATGATAGCTGCCTGGAACCGATTCAACTCCGGTGGCAGCGGTTGAGTCTGCAGAACTCCGTCGATGCGGTAACGCAGCTTAAGACCTGACTCCTGCACTTCCATGTGAATGTCGCTGGCGCGGGCATTGACCGCTTCGACCAATATGTCGTTCACCAGTCGTACAACCGAAGCCTGCTGAGCCATGGCAGCGGCTTCGGATTCGTCGAACTCCAGATCACCGATGACTTCGAGTCCATCGGTTTCTTCTTCGGCCTGCGATATCAGGCCATCAAGCGTCTCTGCTCCCACACCAAGATGTGACTTGATCAGCGTGGCCACTTCGTGCGGCAGGGCCAGTACAGTTCTGACAAACAGCCCTGTGGCTTCTGCGACAGCATCGGCGGCCTGCACGTCAAACGGATTTGAGACTGCGAGTTGCACAGATGAATCGCTGCACGAAACGGGAAACACTCCGTAGCGGTGCACCAGTCGAACAGGGAATCCCTGCAGGATCGAGTCGTCGATGTTTTCCTTCGACAAATCCACAACCGGAATCGACAGAGAGCGGCCAATCGCACCCAACACGTCCAATTCGTTCTCAAACTGGAACTCGCGCGCAAACTGTTCCAATTGCTCTCCGGCAGAAAACAATTCCTGAACGCGTTTCAGTTCGTGAGGTGATAAACGGCGCGCAACATGCTCATCAGAGGCGGCGGCCTCACCGGACTGGAAGGCAATGCTCATTGGGCAGGGTTCCTGCTAACGCAGGAAAACATTTTGGGGGGAGGGATATGTTGGGGCGGGATACTGAGTTCAGTCTGAGTTCATGCCAAAACCAACATTGTCAGTGATTCTACAGCTCAGACCTAGGCGAGACAAGGTTTTCTGCAAATGGCAGCGGCAGAGTCCCGGTTTTCGGAGGTGAGCAAAATCGCACACGCAGGCACTTCACCAGGGCACGGAACTGGGCAGGAAATCTCAGCCAAAAGGCTGTTATTCGCAGCTGAGAACCCGCTGCGAACTCAGTCCAGCACGTCGCCGAGAATCTCCATCACGCGCGCGGCCTTTGTTTTCCTGAGCGGGAGTAGGGTCAATCCCCGTGCCCGGCTGGTTTGGGAGACTTCGTCAAGACTGGTCACCAGTTCGCTGACTTCCTCAAGAAGATCCTGTGGAGCTTTCACAACCAGCGAATTCGTATCCGTCTGAACTTCAATCGTGAGCAGAGGTGAGGCGGCGGCCGCATTAATCTGTCGCAGCACTGTCGCGACCTCGGAAGGAACACCCTTGGGAATCGAGATCGTGCTACGGGCGCCACCAGCGGTCAGCTGTGGTCGGTAAATGCCTTGTAATACGTCTTCGATTCGTCCGGCGTCTGTATACTGCACAGGAATGACTTTCGTCACGTAGGCACGCTTGGTGTCTTCGAACTTGTCCGAATCGAGCACTTCGAGCAATTGCTCAATGCGACTTCGGTCGGAACGACTGGCGTAAACGATCAGCGAGTTCAACCGTTCATCGGGGACCATAGCCACGTGACCAAAGGAAATCAGGCCCGCTGTATCGTCAAAGACCTGCTGCAGCGTTGTGGCAACATCGGACGCTCCGGCATTGGTCAGTTGATAGATGCTGAAATCTCGATTGCGACCACCAGACGGTCGAGAATAGATGGCACGCAGAAGAGACTCCATCTGATCCAGCGCCTCGGCATCGTCCGAAGCAATCGTCAGACGACCGTTACCGGGCATGATGACGACAGGCGTGCTGTCAGGGATATCACCTTTCTGCACAGAGGCCTGCTGACCGCTTTCAGGTTCCCCTGCCTCTGACCCTTCTTTGGGCTCGTCAATTTCCTCTGGCGGCACGGAAAACTGACCAGGCACTTTCTTCTGACCAGGATGAAGCACTCTGATAGGATTCTTACGCAGCTTCGGCCAGAGGTCCTGAATTCGTTTGATAGCCCCGTCAACATCGTCGCCAACCGGGATAACGCGTAGATTCCTGTTTGCGGAATCCGCACCGATCTCCAGACCAACCTCGCCCATCTTGACCATCAGCGACCTCATGTCGGCGATCTGACTGACCGATGCCTGAACCCACAATTGTTGCATGTCTTCGTCAGCGTGAATTTGTGGACGGGTCGCAGGATTCGGGAATCGGCTGCTGACCATCCGGTCAATGGCCGTCTGAGCAGCTCGCGGCTCTAGGTAAGTCAACTGGAAGACTTCAATCTGGCGTGGTTCGGGTTTCCCAAACCTGTCGATCGCATCCTTCGCAGCTGTGTGGCCGGCAACAGTTGTCGTTACCAGTAGGCTTCCGGTGGCGCTTTCAAAAATCACTTTTGCTCCGCGATCTTCCTCCTGCAGCACGCCGTCCACAACCTCACTGATAACAAAGCCATCCATGCCGTGAACAGAATACATCTGCAGTTTCCGAACACTCGTCCCGTCCACGGGATCAAGATCCGCCAACAGTGTCGCAATCGTTTCATGCTGATCGGGTCGAGCGACCGCGACCACGGTTTGACTGACGTCATCCAGTGAAAGACGTACCTCGTCGGCCCGAAGAAACAGGGCTTCGAGCACCTCCAGAACAATATAACCGTCCGCCTGATTCAGCCGATAAGTTTTCGGCACGGGACTGTTTGCCGTTCGCGTCTTCCCCGTCATCTGCTGCACAACCTGCTCAATGGTCTTATGCTCTTCCGTAGAAGCCGTGGCGACAAGCACCTCGCGGCCAGCATCGGTCACAAGCGTCGCATTCGGGAACAGGGCCTGCAGTGCTTCCTGAGCTTCATCTGCCTCGCCGCGTGCCAGCTGGTAAGTTTTCGTTTCGACACCAGTACCGCCGACACGAGACATCGTAATTTGCTGAATCAGAGTCGCGATCTTCTGCTGCTCGTCCGGCGGAGCACTCACTAGTATCTGATCGCTGCGTTTGCCCGCGGAAATGGTCACGTCTTTGGACACAAGTGGCTCAAGAGCCGATTTGACGGTCAATCCATCCAGCGGCAGAACGCGGTAGACGGCCAGATCCCGTTCAACGTCTTCGGTCGGATCTCCATCGAACTGACTGATCAGATCCTTAATCACGTTGTGCTGATCTTCCCGAGCCACAGCAACCAGCCGGCCGGTCCTGTCGTTCACGGCAAAACGAACGTTGTCCAGGCGAGTAAAAAGTTCAGCAAGCAGGTCTTCGGTATATGCTGCCGACACGTTGTTCGTCCTGTATACGACCGGGTATGAAGCGTTCTCGGTCATATCGACCCCAGCGATCTGCTCAGCGATTTCTCTGATCCTGACGTGCTGTTCGGCGGTGGCCGTTGCGACAATCAGTTTCCGATCACGGTCGGTCACAATGGTTGCATCAGGATACAGAGCCAGCAGTACCTCCTGAGCTTCGTCAGCGTTGGGAGCTCCGACCAGATATGTCTTTGTTTCAAGTTCGCCTTCGGGCTGCAGGTTGGACGTAATCTGATCGATCGTCGCCTTGATCAGGTCCTGCTTCTCCGCAAATGCTCGCACGTACAAGCGGCGCCCGGTGGGATCGACGGTCAACTGCACATCGCCGTCCAGCAATGGTTGCAGCACTGTCTGTACAGCTGCCGGATCAGAACCGCGAATGTCGAAGATTGCCAGCGTCTTCTTCTTTACTGGACTTTTGGCTGCCACCAACTGCGCCAGAACTTTCGATAAACGTTCATGATCAACAAGTGAAGCAACGACAGCAATTTGGTCCGGGTGTGCTCCGGTCGTGATCGACGCAGCCGGCACACTTTGTGACAGAACAGTAACTGCTGACGGACCAAGATCTCTTACGGAATACAGCTGCAGTGTGGTTTCGGCCGCAAAAGGTTTTTCTGCCGTCAGCTGGGTCAGCGTCGCCTCGATCTTCTGATGCTCTTCAGTAGATACTAGGGCAAGCAACCGTTTGCCATCGGTTGTGGCGGTGAAGGTGACCATTGGCACAGCCGTGCCCAGTACAGTTTGAGCGTTGCTGCCACCGGCAGTTTCGATATCGTAGAACCTTAACGTCCGATCAGCATTCGCGGCCGGTGACCCGGACAGTTGTCCCAGTGTCTCCTCAATTCGTTCCCTTGTTTCATCGTCAACCCACCCGATCAAGGATTTCCCATCGGTGCCCTGCAGAAACGAAATTCCCGGCGCGACCTGAGCAAGCACAGACTGTCCGGTCGCGATGCCGATTTCGCTTACGTCAAACGCAGTGATGGATCTGTCCTCTGGAGCAGAACGCGTTCCTTCGACAATGTCCCGGATGATGGCATGATCCTGAGCCTGGCCCCAGGCCAGCAGCTTTTCGTCTGCGAAGACAATCTTTGCATCCGGTACAGCCGTGGCAAGCATCGCCGTGACACCCGGCACGTCCGCATCAGCGATGGCATATGTTTTCACTTCCGCGCCGGCTTCACCGGCCGCATCTGACATGGCCTCCACCGCGCGGCGAATGGCGTTGTGATCCTGCGTCGTCGCCAGCGCAGTCATCGTCTGAGCGAGTGGATCGATAACAACCGTTGAATCGGGAAAGGCATTCTGAAAGAACGTTTGCTCTGCCGTCGTGTTGCTGTGTGACATCGGATACACAACGACGGTGCGTTCCCTTAGTGGAGTCGACGCAGAACGAAGTGCGTCCAGCAGTTCGGCCACCTGCTGCTGATGGGTCAGTCGAGCCCTGACAATCAGCGTCTGGCCGGTCGTATCGTGAATGACTGTCGCACGAGGGACCTCTGAAGTCAGCAACTGCATCGCATTGGCCGGGTCAATCCCTTTGACGGGATAAACCATCAACTTGATCTCTGTGTCACCGTCGACATCTGAATCCAGCTGTTCGATCGCAGACTTAATGGTCTCGTGCAGCTGTGATCGAGCGTTAATCATCAGTCGCCCGGCCACAGTGTCGACGGTTATGTTCGCATCCGGAAACAACTGGATGAGCACCGCAGAAACGCTGTTCGGATCCACTTTGCGAATCGGGTAGACAATCAGCTTTGGCTTTTGCTTCGGCGGCACCTCGCGATGAAGCTGAGCCAGCACTTCGGTCACAATTTCCTGTTGTGATGGCTTCGCCCAGACCGTCATCTCTCCGGGCTGAGCATCCGTCAACACCTGTAGTCCGGGCAGCTCAGAGCTCAGACTACTTAATAGTGCCGTAAAGCGAGTCCGCTGAGCGGCCGTCACGTCGTAGACCTTTAGCGATCGCTTTTCATCAGCAGGCGCTGATTTTTCCAGCTTATCAAGAGTCGCTCGCAGCACGGCATGGTCAGCCTTTGCAGCAACCACGGACAGTCTGTCGGACGCCGCTTCGAAGGTTATTTGTGCGGCGGGAAGCATTGCCTGCAGGACGGACGCCGCGTTTTCACCGGACGCTCTGATCAGCGGATAGAACTGCAATTCCGGAAGTTCACCAGTGGCATCGCGTGCGACCTGAGCGATCGTTGCAGTAATGACATCGTGGTCTTTGGTGGTTGCGGTAATCAGCAACCGACGACTGGAACTGTCAACAGTGACGGACGCCGTTGGCGTCAGAGTCGTGAGCAGCGAAGTAACCGTTTCCGGTGCCACGTTTGCCGCCAGCGGGTAGGACTTCAGCAGTGCGTCCGTGGTGTCCTGGTCACTGACAACCTGTTGCAGCACATTCTCCACCGACGCATGATCTTCCACAGATGCAATTACCAACAGGCGTTTGTTGGCGACATCATCTGTAATCTGAGCAGCCGGAGTCAGTGTTGACAGCAGCGATATCACGCTGGCCGTATCAACGCCCATTGTGTCGTAAGTCTTCAGCTGCTGGTCTGGTTTGGCCAGATTCTCCGCCAACTGCAGCAGCGTGCTGCCAACCAATTCATGTTTTTCCGGTGGAGCAACAATTAGTAGACGTTCGTTGGCTGTATCCGTGGTAATGGTGGCTTCCGGCACAACAGTACCGAGCACAGACGTCGCTGCAGCACTAATTGAAAGGTCGACGGGATATGATTTCAATTCCGCCGGTTTCTTATTCGCAACCTGAGGTTCCAGCTGCTCCAACAGACTGAGAATAGCCTGATGGTCGGACAATGTTCCGATCGCGATCAGACTTCCCGTTCGACTGTCAATGGTCACTTTGACTTCCGGCATCAGCGACGTCACCAATGTTTGTGCTGCGGCCGGATCCATTTCTGACAACTGATAGACTTCCAACTGAGTCGTCCCACCGACAGGCTGCTGAGCCTCAAGTTCCTCCAGTGATCGGGAAATCCTAATCTGATCAGTCGCATTTGCCCATGCCACAAGTTTTCGACTTGCCTCGTCGTAACGAAACTCACCATCGGGACTGACCAGCTTCATCGTTGCCAGCAGTTCGGCCGTGTCGCGTACACGAGCGGAATACAATTTCAGCAGTGGCTGTTTGTCAGGCCCCTGATTCGATTCCAGCTGTCCGATGATCGTCTTCGCTTTTTCCTGTTCCGTAGGAATTGCGTTAATGGAGATTTGACTGGCTGTTGCATCAATCACAATCGTTCCATCGACAATCTGCTTCAGCACTTCACCGGCCTGCTCCGGGTTGGCATGTTCGATCGGATAAATCACTAACTCCGGTTTGGGAGCGGGGGCCGCTGGCTTCGGGGTGGCTGCCTTCTTAGGCAGCGGGATTCTGTTGACAACCTGCTGAATGGTTCGTACTGTCGCCGCCGAATCTGCCACCAACAACTGTTGAGTCGCCGCCAGCATATCGGCTTTACCATACGTCCCCAGCAATGGGGTAATTTCTGTCAGAGTCTCAGCGGCCGGTCGCCCTTCCAGTGGAATCAGCACGCTGATGAATTCAAAGCGGCCCCGATTCTCAAGATCCTCCAGCGTGACGCGCGGAATTGCACCGTCCGGCAGTCCACCTTTCAGGTTCAAACACATCACCAGTCGCTCACGACGGACAAGTGTGAAGCCCTTCGTCAGCAGCCAGCCATTCAACAGATCGATTGCTTCTGTGGGAGTGTATTCTTTACTGTCGGAGTAGTTGAATGTTCCCGGTGGAGCTTCATCCATGACCAATGACAGACCCGCTTCATCTGCTACCCAATCCAGCACGGCTTCCCACTTCTGCAGTCGAAAGTTGAATTTCAATTTCGGCTGCGAGAACAGCGTCGCAAACGCTGCCTGTTGTTCAGCGGTAAGCAGTGCTGACAGCTTCTGTTCTGCGGCGGCGTGCAAACCGGCTTTCGCACCGTCTTCTGCAGCAGCCACCGCTTCATTGCGTTCGGCCATGATCGCAGCGATGGCCGCGTTCTGTTCATCCGTGAGCGCAAGCGCTGCAGCGGTGGGCTCATCGGCCAGTCGCACATACTCGGCTGCAACTTCTGCCAACTGCGCGAACGAAGTCGGTGCTGCGACGAACATCGAAGTCGCAGCCAGCAGGAACGGGACGATCAGTTTGCGCTCGTTTTTCATCAGAACACTTTTGCAGTGTGAGTGCTGTCCAAGGCGGGAGTGTAACGACAGCACGACGTGGGCGGGTGGCTGGCGGGACCAGCCAAGAAATTCCGTATTCCCCTTAGCTTATCTGGTCTGGGGATATGTCTCCAGTAAATTCCGATCCATCGAAGATGACGGGACCTGCCGAATATTAACTTCTCGCTGTTTTCAGGCACAAACGCCCCGGCAGAGCCGGACGGGAATCCCGCATGCATTTCGGGCTGGTCGTCGGGCCCATTTCCGAGAATAGGCGGGCAAAGCTGTCTGCGCAAAAAAGCCCCCGATCCTTTGTACTATGTACGGGGGACCGGGCACGTAGTTTCTGTTTGACCTGGTGTCGAGGATTAACCAGCTTCGACAGCAGCCTGTGCCGCCGCCAGCCTGGCGATAGGAATTCGACGTGGACTGCAACTAACGTAGTTCAGGCCGATTTCGTGACAGAAGTACACAGACTTCGGATCGCCACCGTGTTCGCCGCAGATGCCGATCTTCAGGTCAGGTCGAGTTTCACGACCGTCCGCCACAGCAATCTTCATCAGACGGCCAATGCCGGTCTGGTCGATCGTCTGGAACGGGTCAGCAGGCATGATGTCGTTTTCGGTGTAGTAACCGATGAAGCCCTTGTAGTCGTCTCGGCTGATGCCCAGACCGGTTTGGGTCAGGTCATTGGTACCGAAGCTGAAGAACTCGGCGGTATCGGCAATTTCACCAGCTGTCAGAGCAGCTCGAGGGATTTCGATCATCGTGCCGGTCATGAAGTCGACCGTCACGCCCTGTTCTTCGAATACTTTCGCGGCGGTTTCTTTGATGATCGCTGTCTGGTTGTCAACTTCCGCCTTGTAGCCGGCCAGTGGGATCATGATTTCCGGATGACATTCGATGCCTTCCTTCTTCAGAGCACAAGCCGCTTCAAGGATCGCTCGAGCCTGCATGGCGGTGATTTCCGGATAGACGATACCCAGACGACAGCCACGGTGACCGAGCATTGGATTGGACTCAACCAACTCGGCAACTCGACGCTTTACATCATCTTCCGTCACTCCGAACGTCTTTGCCAGCTTGCCAGCCAGTGTCGGATCTTCGTGCATGTGGTGTTCTGAGAGGAACTCATGCAGCGGTGGGTCCAGCAGGCGAACAGTGACAGCTTTGTCACCCATTGTCTTGAACAGGTGAGTGAAGTCGTCGCGCTGAAAGTTGATCAGCTTGGCCAGAGCGGCTTCGCGATCGGCTTTCTTTGTAGCGAAAATCATCTCCCGCATTTCGTCCAGATGATCGAAGAACATGTGTTCTGTGCGACACAGTCCCACGCCTTCTGCACCCAGCTGAATCGACACTTCCGCGTCGTGAGATTCTGTGTTGGCTCGCACGTTCAGCGTTCGATGTTCATCCGCCCATACCATCAGCTGAGCGTAACGCTGATAGACTTCAGATTCTTCCGGATTCATGCTACCCGTCATGACTTCCATGACTTCCGAAGGACTGGTTTCAATCTTGCCAGTGAAGACTTCGCCACTGAAGCCATCGATGGACATCCAATCGCCTTCTTTCAGCACAGTGTCACCAACCGTGATGGTACCGGCTTCGTAGTCGATGTTCAGAGCATCGCAACCACAGACGCAGGTCTTGCCCATCTGGCGAGAAACCAACGCCGCGTGCGAAGATGCTCCTCCGAAGGCCGTCAGAATTCCGTTGGCAACCTTCATGCCTCGCAGGTCTTCCGGGCTGGTTTCTTTGCGAACCAGAACCAGCTGCAGGTCGTTGTCAGCATTCCACTGTTCTTCTGCGTCCGAAGCGTGGAAAACAATCCGTCCCGTGGCCGCACCTGGGCCGGCATTGATACCTTTGGCCAGCAGACGATTCTCGCCTTCCGCCTTCTTCTTATCAGCCGGATCAAAAATCGGCTGCAGCAGCTGATTCAGGTCGTCCGCAGGAATTCGACGTTTTTCCAAAGCGGTTTTTTGATCGATAAGCCCTTCGTTGACCAGATCAACAGCGATTCGGACCGCGGCAAATCCCGTTCGCTTGGCATTACGAGTCTGCAACATCCAGACTTTTCCATTTTCGACGGTGAACTCGATGTCCTGCACATCCTTGTAGTGCTGCTCAAGAGTCTGGCCGATGTTGGTCAGCTGCTCGAAAGCTTCCGGCTTATCAATGTGCAGAGTTTCTTCAACTCGTTTCGGAGTTCGCGTACCGGCAACAACGTCTTCACCCTGAGCATTGATCAGGTAGTCGCCGCAGAATCCCGGTGTTCCGTCAGAACAGTTGCGTGTCAGGCCAACACCCGTCGCACATTCGTCGCCCAGATTACCGAAGACCATCGCCTGAACGTTGGTCGCGGTACCCCATGAGTGAGGAATACCGTACTGACGACGGTATACCATCGCCCGGTCATTCATCCAGCTGCCGAACACAGCCCCAATGCAGCCCCAGAGCTGCTCCATCGGATCTTCCGGGAAGTCGATCCCGGCTTCCTTCTTGATAACAGCTTTGAAGTCGACAACGATCTGCCGCAGAGCCTCGACACTCAAATCACTTTCGTGTTCTGCTCCGACGGCTTCACGAGCCTTTTCAAGAATGTCTTCGAAGTGATCAGGATCATTCTTGTTTTCCGGTTTTAGATCCAGAACAACATCACCGTACATCTGAATCAGTCGGCGATAACTGTCCCATGCAAAATGCTCGTTGCCGGACTGCTTGATCAGGGCGTGGACAACTTCTTCATTGATGCCAATATTAAGGACCGTGTCCATCATGCCGGGCATTGATTCGCGGGCGCCCGATCGGCAGCTCAACAGCAGTGGATTTTCCGGATCTCCATACTTCTTACCCATCACCTCTTCTGCGTTCTTGATGGCAGCATTGACCTGATCCGCCAGATCTGCAGGAAACGTGCGATCGTTCTCGTAGAAAACGGTGCAGACTTCGGTAGTGATGGTAAAGCCTGCTGGTACGGGCAGGCCGATGCGGCTCATTTCTGCCAGGTTGGCTCCTTTGCCGCCAAGCAGTGCTTTCTGAGTTGTATTGCCGTCTGCCTTGCCATCGCCGAATGTGTAAACGTACTTAGTGTCTGCCATTTTGGGTTAGACCTCGTCCGGTAGTGTCGTGGTGATCACGACGAAAGTGTGGCGCCGAGAATTGACGCGTAGGATGCCCCAACCTGTTTTCTATCAACAACTTGGGGATTCTAAACAGAACGAACGACCACCGGCGCGCAACCACGCATCACCAGACTGGCGTTCAAACGAGCGACCACGGTAACACCGGTTCCGACAAACTTCAAGCACTTCAGAAAGTGACCAGAAACGAGAGAAAACGCTGATTTGAGCGAGATTCTGCGCCAGCTTCACAAAACGCTCTTGCGAGCCCGAAGCTCTTCGGCAGAATGGCTGATTCAACGTTTGGTCCCCAGCAACGCGGAATCGTCAAAACATTGTGTTGCGCCAGGATTTACGCCACGGGAAGTAGGTGCTAATACTATTTCCAGTGGACGCAGGCACAGGCCTCTTCCGAATCTGTGGAGAGTCGACTTGTGTTCAGTCAGTTCGACTCGGAAGAGTCCGGCTACAGATTTCGGAGTGGTTTCATATGTCAGTGCGTGGCATTCGAGGAGCGACCTCCGTCGACGCCGATGTGCCGGAGCAGATCCGCGAAGCAACACAGGAACTGATTGAAGAAATCCTGAAACGTAATGAGATCACAGACTTCGATGATGTGATTTCTGCCGTCTTCACCACCACCCAGGACCTGGTGTCAGCGTTTCCTGCCGAGGCCGCTCGCCACATTGGAATGACGACTGTCCCTCTGCTGTGCGCTCTGGAAATCCCCGTCGCCGGTTCCATGCGGAAATGTGTTCGCATCTTGCTGCACGTGAATAGTGACCGGAAACCTGCCGATATTGAGCACGTATATCTTCGTGAAGCCGAGAAACTGCGGCCTGATATGAAGAGCGCTCAGTAGCTTAGCCCCAGAAACGTTGCTCGGAACGATTTCGCGTAGATGGATTACGCCGATTGCCCCGGAACGAATTGCACGAGCGGAAGTCCATTCCAGACCGGATTCGGGTGGACTCCGGGTCGGAAACTCCTAAAAAAGACGGCCTGCATTTGGCCATCTCTTATCAGACATTGCTCGACCTTGAGCGGGTAAGCGACTTGGCACGGTATCGTGGAGTCTGTCGGGACTGGGTTGACCCGGTACTGAATCGACTGAACCAAGTGGGGTCCAGAACCGGAGAGAGTGCCACCTGAACCGGCGTGCCGCCTACACTTCATGTAACTTCATTCTTCGTCGGTATTCTCCGGGCGTCTGACCGACCTCTCGCTTGAAAACGGCATTCAGGCTTTCTTTGTGACCGTATCCGGCCAGTGGAGCGATTTGTTCAAGCGTCCTATGTGTTTCCTGCAGCAGTTGCTGAACTCTGGTGACTTGCGCTGCGGTGATCTCTTTATGAGGTGTACTGTTGAGCTCAGCGCGAAAGCGGCGTTCCAGTTGCCGGCGTGACAGCGAAGCGAATCCGGCAACATCGTTCACATCGATGCCGTGGCATGCGTGTTCGCGGATGAATCGACAGACGCGGGCGAGCTCACGATCTTCAATTGCCATGACCTGTGTGGACATCCGTTGCACCACGCTCACTGGCGGAACATATTCGACGGCCGTTGGCGCCGGTTTGCCATGCATCATGGCATCAAGAATTTCAGCAGATCGGTAACCCACGCGTTCTGCATCAGTGCGAACACTGGACAAAGGCGGATCGCTCAGCGGACAGATGGCGTCATCATCATCCACTCCCAGGACTCCAATATCGTCGGGCACAGCAAGATCCAGTGCTCGACATGCATTCAGAACCTGTTGTCCTCGAATATCGTTGCAGACGAACAGCCCGGTAGCCTGTTTTCAGGCAATTCGTGCGCCCTGAGTTGCAGATTTGAGATCATTCGGTGGCAGCATCTGCAGGAACCGCCGGAAACAATCAGTCCCTCTCACTGGTCCCGGTCAGCTGGCCGGGTTGGTGCTGTTTGCACATTGTGCCTGTCCTGTTTGCGGCATACGCTCGGCGGTTTTCAGGCACTTCTGAGGCACGAAACCTCTCGTGGTGCGCACGGATTACCACTCGACACGCTGTTTTCCAGATCGAATGCGTCCATGAAGGGACTGTGCATATCCATAATCACCGTTGCGGTGGTCTGTTGTGAGCTGTCGCCCGGCGCCTATGCTCAAAGGGCGAATGATCAGCTTAAGGCTTATTCACTGCAATATGTCGAGCCTGACGAAGCACGGCGAATGCTGACCGAGCTTTTGGGTGAAGAAGTGAGCGACGTCCGAATTATCGCTGACGCAAATAAACGTCAGCTTGTTGTGTCCGGTGCCCAAGACGTTCATCAGCTGGCTGCGGAGTTGATTCGGCAGATCGACCAGCGGAGTTCGTCAACGCAACAGAGCAGCGAGCCATCCGTTCTGAAAACGTATCGGATTCGTCGAACGCAGGCGAGCCATGAGTTGGACCTGATTCGAAAACTGGTCGGCCGGAATGCTCGCGTGACGCTTGATGGTAGCCGGGATCAGGTCATTGTTGTGACCTCTGAAAGCAATCACAGTCTGCTGGAACAGGCGCTTCCCTCGGCTCAGGCACGGGATTCTCAAACACTGCGGCAATTACCCGGCAGAAAGCCTCTGTCCTGGCCGTCCGAACAACGATCCCAATCGATTGAAGTGGCAGATCCGTCAGTTCTGTTTCCACGAAGTGCGATCAACTCAGCGAGGGCGAAATCGGCATTGCGGGAGTACCAGTTGAGACGCATTACAGTCGAGCAGTGTCAACAGGCTTTCAAAAGTTTGCTTGACCGGAAACTTTTCGATCTTGGCGATAACCGATTTCGATATGCCGCAGGTGGTTCCAGTATCTCGATTGTCTTTCGTACTAACAACAACGTCTGTCAGCTCGACGGTGATCAGAAACTGGTTGACCAGTTCGTGTCGCTCATGACCAGGTTTGAAGATTCTCAGGACAAAAACTCACCTGGCGGTATTCGGTTCGTTCCACTGCGGAATGTGAATCCTGAAGTACTGAATCGAGCGATAAGGGTCTGGCGCCAATCTTCAGGCCCACAGCAGGAAACGCTAAAGGGCGTTCAGGGGGCATTCTCTGATCGCAGCGAATCGATGATTCGTCCGGCTGGATTCGTGCAGGTTCAACCCTCTGAGGATCCCGGTCAGGCGAACGGGAATGGCCGCCCCGACAGCGGTACGGGGCTGCGGCGTCCGTCTTCGGACGTTGAGGTACAACCACTTCCGGATCTGGACGTGCTGATCCTCCGCGGGCGTGATCCCGACGTAGACGAACTGGTCAAAATTATTCAGGAAATCGAACGACTCAGTGACGAAACCTCTCCGGGAATCGAAGTCTACTTTCTGCGGCACGTCAAAGGGGAAGCCCTGAACGAATTGATCGAAGATGTACTGGATGATCTGACAGGGCCTCTTCAGGGGCGAATCGCAATCACGCCCCTTGTGAAACCGAATGCCTTGCTGCTGATTGGTTGGGGAGAAGCCGTCAATGCGGCAAAGAAGCTGATCGAGAAGCTCGACCGATCAGTGAACCCCAGTACTCAGATGCAGGTGTTCTCACTGAAACATGCTCCTGCCGCTGAGGTCAGCACAATGCTGGAGGAGTTTCTGAATGGTCGTGGTGGGCTGGCTCCGGATGTCAACGTCACGGCCAATCCACGGACTAACAGTATTATTGTTAACGGTTCGCCGCGAGACATGGAGGAAGTGTCTCAGTTGATCCAGCGATTGGACGTGAACACTGCCGCGTCCGTGAATCAGGCCCGGATGGTTCGACTGAAGAATTCGCTTGCGGCTGACGTCGCGGCCACGATTACAACAGCGATAAGCGCTGCCAGAGGTGGCGGCAATGGCCGGTCGGCAGCTTTGGAATTGATGCTGGTGCAGCCGAATGGAGAAAAGGTAGTCGCCTCCGGATTTCTGGACGAAGTGACGCTGACTCCGGATTCCAGAACGAACAGCGTCTTTGTCAGTGGCCCGGAAGAAAGCCTTCCGCTGGTTGAGCAGTTGATTGAACAACTTGACGAATCTCCGGCCGCGTCTGCTCAGATCAAAGTTTTTCAGGTGTCCAACAGTGACGCCAGTGACCTGGTGACAGTTCTGCGATCCCTGTTTCCTGAGGCGGCGTCCACGTCCATGGTGCCTCAGCTGGCGACTGCCGAAGGCGAATCGTCAATGGTTCCCGTTCGATTTTCCGTCGACATCCGCACCAATACGATTGTTGCCACCGGCGCGGCAGGTGACCTGCAAATCATCGAAGCACTGTTGCTGCGACTTGATCAGACGGAATCCCAGGAACGCGTCAATCATGTATACCGGCTGAAGAATTCGCCGGCGACGGACGTCGCTCAGGCTGTCAACGATTTTCTTCGCAGCGAGCGGATTGTTAGTCAGGCAGCGCCTGGCCGACAAAATCCGTTTCAGCAGATTGAACAGGAAGTCATTGTCGTCCCGGAACCCGTGCGTAATTCACTGATCATCAGTGCGACCCCGCGTTATTTTGAACAGATCATGGAGCTGGTCGAAGATCTGGATGACGAGCCGCCGCAAGTGATGATTCAGGTGATTCTGGCGGAAGTGGATCTGAATAATTTCCATGAGTTCGGAGTTGAAGTCGGACTGCAGGACAGCCTGCTGTTTGACAGAAGTCTGCTTGGGGAACTTCTGACGACAACCGTCAGCTCTTCACTTTCCACGCCGGCCGGAGTTGTTACGACCACAACAGACAACATCATCGGTGCAACCAACGCACCGGGTTTCGACTTTAACAACAGCCCACTCGGTAACAGCGGCAGTACTCAGTCAACGGGGACAGCCGGTAATGCGGCGGGTCAGGCCCTGTCGCATTTCAGCCTTGGTCGAACCAACAGCGATCTGGATTATGGCGGACTCGTACTGTCTGCCAGTAGCGAAAATGTCAGTGTGCTGTTGCGAGCTCTTGACCAATCGGGCAGCATGGAAGTGCTGAGTCGTCCACAGGTCATGACGCTGGACAATCAGCAGGCCTTTATCCAGGTTGGCCAACGCGTGCCGCGTGTGGTGAGCAGCTCCATCACGCAGTTTGGGCAGGTCAACAGCGTAGCTATGGAGGATGTCGGCTTGCTTCTGGGCGTAACACCGCGTATCAGCCCGGAAGGCAATGTCGTTATGGAAATTGATGCCGAAAAATCGAAAGTCGGGAAGGAAAGCGACGGCATTCCAATTTCGGTGTCCGCCGACGGGGCGATCATTCGTTCACCACGCGTCGACGTGACCACAGCTCAAACCACCGTCAGTGCTGCCAGCGGGCAGACGATCGTCATCGGTGGGCTGATTATGACCGGCAACGATTCAATCACCAAGAAGGTTCCATGGTTGGGGGATGTTCCGCTTCTGGGCAGACTGTTTCGCTACGATGGATACACCAGTGTTCGAAAAGAGTTGCTGATCATTTTGACGCCACACGTAATTCTGGGTCAAAGTGATGCTGAGTATCTGAAGCAGGTCGAAATGTCGCGAATGTCATGGGTGTCGTCCGATGTTTTCGACTGGCTGGGGGCGGGGCCTGCCGACTATGGCACGCTGGATGATGGCGGAGTGCCGGTCATCTACCCGGACGAATCCCCTTCGGTCGAGCCATCAGAAGTTGACCTGATACCGACGCCGGATACGAACGTCACCGACCCGGTACTGCCTGGAACGGGAGCGGCGCTGCCCGTGCCGCCAGAGATTCCTCTCTCCGGGCCGCTGCAAAGTCAGAAGTCTTCAGTGGAGGCCGGCAGAGTTACCAGGGTCAATTTCAGTGAAGAATTAACGAATTCAGACGTTGGCAACCGCGTCCTGCCTGAATCGGACTCAACAACGGAATCAGCAACTCAGAAGGTCGGCGAAAAAGTCGGTGGCAGAACGAAACGGTGGTTTGGCTGGTTGCGGGGGACGGACCAATGATCAAGGCTGCTTTTAGCGACAGTTCCTTCGCAAAGACTTCCTGTGTTTTAATGTTGGCGTGTTTCATTGCGTTCGCGCCGGGTTGTGCAACGCTGACGAATCTGCCAGTTAACTGGCTGGAAGAGAAGCCCGAATTTTTTACGCCTCACCAAATCATACCAGTCTGGTCGGACACGGTATTACATCAGGCTGGGCGGAAGGGAGCCCGTGGTTGTGGCGGGCGAATCATGTTCTACCCGTCTGAAGGAAAGCGAGCGGTGCGCGTTGATGGTTCCCTTGTGGTCTACGTCTGGGACGAGTCGCTGCAGGTGCAAGACCGCAGGCCAAGCCGTAAGTATGTCTTCAAGGCCAACGATCTGCAGAATCACCACAGTAAATCGAAGATCGGAGAATCGTACAGCTTCTGGATCCCGTGGGACGACACTGGCGGTGCACAGAAAGAGTTGACGCTGGTCGCTCGATTTGTGGGTACCAACGGTGCCGAAATCACCTCTGCGCCATCAAAAGTCATTCTTGCGGGGGCGGTGCCGCTGCCCGTTCGGAATACTGTAGGCGGGGATGCCGAATCAGGTCCGATTGCAGATGGTGTGCAGCAGGTCTCATTTGAACTCAAGTCAGAACAACGTCAGCAGCGTAAGCCCTACCCTGGCCTGAACACGTCCGAAATCCATTTGACGCAGGGATTCACGGAAAGGAATCTCAGCAGGCAGGCTCAGGCATTTACCTCTGATGAACTGTTGGGAAATACCACAACTCAGGAAGTCAGAGAAAACCCTGATGCGGTGACCTCGGCAGATCAGGAGGCGACCTTGACGCCGCCTGGAGTGCCTATCGAACCACCTGAAGATCGTTCTTTACGTTTTCAAGACCGGGTTCGAACATCACGAGAAGCTCAGCGATCTGTCGGTCGTGCTCTGACTGAACGGTACCAGTCAGAATCGCGGACCGCCGTGTGGGAGAAAGACTGATCTGAAATCCGCGCTGCTCACTCAGGCTGTTGAGCGCGGCGGAATAGGCAGGTCTGACAACAGCGTGGCCACTTTGCTGAGGCTGCCGCGCAAAGTTCGGAGAAAGTCGCGCCGCGTAGAGTCCGGTCGTCTTTCGCACGCGTGCGCGGTTAACTCTTGCCGTTGGTTGTTCACGCAGCCCTGTGACGGAATCTGTGACTTCGCCGTCGTTTGTCGCCTGGACGTTGCCGATGAACGCTGCTGCTTCGTCACGGTCGGATCCGACAAAATTGTTCGCCGCGCGCTGTCCGCGCACAAACCTCCGAGTTTCATCAACAGATCCCGCTGATTCCAGCGCCGTCATCTGCTGGCCCCTGGTGTTTCGGCCAATACTTCTTGGGCCAAACAACTGCGCTTTCGCCTGCTCAGCGGGCACGGCCATACAGATGATCAATACAAACCACCCACCGTTAATCCGACTCATTGTTTCGCGCTTTCTAGGATCAGTGAATGGTCATCCGAACACGCCACTCAGGAATTTAAAACTACCCTGATGCAGCTGTTTCAGTATCGTCTGCATTGTACCACAGCCTCAAGAACTGCGCACTAATGTTCAACTCTTCCATTTCTGCGGAATACGATAGCTGCGCAGCCGGGCCATCCATCCAGGTCACCCGAGTCACTCAGTATCATCCACAGCGATTCTCTGCTCATTTGTCGACAGCGTTTCACGCTGACTTGTGGCCGCAAATCGCGATTTTCTTTACTCCCGCGAACCCATACCGTCTACGACAAAGGGTAAAACGCTCTGACAAATTGTGCTTCTTCATGTCCTGACGAAATGAGTGCCTCGGGACGGCAATGCCCGGCTTCGTGGTGCCCCGGATATCTGTAACAGCCAGGCTGCAGATCACTCAACTTTTGTCACGGATTGGTTGCAGAACATGTACGTTCCTGATGAAGTGTGAATGCACAGAATCGGCACGGTCCGCGAACACAGCAGTGCCCCATGCTGATCGACGCCGTTACAGGAACCATTATTCCCAATCACTTCAAGAACGAATGAAAGTCCCAAGCTGATGAAGTTCGAAACAACGTGCATTCATGGCGGCGCACAGCCGGATCCAGTCACCAACTCTCGCGGCGTGACACTGCATCGGACCAGTTCTTACGTGTTTAACAGCACAGAACATGCAGCCGATCTGTTCGCTCTGAAGGAACTTGGTAACGTCTACACGCGGCTGATGAATCCAACGCACGATGTGCTTGAGCAACGAGTTGCTCAACTGGAAGGTGGTGCCGGGGCGTTGGCGCTCGCTTCCGGTACCAGCGGTGTCTTCTACAGCCTGATCAACATCATGCAGGCGGGCGACGAGTTTGTGTCTGCCAACAATCTGTATGGTGGCTCATTCACGCAGTTCAACGACATCCTGCCGCAGTTTGGGATCAAGCCTCGATTTGTGGATCCGTCCGATCCCCGGAATTTTGCTGCTGCCATCAACGATAAGACCAGGGCGCTGTTTTGTGAAACGGTCAGTAATCCGGGGCTGGAAATATCGGACCTGGAAGCCATTGCGAAGGTCGCTCACGACCACGGTCTGCCGCTGATTGTCGACAGCACGTTCAGTACTCCGGCATTGCAACGGCCGATTGAATACGGGGCTGACATCGTAGTGCATTCACTCACAAAGTGGATGGGTGGTCACGGGACTGGCATCGGAGGCATTGTTGTCGATAGCGGAACATTTGACTGGAAAAGCGACAAGTTCCCGCTGATGAACGAACCGGACAGCAGTTACCACGGGATCCGCTGGGCACATGATCTCGGCGATTTAGCGCCATTGGCGTACATCCTGCGAATGCGAGTCATACCGCTGCGGAATCTGGGCGCCTGCATTTCGCCCGACAACGCATGGATGTTTTTGCAGGGCATCGAAACGCTGCCGTTGCGAATGGAAAGGCACTGCGAGAATTCGCTCGCCGTCGCAAAACACCTGCAGGGCCATTCCTCTGTTGAATGGGTGCGATACCCCGGTCTGGAACGGGATTCAAATTACGAAAAGGCGCAGAAGTATCTTGGCGGAAAGGGTGGCTCGATGGTGATCTTCGGTATCAAGGGCGGAGCGGCGGCTGGCAGCCGATTCATTGAAGCTCTGCAAATGTTTTCACACCTGGCCAATGTGGGTGATGCCAAGAGTCTTGCCATTCACCCTGCCACCACCACGCACTCTCAGATGACTGAAGAGCAGCAGGCTGCCGGCGGCATTCCGCCCGAAATGGTGCGGCTATCGGTTGGTATTGAACACATCGACGATATTGTCGCGGATCTGGATCAGGCTCTGCAGGTGGCACAGGGGCAGGCATGAACACTGTGGCACGAGGCGGGAAACCAGACCGTGACTCGACGCGGCTGAGCGTTCAGGCCACGCTACGAATATCTGCTGGAGTGTCGAAGTCTGTTGTTTCGTCAGCCGGCGCGTCCTCCAGAGGTTCGGCGGAAGGAATCGCATCGTCTGGATAGACGCCGATCTGGCCGAGCAGTTCGAGGACGGACTCGTCACCTTGTATCAGTCGCTGCCCAAGCAGGTCCAGACGGTCCATCTCCTTCTGGATCTTCTCAGTGACCTCAGAAATCTGTTCTCGATTTAGATCCGAAGCGACTTCAATCGGGGCTCCTGCCAGAAGAATCATTTTAGAAAATGGTTTGGGCACCATCATGTCCGACCAGCCGCCGGGAACCGACCAGTAACTTGTGCCCGTCAGAGTTGTCGGGACGACCGGTCGTCCGGTACGTGAAGAAAGATAGACAATACCGTCCTTCATGACTCGTCGTGGTCCTCGCGGGCCATCAGGAGTGATGCAGACATGCAGGTCCGGCTGATCGATTAATTGTTTTGTCGCTTGCGCTCCGCCGCGACTCGCCGAGCCTCGGACCGGCGTGATCCCCGCGAGTCTCACGGCATGGGCAAGGTAACCGCCATCCTGATGTCGACTGATCAGGCCAGCCAGTTTGTACGTTCTTAGTGAGTACACCGCTGTGACAATGGCGTCGTGCCACATGCAGAAGCAGAATCGTGTCGGCCCTGTGGGACGCCCGTAAGGTGTTGCGTCAGCCTCCACCTTGTGGTGCTCGATAGACACCGTCTGGAACAATGCACGCAAGAGCCATGTGCCAATTCGGGCTATAAGCCAGTTTGCGAAGGAATTGCGAATTTTCATTAAGAAGCGTCCTTGCCTCTTCAAGCGATCGAAGCAACGGCGTGCGGGCCGAGGTATCGCCTGCAGGAATCTTAGAGAATCGGTCCGTGATTGGATATCTCAGGCTGACCTCGGGAGGCACTAGAGCAGTTTACTTATCGTCGTCGACAATACTGGCCCGTAGGAGTGACGAGACCACTATCGAAAAACGTTCTTCGAGCCCATGAGTCAGCGTGAAACGCTGTCGTCGAGCAATCGTTGTGTGGTCGGCTGCGCCACGTGTTGCATGTTAGCGTAGCGGAATAAGACAGAACGTCAAACGCGAGTGAGGCCCTGATGGCGACGGACACTGGGCAGATTTCGTGGACACCACCAGAAACTGCCCGTATTTAAAGTGTTGGAAGTATTTCCAAAAAACGGCCATTATTGTCTACAAATGGCACGCCGACTGCTAGTCTGCAACAGCAGGACATGGCTGTGTACGGTGATTATTCGACTGCGGATCGCAGTACTATACATTTTGACACAACGAAAGTTCCGGACGGTGCTCGCTTATTCATAGGGAGATGACTTCTGAGTTCTTCTCAAGCGTTATCTGCGAGCCAAATTTTCAGAGGCTTCGTTTGCTGTAAGGCAAACGAAGCCTCGTTTGTTTCAATTCAAATCAGCCACGGTGCGATGACCAGAGCAGTGACTGAGACAAGCTTCAGAAGGATGTTCAACGCCGGACCCGAGGTGTCTTTGAATGGGTCGCCAACGGTATCTCCGACAACTGATGCCGCGTGAGCGTCACTGCCCTTGCCGATCGTTTCATCACCGACGGTGATGCCACTTTCGATCATCTTCTTAGCGTTGTCCCATGCACCGCCAGCATTAGACTGAAAGATGGCCAGCAGAACTCCACTGACAGTAACGCCTGCCAGCAGTCCACCCAGCATCTCCGCACCTCCCAGAAAGCCGGTAAGAATAGGTGCGACGATCGCCAGTAGGCCGGGCAACACCATTTCCTTCAGCGACGCTCGTGTTGAGATGGCAATACACTTGTCGTACTCGACTTTTTCCATGGCGTTCGCAAACGTCCGACTGTCTTCGCTGGACCACTCTTCCTGAAGTACGTCTTCGTTCTTCGTGCAGACCGCGAGGCCAAGTTTGATTTCCGGAATGTCGGCGAACTGTCGTCGTACTTCGTTGATCATCATTCGAGCAGCTCGACCAACTGCCTGCATCGCCAGTGCAGAAAACAGAAATGGTACCATGGCCCCGAGTAACAGCCCGGCCATCACAACGGGCTGAGCAATATCAATCGATGTTAATCCAGCGGTTGTCATAAAGGCAGCAAACAAGGCCAGTGCTGTCAGTGCTGCCGAACCGATGGCAAAGCCTTTGCCGATGGCGGCTGTCGTGTTTCCTACAGCGTCCAGTTCGTCCGTTCGTTTTCTGACTTCCGGCGGCAAACTGGTCATTTCAGCAATGCCGCCTGCATTGTCGGCAATTGGTCCATAGGCATCCACTGCCAGCTGAATTCCCGTGTTGGACAGCATTCCCACGGCGGCGATGGCAATGCCGTACAGTCCGGCAAAGTGGTGAGCACCGATGATGGCGGCCGCGATCAGCACGATCGGAATTGCGGTCGACAGCATTCCCACGCCCAGACCGGCAATGATGTTGGTGGCTGCTCCGGTTACTGACTGTTCCGCAATTTCCCGCACAGGCTTTCCACCGCATCCGGTGTAGTATTCCGTGACAATGCCAATCAACAGACCGCAGCCAAGGCCGATCAGTGTCGCCCAAAAGACGCCCATGCGACCGAGTTCCTGTCCGGCAAACGTCCATGTCGGTGGCATGATACTTGTTATGATGACCAGACTGGCAATCAGCATGAAGCCGGCAGCCACAAGTTCACCTCGGTTTAATGCCTTCTGTGGACTTGTGGATTCGTCCGCATTCACGAAGAACGTGCCAACGACCGAGGCGAGTACTCCGGCGGCGGCGAGAAACAACGGCAGCATGACGGCGGAAATGCCGTCCAGAGTGCCGGAGAACTCAGGCAGCTGAGAATATGCCGCTCCCAATACCATCGCGCCGATGATGGAGCCGACGTAGCTTTCGAAGAGGTCCGCTCCCATTCCCGCAACATCGCCAACGTTGTCGCCAACGTTGTCTGCGATCGTCGCCGGATTCAAAGGGTGATCTTCCGGGATGCCTGCCTCAACCTTGCCGACAAGGTCTGCACCGACGTCAGCCGCCTTCGTATAGATTCCACCACCGAGTCGTGCGAACAGCGCTACCGAAGACGCACCGAAGGAGAATCCGGTCAGGACGTTAATTGTCTGAGCGAGGCCATCTTCCTGCAGTCCAAATTTTTTAGAGTAGAAAATGAACAGGCTGCCAAGTCCGATGACCCCGAGTCCGACGACGGATAGTCCCATGACGCTGCCGCCGCTGAAGGCCAGTTTCAAGGCAGGTCCCAGTCCGGTTCGGGCCGCATGTGCCGTGCGAACGTTTGCCTGCGTGGCGATTCGCATTCCCAGAAATCCAGCCAGACCCGAGAATAGTGCTCCGATCGCGAAGGACATGGCGATGAGCGGGTGAGAGTGCTCCTGGGAGCCGGAAGCGTATAGCAGTCCGCCGACGACAAGTAGAAAGACAAGCAGGACGGAGTATTCCGCCTTCAGGAACGCCATGGCTCCGCGGAGAATACGACCGGCGATCTGCTGCATCTGCTCTGTGCCGGAATCCTGCCCGACCACCCACCAGTATCGGTATGCGCTAAACGCGAGTCCGACTGCACCAATCACTGGAACGCAAAAAGCCACCGTGTTCATCATCTGCATCCTTGTGAGCTCAACCCTGTGTAATCGTCCATTTTGGAGTTTGTTACCCTGTCGGTCTTGCTGCGGACAGTCTGTTTTACCTTGTTTCTTGATCATCACCAATAATTTCTTCAACCGCGAATAGGGCCATCGTGGTCTTGCATCAGGTGACCTTCCATGCTTGCCCCAACTGGACACCAAACGGCACACTGACAGTCGTCTGAT
>JAQWLN010000024.1 GCA_029247265.1 Fuerstiella sp.
CTCAGAAGGCGACGTCGAGAACCTGCCGGAACGGAAATCTGCGGAATGACCGACTCCCGCTTCCTGGCGTCCGCCGTACATGAGATAGGCGAACACCAATCCCCACAACATTGTTCCCACAACATATTTCAGACTGTGAGGCAAAGCCATCGGCGAAAAGTAGCCTTCGATCAATGCGGCCACCACCAGCATGGCTCCGGCGCCCGACGCGAGTTTGATCGCATCGACGCCATGGACACGCAAGGATTCACGCCGGCTGAGTTCGCCGGGGTGAATCATTCCCCAGCCCAGCAGCAAGCCTGCAGCACCTGAGATAACGATGGCAGTCAGCTCGAAAGAGCCGTGCGATATTGTGAAGCTGAAGAAATTATCAGAATGACCCTGATTGATAATATAGCCGCAGACAGCGCCCAACATGATGCCGTTGAACAGCAATGTGACGACTGTCCCCACACCGAAAAAGGCGCCCAAAGCGAAGCATCGGAAAGCGATACCGACGTTATTCCACACATAGAAGCCGGTCATAAATGAACGTTCTTCTGCATATTTTGCATCAATGTCGTTATACAGATCGGTGGAATAGCTTTCGCCCGCCTGTTCCATCTGGGTCCTGTCAATAATCTGCTCCGCGACCACCGGATCAATTGCTGCCACGATCATCGCGATCATGAACGGCACCGCGAACAACGCCAACGACACAAAGAAAAATGCTCGGCGTTCACGCAGCAAACGTGGGAAACCGTGTGAAAGAAACTTCAACGCCGTGTCGATCGAACGTGGAGGCGATCGATAGAGACAATTGTGTCCCTGCGCTACCAGATCATTGAGATACTGTTCCAGCCGTGCTCCCCATTCCCGTGACTGCACCAGAGAAAGATCGTAGCACACAGAACGATAGAGTCCCGAAACACGAGTGATGTCGCTGCCCGACCAGCGGCTCAGACGACGATTCTTCATCCCCGTCAACAGCGTTTCGAACTGTTGCCAGTCGTCTCGGCGTTCGCGAATGAATCGTTCACGATTCAAGACTGTCTCCCGTCGCCAGAACCAGGTTGCGGAGGAGTCAAACTGAAATCTGCGTTCGCGAGATCGGGGGCAGCGCGATCCGTATGTGCAGCCGAACTGCGAGTCTGACTCATTAACGGATTCACGCCTTCCGCGGGCTCATCGACGAGCTCAATGGGGGATTCGTCGACGTTCTCATCGGAATCCGATCCCTGACTGTCTGAACCATCCGAAAACGTCTTCAACACACGCTTCAGAAACGTTGTGTGCTTTAGTGGAGTTTGAACGAAGTAAGTATTGGGGTTCAATGGATCAGGCCCCGGCTCGACGAAGCCCAAGCGTGACCTGAGCGCCACGGACAGAGTGCGTGCAATCTCTTCGCGGCGTCCGTCTGAAATCAGACGATCTCCTTCAAACAGACGTTCTATTACCGCCAGTGTTCGTTCTGGAACGTGGAATCGTCCGTTGCATTCGCTGCGGCGAAGGCGATCCACTCCGTGAGTGATCCCCGCGGCGCGGCTTATGAACTCTCGAGATTGGTCAATGACCATTGTGTCAAAAACAAGATCGCCAAGTCGCTGCATCCGCCGTGTCGTGGCCATGGATAGCAGCCCAACGGTGTTCAATGCAAGCGGCCCCAGGACAAGCATCCCGTCAGCGACCAGCAGTAGATTTCGTCCGAAGGCCTCAAACCAGCCGATCGGTGTTCCATTCGTTCGCACCACACGTAGATTCTGAGATTTCTTCCCGGGAGTCTGGCCGTTCCAGAACGCTTCAAAACATGAGCCATACAGCCATGACATGGCAAACCAAGTCACCAGAACAATGCCGGCGCCCACGCCCGACACTTCCCAGTTCATCGCCGAAATAGCTGTGATAAGGAAGAGGCAGACAACGATAACTCCCAGCTTCAGTATCGTATCGATGAAGAACGACATGCCTCGCTTGCCCGGCCCCGCAATCATGAACTGAAAATCCACACCTTCCGGTGTTTCCACAGTTATACGCGTGTCAACTTTCAGGGTATCGGACATTGGATGAATTTACGGCGAATCTGTCGGCCGAGTGAATGGTTGGCTGTCAGGATCTAAACTGAGTTGCAGTGTTGTGGCCGGATCATTGCAGCAGTATTCCGTTCCCACGATGACAGATGCGGCGGCGGCTTGCAAGTTGTGCAGGAGTTTGCCAGAAAAATCCGCGATCCATCATTTTCCCCGATTCCGCTGCATAAATTCATGTTGTTAATGGCGCTTCCCAGTGAGCCCGTTCCTGTTCAGTTTGCGTATGATTCGCCGTACAACAGTTGGCAACGTTTGGGTCTTCGTCGTCGAGTTGATATGCTCAGGACAATAATGCACGTAAACGTTGTGTCTTCGCAAATACTCCCCTCTACTCGTAACGAAGCAGGGAATACACAGATGAAACCCCTTCAATTGGCCTGTGCGATTGGCGTGCTGGGCACACTATGTGCCACCGCGGCAGAACGTCCCAATATCATCGTCATCCTGTCCGACGATATGGGCTATTCAGATATCGGTTGCTACGGCAGCGAAGTTCATACGCCCGTACTGGACGGCCTTGCTGACGAGGGCCTTAGATTTTCTCAGTTCTACAATACCGCTCGCTGCTGCCCAACAAGAGCGTCGCTGCTGTCCGGACTGTACCCGCATCAGGCGGGCGTCGGGCACATGATGAGTGATTCCGGCTTCGACGGATATCGCGGTGAACTGAATCGCAGCTGCATGACAATGGCCGAAGTACTGAAAACGGCGGGCTATGGAACGTATATGGCCGGGAAATGGCACGTCACGTCAGACGTAAAACCGGATGGCGAAAAGAAGAACTGGCCGTTGCAGCGAGGCTTCGACAGATTCTATGGCACGATTCATGGTGCGGGCAGTTTTTTTGATCCCAATTCCCTGACACGTGACAACACGCAGGTTTCACCGGTCACCGATCCGGAATATCAACCGGACACTTATTATTACACAGACGCGATCAGTGACCATGCCGCTCGGTTTATTGCGGACCACGACAAACAGCAGCCTGATAAACCGTTCTTCATGTACGTCGCCTACACGGCTGCTCACTGGCCGATGCACGCCTTGCCGGAAGACATCGCAAAGTACAAAGGATATTACGACGATGGCTACGCAGCGATTCGCAATACGCGTCTGCAGCGAATGAAAGAACTGGGCGTCGTTTCGCCGGAGATCGAACTTTCTCCGCAGGCCGAAGACTGGACAAAGGTGAAACATCGGGAATGGGAAATCCGCTGCATGGAAGTCTATGCAGCGATGATCGATCGAATGGATCAGGGCATCGGGAAGATTGTGCAGAGTCTGAAGGACTCAAATCAGTTCGATAACACCCTCGTGCTGTTCATGCAGGACAACGGTGGGTGTGCGGAAGGCCTCGGTCGTAATGCGAAAGCGAATCTGCCGCGTCGACCGGACAAACCGGATGCCGCAATGGCGCCCGGTGAATTACAGTTTGACATGATTCCGAAAAAGACTCGAGACGGCTGGCCACTGATACAGGGCCCCGAAGTCATGCCAGGTCCGGCCGACACCTACATTGCCTATGGTCGAGGCTGGGCAAATGCCTCCAACACACCGTTTCGTGAATACAAACACTGGGTTCATGAGGGCGGTGTCAGTACTCCGTTGATTGCTCACTGGCCGGCGAGAATCAAACGCCGCGGTGAAGTCGAACATCAACCGGGCCATCTGATTGACATCATGGCCACCTGCGTTGACATTGGTGCCGCCGAATACCCCATCGAATATGGCGGTCAGCAGATCACACCGCTGGAAGGTCGGAGCCTGATGCCTGCCTTTGACGGGCAGGAAATTGATCGTGAAGCCATTTACTGGGAACACGAAGGCAATCGTGCCATTCGCGTCGGCGACTGGAAGCTTGTGGCCAGGGGAGGCACGGGACCGTGGGAACTGTACAACATTCTCGACGATCGCGCTGAGTCAAAGGATCTCGCCACAGCTGAGCCAACTCGAGTTCGCGTGCTTTCCGCGATGTGGCAGAAGTACGCGGAACGCGCCCATGTGCTGCCGCTGACTCCGTACTACAAAAACAGAAACAAAGGCAGCGACGGCTTTTCGAGGAAGAGGAACTTCAGATTGAAATCCGATGCCGACCTGACGCAGAATGAATCGCCGATGATCAGAGACAAGGCGTTCACGGTCACCATCAAACTTACTGCCGTCGGAACAGAAGGTGTGCTGGTGGCTCAGGGAGGAACTGCAGCAGGTTATGCTGTGTATCAGAAAGACGGAAAAGTCTGGTTTGTGCTGCGTCGGCAGGGGGAGATTTTCAGTGTCAGCGGTGACATGACCGACGATGAGAACAGATTCGTCGTACACCTGACGAAAAAGGGAGCGGTCACCATTAAGTCCGGTGACCGCCTTCTGGCAAGCGGAGATGCCTCTGGGCCGCTGGGCACCATGCCCATCGACGGCCTGCAGGTTGGTCGGGATGCCGCTGGTCACGTTGGGGATTATGGTGTGACGGACGAATTTCCGTACGACGGCGAAATCGAGCAAGTGCAAATCAAATTCGATTAACGAACGCATTGACGGTTCAGTTAACCCGAATGGGATTCGTCGTCTGCGTTTGTCGTGTCCCTTCGTTTTCGGCAAAGGCCGATGATGGTCGCGGCCGCCCCAGGGAATACCGTGGCGTAGACGATTTTCCCGATCCAATTACCATCACCCGGCTCGAAGCTTGCGGCGAAGCCGAAAAGTGTAAACGCAAGAACCGGAATCAGAAGCAGGACCAGCAGTACTCTCCCCCAGACAGGCAGTGGATCCGTGCTGATGGCGGCCGCAAAACCCAACAGAAGAGCACAAAGAAATCCTGTCACCGCTGCAAAAAACACATATTCCATAGTGGCTCGCGTTGAATTCAACGAACCCGATTCCGAAACCCGAACAAGCGTGTGTCGCCCTCAACATGATATATTCTGCGCACCGCCTGACGTTGTGTCATGTCTGGACGCCCCATATCCGATCGGGGAAGGAGAATCATCCTCACCGGGCGTGTCGCTGAAGATCGATGCCAACCGCTCGAAAAGAGACCTTCGAACCCAGGGTGTTGACAGAAGCCACGTGACGACTCTCAGACATGCGACAAAACAGGTGTTGTCAACGTCTGCGACACCTATCGTCGACGCTTCAGTTCGTCACAGGCGTACTCGATTGCGCTGACCAAAGCGGTGACGTCGTCGCCCGTATTGTACGCGGCGAAACTGGCTCGCGTGGTACCGCTCACACCCAGCAGGTCGTGCAGTGGCATCGCACAGTGGTGACCGTGGCGTGTCAGAACGGCTCGGCGGTCCAGCATAATGGCCAAGTCTTCTGGGTGTACATCGTCAATCCGAAAACTGATGATCGCCCCTTTGTGATCCGACGAGGGGCCATAGATTGTGAGTCCGGGGATCTTCAGCAGCTGTTCCGTCGCGCTGCGCAACAGCTGCTGTTCGTGTTCGTGAATCGATTGGACTCCGAATCCTGAGACCCAGTCCACCGCGGCCCCCAAACCAATCGCCT
>JAQWLN010000043.1 GCA_029247265.1 Fuerstiella sp.
TGCGGCGGCCGCCTCATCGAAGTCGGTGACGTCAATATGGGTAACGCCTGCGTAACGTCGGCTGGCCTTGCCAACCGGCCAGCACATGACTTCCACACAGTCATAGCCGATGTCAGCTGCCGTGGAAAGGACTTTTTCGAAACTGAGTTCCGGAAGAATGGCTGTCACGAATCCAAGTTGCATTGTTTTTCTCTCTGACCTGTTAGCCAATGTGAGCCGCAGCACAGACAGTGCAGTATCGGCGTGTTGAGTGTCTGCTGCCTGGAAGAAGGTCTTAGGCGCCGACTTACTTCAGGGAATCCACTTCCACCCATTTCTGTTCGCGATGACTTTCCAGAATCGCTTCGCACAGAAGAATCTCGCGGTGACCATCTGCGAATGTTGGGAACGTTGGCTCAGCTGTGAAGTCCCCGGCAGCAATGTATCCGTAGAAATCTCGAAACAGTTGTTTGAAGGTGTCAGGAAATCCCTGATTGTGTCCGCCCGGGTAGTCGGCGTGCTGGTTGGCGCGATTGCCCATCAGTGCCGGGTCACGCAGTACCGTTTCGTTTGGCTTGTCGCGATGTCCGATCCACATTTCATTTGGGCGTTCACTGCACCATTCGAGGGCCTGCTTCGAACCGGCGACTTCAAATCGCAGACAGTTCTTGCGTCCGGCCGAGACCTGAGACACGGACATCATGCCACGGCCGCCGCCTTCGAATTTCAACATCACGCAACCGAAATCTTCTGTTGTCACATCGACCGGGACCGTCTCTTGCGCTGCATTCGTCTTGCCGCTGAAAGTTTCTACACCTCCGACTGGTCGCTGACGCTGGCCGAACACCGTCTGCAGATCTGCGCAGACAGCGGTCACTTTTCGGTCGGCGATGAACTGAACGAGATCCAGCCAGTGAGTCCCGATATCGGCGACAGCGCGCAATTCGCCACCGTCTTCCGCCAGTACCCGCCAGTTGAAATCCGTTTCATGAAACAGCCAGTCCTGGACATAGCCGCCGGTCACGTGAAACATCTCACCGACTTCGCCTCGGCGAACTTTGTCGGCAGCCTCCAGGCACAAAGGGTAGTAGCGAACGTTGTAGTTAACGGCCGCGATCCGCCCCGATTCGTTGGCCACCCTGAGTAAGTCAGCGGACTCCTTTGAATTCATCGCCAGCGGTTTTTCGCACAGCACGTGCTTACCGGCCTGTAACGTGCGAACCGACTGTTCGAAGTGATGCCGATTGGGTGACGTGATGTGAACCACGTCGATATCTTCGTCTGCCAGCAATTCATCAATCGACGCAAAGGCTCTTCTCAGGCCAAGTTGATCTGCCGCCAACCGCGATTTTTCCTCCGTTGATCCCAGGACGCCGGCGACATTAACGCCCGCACGAATGAGTCCTTCCACGTGGACCGGACCGATGAATCCCGTGCCGATCACTGCGGCCGTCAACTGTCTGTTATCTGCCATTATAGCTGGATTCCCTCAAACCGCTGCTGCCAGTTGTTCAGGTACTGACATGCGGTGATGATGTCCTTCGAGGTGCGAAGCTCATTGCCGCAGTCGTCTGCTGAGGCGACGATACTTGACGGTCAGTTAAGCCAGCCATTGCGGCCCAGCCAGACTTCACACCGTTTTGGCCATTGTGTTACGGGGTGAGCTTCAACGGGACGCAGACCATAGCCGTGTCCACCCGTATCGAAGACGTGCAGCTCAGCGGGTACGTCGACTTTTTTCAAGGCCAGCGTCATAAACAGGCTGCTTTCGATGGGTACTCGGTCGTTAAACGCATGTACCAGAAACATCGGCGGCGCGTCTTTGGTGACGTGTAGATCCTCGGACAGCGCAGTTCGTTCTTTATTGGCCAGGTAGCCCGGGTAAATCAACATGGCAGCGTCCGGATGGCAGGATTCCTGGTCGGCCTGATCGACAGGTTCGTAATGTCGTTCCGTCGCCAGAGCTGTGCGGGCCGCGGCGTCTCCTCCGGCGGAAAATCCGAGAACACCAATTCGATTTTTGGCAAGGCCCCATTCTTCTGCTCGGCGGCGGACCAGACTAAGTGTTCGCTGAGTGTCCTGAACGGGTTGCAGCCACTTGGGCGTGACATTATTTGTCGGTACTCGATACTTCAACACGATTGCTGTGACACCAATTGAGTTGCACCACTCAGCGACTTCCGTACCTTCCAGGTCCCACGCCAGAATGTGGTAGCCTCCGCCTGGGCAGATAATTATCGCCGATCCGTTACGTTGATTTTCGGCAGGATGGAATACATGTGCCTCAGGTGTGGCGACATTGGCCAGCTTGATGATTCTTCGTCCACCAATCAGCTTATCTTCAGGTTTTGTTACGTCGGCCTCGTCGCCTGTGTCACGAACCGGCCCCGGCGGCGTGGACGGCCATAGCGGGATGATTTCTGTGGGGTCAGCGGCATTTAGCGGAGCCATGAGAAGTGTGCAGAAAAGTGAAAGTCGAAGCATTGGAATATCAACAGTGGAACTGTGCGGGCAGTTGATTTCACTGTTTTACCGAAGACGTGTTGAATGTGACAGTGAAGGCAAACACTGTGTCAGACATCCTGAACGATTCGTGACAGTGCTCGGCGGACTGATGTTTTCAGTGCCATTGCGCGCGGGGCGTTGTCCTCGCGGCTAAACGAGTGTTCGGAGCGCCTTATTGAACGTTCTGTCTGCAAGAATCCAGTACTTCCAGGTTGCCTCACCTGATATCATGTTCGGGACGAAATTGAGATCGAGGAATGAGACCCCAATGACAACGAATTTCGACACTAATCGTTCAATGCTTGAAGCTCAACGATTGCGAACGCGTCGGTACTTCTTCGGCCGCACGGGGCTGGGCACGGCTTCTTTGGCCACCTTGCTGTCCGGAGAGGCTGGTGCAAACGAAGACGGTGGTTCAGAACCCAGTCTGCCGGTGCAGGCAAAGCGAGTGATTTACCTGTTTCAGTCGGGTGGTCCGCCACAGCTGGATCTATTCGATCATAAACCTCACCTGAACGACGTTCATAAGCAGGAAGTCCCGGAATCCGTATTCAATGGGCAACGACTGACGGGCATGACGGCGGGGCAGACGTCGTTTCCTGTGGCAAAATCCGTTTTCAAGTTTGAACGCGTGGGTGAAGGCGGAGCGTGGTTAAATACAGAACTGATGCCGCATCTGAAAGAAGTCGCCAACGAGATCTGTTTCATCAACTCGGTTCACACGGACGCCATCAACCATGACCCTGCCATCACGTTCTTTCAGACGGGTTTTCAGATTGCAGGGCGTCCCAGCATCGGTGCGTGGCTGAGTTACGGGCTGGGCAATGAGAATGAAAACCTGCCGACGTTTGTTGCGATGACGTCCAACAAAGGCGGGCAGCCGCTGTACGACCGTTTGTGGGGAGCCGGTTTTCTGCCGTCCAGACATCAGGGCGTGCTGTTTCGTGCCGGGTCCAGCCCTGTGCTGTATCTGAATAATCCTGCCGGAGTCACTGATGCGCTTCGGCGGCGGACGCTGGACCAGATTCGTGAAATCAACCAGAAACGATTCGACGAAGTTCAGGATCCGGAAATTCAGACTCGGATTGCCCAGTATGAGATGGCATACCGGATGCAGACGTCCGTACCGGAATTGACAAACGTCAATGATGAACCTCAGTCGACGTTCGACCTGTATGGCGAAGACGCAAAGAAACCCGGGACGTACGCCTACAATGTGCTGATGGCTCGTCGGCTATCAGAACGAGGCGTGCGTATTGTACAGCTGTTCCACCGCGGCTGGGATGCACACGGTGGTTTGGCAGGCCAAATGAGAGCTCGCTGCAAGGACACCGACCAGGCGTCAGCAGCCCTGATCACGGACCTGAAACAACGAGGCCTGCTGGACGAGACGTTGATTGTCTGGGGCGGTGAATTCGGTCGCACGGTCTATTGTCAGGGTGAACTGACGGCAAAGAGTTACGGCCGTGACCATCATCCGCGGTGCTTTACTGTCTGGATGGCAGGAGGTGGAATCAAGGGCGGAATGAGTTACGGTCAGACAGATGATTACAGCTACAATATCGTGGACAACCCGGTCAGCGTACACGATTTGCACGCCACAATTCTGAATCAACTGGGGATCGACCACGAAAAGCTGACGCACCGATTTCAGGGACGATATTATCGGCTGACGGATGTGCATGGCCACGTTGTGCGTGACGTGCTGGCGTGACCATGATTACAGCGTGTAACGCTGACACGTGGCCTCGCAAGGCGTAATTCTGCCTGAGAAAATGGCGTGCCCACCAGTCCCCCGACCGTATCTTTTGGAAAACTACTCTAGTCCAGTCCCATGCGGACACCGATCACACGACCGAGGCCGGAGATGAATCCTTCTCCCAGTCGTACTCGCATACGCATGCCGTTTTCCGTCGGTCGTCCTTCGACGCGAATTTCGTCATCGCCTTCTGCCAGAGCTTCACGAAACAGTTGATTCGACAGCTCCTGACGTTCCTGAAACTGCTGACGCCTTTTTGCTCTTTCGTCGTCCTGACCACCTCGCCCGCCGTCGCCCTGAGACAACCCTGCTGGCTTCGACGAACCCTTCGTGCCGGAATCTCCGGAAGACTTAACGTCCTCGACTACCTCTTCGGATTCTTTATTCTTGTTGGCCGCTTCGGCACCCTGCACCAGTTCGATTAACTGGTTGACCTTCATCACCAGTCGAAACGATGCCGGCACCTGATGGTCTGTTGGGTTTTCGTAAGCTTCAACAAGTTCATCCATCACGCCGGTCAATGTTTCAAACGAGTCGTCTCCGCCAACACATCCCCAGATAGATCGTTCACCGACACCGAACGTGATGCCCGGGTTGGAACCGAATAGTTCGATGGCTCCGGCATCGGGATTCTTGAATTCGAGCCGATGAAAACTCACACCAGCATGTTCTCGGAATCCGGTTTCAATTCGGCCGATGTCGTCCTGTCCCTGAATTCGCATCAGTACGTCCAGCAGACCGGACGCGATGGCATTGCCATCCTGCACTCGAAGTGCTGTGGCGACGACCAGCTTGTCGCTGGAGTCCCGATAGAATTGACCGAAGGCGTCCAGATGTCCTTCACTGACCGTTTGCTGCAGGGCAGAAATCGCGTGAAACAGGGGGCTACCTTCATCGGGGATCGACCCCAGATCGTTTTCTTCAATAACGCGGGCCACCTCGCCCTTCAAGCCTTCCAGAACGCCGTCGTATCGCTCAATATCACGTTCTGCCATAACACCTGACCATGACAACGAAACGGGCGAATTGTCACTAATGATCGGAGTGAAGTAGCTGGCCTTTGTGGCAGACGCAAATATCTCTTCAAGCAACTTTGTGCCTTCGCGGACGTCGAACAGCATGTCAAAATGTGCAGCATGCTCTTCGCTGATTACGTTTAGTCCGAACGAGATCCGTCGGACTTCATCGAAGAACAGCTTGAACCCATCGATATCTGCCTCCATCCACGATTTCCGGATCTTGTACGTACTTTCCGGTTCGTCATCGCGCTGCTGCATCTGAGTTGACATGGTGGACGTCAGCATGTTGAGCACCAGATCGCGGGTTCCCTTGGGGACTGCTTCGACATCAAGAGAGACGGCAACGTCAAACTGGCTGATCAATGCAGAAACCAGAGCACCGGGATCAGGCAGGTCTCGTTCGAAGGCCGGGTCCGGATCCATCATGGGCAACTGAATGAACGCGTAGTCACCTTCAATGCGGATCTGCAGATTTCGTCGAGCCGTAATAAGCTCGTAACGTCCTTCTTCACCGGGTTCCTGTCGCATGATGACAGACCCCAACTCCATCATCGATCGAAAGTCTTCCGGAGTCGTGATGGGCACGAATGCAACGAACTCGAACGCCGGGGGAAACACGCTTTCCAGGTACATCATGACGCCGGCAGGACGGTCCCAGTCCAGCCCCTTGAGCCCGTTCACGTTTTCGTCGAGCAGTCCCAGTACGCCGTCGACGGCGTCGGGCAGTCCGGCGACGTCAAACATGTACGTCGCCTCATCTCTCAATCGATTTGCACTGGCGGCCGTGACAACCACCATCGGTTTCGAACCAAGTGCAAACAGTGGCGCAGGTCCATCGTCTTCATCACGGGCAAACGTGGTGACCGGACTGAGCAGCACAACGGCCATGAAAAACCAGAGTAATCGTCGCAGGCAGGCCGGACTTGGCATTAGGTTGGTCCACATTTTGGAGGGAGAATTCAGTGTCAGGAGTCCATTCGAGTATTCGCCGAATGCCGATGCATATTGGGCTTTCGAGGAAAAACGGACTCGGTTTTGCCACAACAGTTTCGCTATCACCGTCAGCGAGTGTGCTAATGGCCCGTTTCCAGCGAGTCCGCCAGCGATGATAAGAACTCGAAACACGCCGTGAAGCGTCGGCGGACCTTTGAAGATTCCCGTTCTTCAACCGAATTTCCGGCCCTTGCGACACCTCAGCTGCATGTAAATGATCACGTGAACATGATCCGCTTGCTGAGCGACTCCTCCATATTATGACGCAATAAGGTGATATCATGAATATGAATTGATCTGGATACAGCTTTTCCGATGCGACTGTCCAGTGATATCCGGAGTCTGTCGCGACAGCATTGCCGGTATTTTGCGTCGTGTTTGCGTTTTCCATCGCGACACTTGAGCTCTGCCGGCCCTGTAACTATGTTTCGGTGTATCATGCAGGTCAGGTTCCGTCGTCCGAAATTGCGGAGTCGATCAGGGAATACGTTTCCATGAAATTGCCCGGCATGAAGAAAATCTGGCTAACGCTGTGCGCAAGCTGGTTGATTGGTTCCTTGGCTGTACTCATCTTCAGCTTCTCGAAAAATTCTTTCAAAGCCGGATTGTGGGCAGAAATTTACTGCCTTTCGGTCTGTCTGCTGAGCCCCGCTGCCTTTTGTGCATATGGCTGGGACAAATGGAAAGCCGAACGCGAAGGACGCCGCATCTCTGAGAAAACACTGCATGTTCTCGCATTTGCCGGTGGCTGGCCCGGGGCCGTGGCAGGGCAACAATGGTTTCGACATAAGACGCTGAAGCCCGTTTTTCGCACAGTCCTGCTATTGACTGCATTGCTTCACGTAGCTGTTGTCGCGACGCTTTACTTCCGATAGCCGGGGCATTTTGCCAGGCTTTCGGTCGCCTGCAAATTTATTAAGCACTCGTTACGAACCATATGCTTTGCGGTTCGAATTCGGGCGCGGTTCAGGGGATCCGCTGCCGTCGAGTGCTGCTTCTCGTGCCGCCCCGTCTGGGTCCGCCCGCCGCGCAGTATTCGTGGTCTGGTAGACGTCGTGGAACCGGCCTGCGGGAGAATACCATGGGGGACCGACGTCTGGCGCCCCAATGCACCATTTCTGCCGGTTTGTAAGCTCACTGCCGCGAAGGCGTCTGGCGAATTCTGCCGTCGGGAATCTCACAACAACTTCTTTCCGCTGATCGACGTACCTGGTGCTGGTGGCACCGTGTTTTTTGCGTCGCAAGTCCCGGGAAGCCGTGTTGCTGCGTGTTACGGGCAGAGCTACAAACGCCGGGTCTATTAACGGGCGGACTCTCCGCTAAGCGCATTCGGTTCGCCTGATCGCATTATTCTATCTCTTTACATCAGCTGGCACTTTCGAACTGTCTTGGTGCTGGCAAGCTCTGCTGCCCCTTCTCTTTCAGATCAAACCGCTGACATTAACGGCAGTACGCCGAATGAATGCGGATTGTGCGTTGCAGCAACGCACTCTCAAAAATCATTTGAGGAACGTCATGACGAGCGTTCAAAATCTTCGACGCAAGCTACAACTGTCCGGCTCGCAGGATGCGAGTCATGACATCGTGACGAACAGCAATTTTTCGCCGCTCAGACTGGCGGGTCTCAGCCTGCGCGTCTGCATGCTTACAATTGCAACCACCGTATTCACGGCGGTCTCAGCAACTGCGCAGGACGGTGAATTTTCGTTCGGCCGAACACCAATTGGCAGAACTCCGTCCGGAGTAGCCGGTGGTGTTGTGGACGTTAACCGTCAGGGAATTGGCATACAGTTCCGAGGCGGTCACGTCGCGGGCAATACTGTTGGACGAACAGAATCTGTATCCAATGTTGGGCTTTCACCGTACTTGAACGTCGGTGACGGCATGATCTTTGGCGACACACGGTTGACTTTTTCGAACGACGGCGGAGTGGCATACAGCTTCGGTACCGGCTATCGACACTACATCGCCGCCATCGATGCGGTTCTGGGTGGAAACGTCTACTACGATCAGGATGAGATCGCCGGAGCCAGGTTCAAGCAGTATGGCTTCGGGGCTGAACTCCTCGCTCATGACTGGGAAGTTCGTGGCAACGTATACAACCTGTTTGGCACGACCTCTGAGCTGACCGGTACACGTGTTGCCCCTGGCAGCGCGTTATTTGCAGGCAATAACCTGGAATTCAGTCGTATTGATACATTCGCAGAGGCCATCGACGGCTTCGATGCAGAAATCGGCAACTTGCTGCCGGGAGAATTTGCGGAACGAGTGGATCTGCGTGCTTTTGCCGGTGGATATTTTTACGAAGGTCAGGGACTGGATGGCTTCGGCGGGTTCAGTACAAGGCTTCAGGCTGATATTGGAGACTGGCTGGAACTCGGTCTGCAGCTGACCGATGACGACGTCTTTCATACCAACGTCGCTTTCAGTGCGACCGTGCATTTTGGTGGCTTCGAGAGTCAGGAACACACCAGCCGTTCCGGCATGCAGCGAATGGCCGAGCCGGTTCGCCGAAATCTGAACATTCCGGCAGCGATTGCCGATGTAACCATCCCCGGTCAGATCGCCAACGCTCTGGATGGAACTCCGCTGACGGTTGTTCACGTAAACAGCAACGATGCGATCGGGCCGTTCATCGGCACTGTCGAGGATCCTCTGCAGTCTCTGTCCGCCGGACTCGGAGTTCCCGGTGCGGATCTTGTGTTCGTACACGGGGGAAGTTTGTTTGCTGCCGCACCGGATAATCAGGTGGTTCTGGCGGACGACCAGAACCTCTTCGGTGAAGGCCTGGTCACGGAAGCCAACGGTGGTCGAAACGTTATCAATATTGTAGCACTGGAGAACCTCCCGGCATTCGTGTTGCCGGACTCTCCAACGTTCCAGGCGAACCCGACGTTTATTCGGCCGACGATATCCAATTCCGTCGGACCAGCAGTGACGCTGGGGAACCGCAGCAGACTTGGTGGATTTATTCTGGATGGGTCTGCCGGCCACGGCATTCTTGCTGATACGGTTTCGGACGTAGCTGTGCGAGATACGTTGATTTCCAATGCCGCCGGGACGGGAATTCTGCTGCAGAACACTCTGGATTCGGTCACAATCACGAATACCGCGATAGAAGGATCGGGAGGGCCGGCATTTCACGTTTCGGGCGGGAATGCAGATATCGGTTATGTGGCTACCAGCACCGGCGTTGATCCTGCTTTCGGCCGCATTATCAATTCGTCGGCCGCTGCGGTCTTAGTTGAAAATACGACAGGCGGGACCATCAATATGACCGGCAGTACGATCGACGATACCGGAGGAACCGGAATCGTTATTCAGAATAGTGCCGGCAACGCCACGATCGACAATGCTCTCATCGTGGACAGCACAGCAACCGGAATCTCTGTTCTGAACAGCTCAGGAACCTACTTCTTCCGCGACACAATTCGGGACGCCACAACAATTACCAATGCGACGGGCGCGTCAGTATTGATTGATGGACTACAGTCGACCGGCCGAGTGAATTTTGAAAACCTTGACATCATCAGTCCTCAGGGCGGCGGCATCGATATCGATAACCTGGAGGGCGTATTCAGTTTCGCTCGAGACCTGACCATTGGGCAGGCAGCGGCAGGAAGCGTTGCGCCATTTATCAGCGTCAGTAACTCGCTTGCCACAGGGGTTGTCAACTTCGGCGGCGATATTACGATTTTTGCGACACCAACGGCGCCCGCAACGTTTTCCGGAGGACGTGGGATAGAACTTGTCAGCAATGCAGCTGGCAGCAGCTTCACGGCCACGGGACAAACGAACATTACGTCTGTCGGTGCTGAGGGAATTGCGATCGTCAATGATAGTTCGGATGTGATCTTTGGCACGGCGACTTCCGGCGGTGCCAGTATAGTGGAGCCCCTGTTACAGGGACTCAGTATTCAAAACACAGACGGAGTCCTCGGATTTCGGACGAACACGAACATACTCAAGAGCACAAACCCGGGCGTGCCATTGGTGGATATCCAGGATTCCCAGGCCGCTGTTCAGTTTGACTTGCTGCAGGTCAATACCACGACGGGCGACATTGGCGTGAATCTTGTGAACAACGTCGCTGGTGCGAACGGACCCGGTACCGTCACCGTTGATACTCTTGGTATCCTGTCCACGGACGGCGTTGGCCTGTTTGCTGACACGAACACGTTCATTCGCACAAATACAGGGACAATCGACGTTACCAACGAAGCGGCTCTCGAAATTCTCAACTCGGGTATCGACATCGATCTCGAAATGGTCACGAGCATTAACTCACCGAGGTTCGGTCTCCACCTGATGGACACCAATAAGGACCTCAATAATCACACTCGTGTGGCAAAAACGTTCACGGTTCGCGGCGATTCCACGCTGACAACGGCAAGTCCCGGTGGACAGATTCTGGCCGCCGCCACAGAGGGAGCTCTGCTGGAAAATGCCGGTCAGGTCAGCCTGCGAGGTATGGAATTTCGTGACAACCAAACGGGAATTCGAGTCGTGAACACTCTGGACATTGGAGGCACTCTCAATGTGCTGGACGACCAGTTCCTGCAGTTGTTTGGTATCAACATGTTTGATTCTGACTTCGTCGGTGTGGTTACGACCAACCTGACGGAACTTGATATCCGCGATTCGCTGTTTGACAACAACGGAGACGTCGCCAATGTCGACAATGAAACGCTGTTGCTGCTGTACACTGAACGGCCCAATGACGATACGACCACACGGTTTTCGGAATTTGACAATCCGTATACCATCAACATTGAGCGAACACAGTTCAGCGATAACACTGACGACGTTATCCGTATTGCCAATTCTGTCACGGCCATCGGAGCTCACATCGGCGTGAATGTGGAAAGTAATCTGTTCACCGTGAACGATGCTTTTGAATTCTCTCCTGGCGTTAACCCCAACGAGTTCGCGTTTGGAATTACCTGGAACGGCCCGGCTCGGGTTAATCTGGAGGACAACGCCTTCGAACTTGTTTTTGCAAATCCGGCGATCGCCACCGGGTTTCAAATTGCCATGTTCACTGACATGAATTCTTCGACGGACCTGCTGCAGGAGGCGATCGTTGGCAACAGAATTCTGAACAGCGATCACCCAGGAGCCGTCGGGATTCGAACGTTTACGTCCGGTCCATCTGAACAGTTGATTGACAGCAATGATATGATTTTTGGCGGAGTCAACAGCAACGGAATGGAATTCAACCTTGGATCAGACACCGTCATGGACATTGTTAACAACCGCATGAGGTTTGAGGGGGATTCCGGCCGCGGCATCTTTGTTGATCGACTGATTGAGCCCGCTTCGTTTCAGATCAGCAACAACCTGATTCAGCTGTCTGACATTGTCGACGCCTTTGGCAGGCCGAATGCGACACTTGAAGAAGGTATCTTCTTCCGCAGTGCCAGCGGGGCTTACAACATCTTCGGAGCTCAGAATAACGTGATTGAGATGATTTCGTTCGGTAACATTCAGCGTGTTGTGCAGTTCAACGGCAATGTCAACGGACAGATCCTTGTCAACGGTGCACTCGTGCCATAACAACGTCTGGAGTGTCGAACCGGAAGAACGTCGCGAAGATTCTCGGAGCGTTCTCCGTTCGGCCGGCCAGGTGGTGGCTTCCAGCGTCTGCAACATCAGACTGATAATCCCCGATCAGTCGACGCCCACGAGGCCTGGTCTGACGTAAGACCGCTACAGCGTATTGTTCCCGAAGCCTACCGATTCTTTCTTAAGGACATCGGTCAGCGTTTCCGGATCGTCCGCCATTCCCTACAATTCGTCCACAATGAACAGTGTTGCTCAGCAGGTTCCAACTTCACTTGCTGAACTGACTGCATTGATCGGATCCGCACCGGAATTTGCCGACGTTCTGAACGCGCTGCATTCCGGTAACAGTGGGGCGATCGATGGAGCGTGGGGATCATCGTGCGCGCTGACAGTCGCCGCACTTGCGGCAGACAGTCCCGATCATACGCTGATGGTTGTGCTGCCGGGAATTCGCGACATTGATGAATTTTTCGACCAACTGGCCGAATTCGTTCCGCTCGGCACAGAAATCCGGCAGTTTCCAGCCTGGGAAACTCTGCCGGAAGAACATGATGTTACGGACAGCGTGTTTGCCGCACGTCTCGGAGCGGTCCGATATCTGAACGCAGACCGCTCTGGTCCGGGGACTGATTACGCGATACTGAAGCCTGACTCTCAGCCAGCAGCGGATCCCTGGCATTTCTCGGCTGACACAAGTCACCCCGTTGCTGAAACCGGCACCAAAGACGCAATTCCGGACAGTCAGAAACCATCTGATCGCAGAATACACAGCCGGTCCATTGTCGTCACCTGTCTGCCGGCCCTGCTGCAACCGGTGCCGGCTCGACGTGATATCGAAGAAGCGACCCGTCGCATCGCTGTCGGCGACGAATTGGCGCTCGAACCTCTGCTGGACTGGCTGATTGAGCGTCGTTTTGACCGTGTTACGGCGGTTGAACTGGCCGGTGAATTTTGTGTCCACGGCGGTGTTCTGGACATTTTTCCGCCGACCGAATCGGACCCGATTCGCATCGAGCTGTTCGGGGACGAAGTGGAATCGATACGCAGCTTTGATGTGGAAACACAACGGCGGCTGGAAGACCTGCAGGATGTGGCCATTACCGCCACTAAGCCGGTCAAGCCGCACAACGAACCTCAACCGGGTGACAGCCTGCGGCCTCACAACGCTATTGCGTCCGCCACCGAATCAATGTTGGATTCCGTTCCGGCAGACACCATAGTCGTTCTGAGCGATATGGCGCAGGCCGTCAGTGAAGGAAAGATGTACCTGCAGCGGCTGGCCAATCCCATTGGAATGTTCAGCGTCAATGCCACAATGGCTCGGCTGACGGAATTTCCGTCGGTCACGATCGATGCACTGGGCGCCGACAGCTACGAGACTTCGTGTCACCTGAAGATTGAAGCGATTGAACGTTTCGCCAGCACCGGTCGAGACGCGTTGGCGGACCTGGCAGAATCGCTCGGTCCCAACGATCGAGTCATATTGTCATGTCACAACGATGGCGAACAGCAGCGGCTGGCCGAACTGATCGTGGAAACGGATGCGGCAGCTGAGCAGCCGTTGGCTGAGCGGATTACGCTGTGTGTGGGCCGGGTCAATAAGGGCTTTCGCTTTGTTGAACGTGGCCTGATGGTCATCAGCGACAACGAACTGTTCTCACGGTCGCAGGCGCGAAAGGTCAAGTCGCGGCGTCGGTCAGCCGATTCACGCGCCATCGACAATTTCCTGGACTTAAAGGACGGCGATCTTGTCGTCCACGTCACCCAGGGGATCGCCAAATATCGTGGTATGGCTCTGATGGAGAAAGACGGCGAACAGGAAGAGCACCTGCTGCTGGAGTTTCGAGACAGCCTGATCGTCTACGTTCCCGCCGCTCTGATTCACCTTGTACAGAAGTATATTGGTCCGGCCAAATCCATGCCGGAACTATCGAAGTTTGGTGGTACGTCGTGGGAGAAGAAGAAAGGCAAGGTGGCCGAAGCTGTCACGGATATGGCCGCCGACATGTTGACGCTGCAGGCGGAGCGTGATTCCAAGCCTGGCCTTGAGTGTCAGGCAGATTCGCAAATGCAGCAGGAATTTGAACAGGCCTTTCCCTTCACTGAAACGGTTGATCAGGTCACTGCGATCGCTGACTTCAAGGAGGACATGGAACGAATCCGACCCATGGACCGTCTGATCTGCGGCGACGTGGGTTTCGGCAAGACGGAAGTCGCGATGCGAGCCGTCTTTAAGGCCGTCGACAACGGGCGTCAGGTGGCCGTACTGGTTCCGACAACGGTGCTGGCGGAACAGCACTTTCGCACGTTCACGGAACGTACGGCCGAATTTCCGGTCACTGTCGAAATGCTGTCGCGTTTTCGTTCAGCCGGTGAGCAGAAAAAGATTATCGAGAAACTGGGGCGTGGCGAAATCGACATCGTCGTGGGCACGCACCGTCTGGTCTCAAAAGATGTCCAGTTCAATGACCTCGGATTGTTGATCATCGACGAGGAACAGAAATTCGGCGTCAAAGTGAAGGAACGTCTTAAGCACCTGCGACTGGAAGTCGACATTCTGACCCTCACGGCTACGCCGATTCCCCGTACTTTGCATATGTCGCTGCTGGGTATTCGGGATATCAGCAGTCTGACCACGCCACCGCGCGACCGAATGCCCATTGAAACCCGAGTCGGACGGTTTGACGAGGCACTGATCCGCAGCGCCATTATTCGGGAACTCAATCGCGGTGGGCAGGTTTACTTTGTGCACAACCGCGTCCATGACATCCAGCTTATCGCGAATCGCCTTCGTCAGATCGTTCCGGAAGCATCTCTGGCGATCGCTCATGGACAGATGACACCGGATGAACTCGAAGTCGCCATGCTGGATTTTGTTACCGGAAAAGCTGACATCCTGCTGGCCACGACGATCATTGAAAGTGGCCTGGACATACCCAATGCGAACACGATGATCATCCATCAGGCCGACATCTACGGCCTTGCAGATCTGCATCAGCTGCGCGGGCGAGTCGGCCGGGATCGTCACCGAGCTTACTGTTATCTGATGCTTGAGGAAGGCAAGGTCGTGACGACCAAGGCTACTCGCCGTCTGAAAGCCATCGAAGAGTACAGTGAACTGGGCGCCGGTTTCCGCATTGCCATGCGAGACCTCGAAATCCGCGGGGCCGGCAACATTCTGGGCACGGAACAAAGTGGCAACATCGCTGCCGTCGGTTACGAATTGTACTGCCAGCTGCTGGAGAACTCGGTCCGTACGCTGAAGAAACAACCGTTGCGTTATCAGACACATGTCCGCATGGAGCTGCCCGTCTCCGCATTTATTCCCGATCGCTACATTCCGGAGCAGAAGCTCAAGATCGAAGTCTATCGCCGGCTGTCACAGGCCAATTCACTGCGGAATCTTGCGGATCTGGAAGAAGAACTCCGCGACCGCTTTGGTCCCGTCCCCACGCCGGCCAAACGCATGTTGCGTCTGCGAGAACTTAATCTGCGGGCACTCGGCTGGAAAATCGAAAACATCCACCTGGAGGACGGCTATGTCGTCTTGCGTTATCGCGACGCCAAGCTGATTAAGATGCTCAGCTACATCCATCAGGGGCACCTGCGGATCGTCGATAAGTATGACGCGTACTGGCCTCTGGAAGCTAACGAAGAAGACGGCACAGCAGTCATGGACGAACTCATTCAAGTGCTTTCTGAAGCTGAGCCGCCTGTGCCGGAAACGGAGTAGCCCCGAAAGTCTTAGACGCACGCCGAATGCGTCCGCAGTTCGAATGAACAATTCCGTTTCACTAGTGAATAATTTCGTTTCACGTTATGTTCGTGCCAAACGCCTGCTGTCGGTCGAAGCGTGAAAATAGAGTTTTTCTTTTCTTCCTGCCCCTGAGTGTGCACCACTATGTCTAAGAACTGTTGGTCTGCCTTCCTTATCGTCACCGCATGTGCCACGTCGGCAATCGCCGCCGATCGCCCGAATCTGATCTTTATGATCGCGGACGATTGCACTTACCTGGATATGGAAGCGTACGGTGGCCAGGCAAAGACGCCCCACCTGAACAGTCTGGCGACGGAAGGACTTCAGTTTTCGCGGTGTTTTCAGACTGCCCCGATGTGTTCTCCCACCCGACACAATATCTACACCGGTATCTATCCGGTGAAGTCCGGCGCCTGGCCGAATCACACCTGCGTTTATCCTGGGACAAAGTCCATCGTTCATTACCTGAAGGCCGCGGACTACCGAGTGGCACTGTCCGGCAAGACACACATCTCGCCAAAGGCATCATTTCCGTTCGAGTACGACGATGAATTCAAATCGGCCGATCCCTTCAAAGCCAATCCGTATCCGGCGATCGACAGAATGATTACGGAATCGAAAGCTGCCGATACACCGTTCTGTGTGTTCGCTTGTTCCAACGAACCTCATTCGCCTTACAACAAAGGCGACGCTGCTGCGTATCCGCCGGAATCCCTGACCTTGCCGCCGTCGTGGGTCGACACTCCGGAAACCAGATTTCAGTACTCAAAGTACCTGGCAGAAATCACCTACTTCGACGCTCAATGCGGTGCACTGCTGAAGTTGCTGGACAAATATGGCGTGGCCGATAATACGCTCGTGATGGCTGTGTCAGAACAGGGGTCAGCCTTTCCATTCGCCAAATGGACGTGTTTCGAACTGGGACTGACGTCCGGCATGATTGTTCGCTGGCCGGGCAGGATCAAGTCTGCTTCAGGCACAAACGCTCTGGTCGAATATTGCGACGTCGCACCGACATTTCTGGAGGCCGCTGGTCTGCCGGTTCCGACAACAATGGATGGCAAATCCTTTCTGCCCGTGCTGTTGGGCCAGCAGGCGGAACATAAGACCTATACCTTTGGACTCCACACAACCCGCGGCATTATCAATGGCTCAGAAACATACGGCGTTCGTTCCTGCGGAACAAAGACGCATCGTTACATTCGCAATCTGAGTCCGGAAGTCAAGTTTACGAATGCAGTGACGCGCATCGGCGGTGACAGGGCTGACTACTGGACGTCCTGGCAGAAAAAGGCACAGGCCGGCGATAAACATGCCGTGGCGATGACGACAAAGTATCAACATCGACCAGCCGAAGAACTGTACGATGTTGCCGAAGATCCCCACTGCCTGCACAACCTGATCGACGATCCGAAGTATGCCGCACTCCGCACAGAATTGTCCTCGCAACTGGATGGCTGGATGACGTCCCAGGGAGATCAAGGCCACGAAACGGAAGCGATTGCGCACACTCGAAAAGCGGGTTACGGCAAGAAGAAACCGAAGAAAAACAGGAAAGCAAACAGTAAACAGCTAAAGTAGTTCGGGATTACGGAAGTGGCCGAATGTGGTATTCGACTGGTGGGTGGCCGGAGCCTGCGAAGGAAGCCCCGGGATTTTAACTGTTCGTCGCTGCAACCACCGGCCATCCTTTCGGTTTCACAACAATCGGTTGCTGCACCCGTGTGGCTTTGATCGCAGGCTGACGCCGAACGGGTGTTCCCGTGCTACTGCCTGGCTGTTATGATTTCTGCCGCCTGCATATTCTGCACAAGGCACCACAACGCTCCTAAGCGAACGGATTCGCCCCATGAAAATCTCTAATACGCTTTCCGCAATAATCCTTGTCGCGTCGTTCGCCGTCATTGGCTGTTCCGGTCCGCAGACAAAAACGGCATCGTCTCTGACGCAGGCAGAGTACCCCGAGGGCAGCGATATTCAGCAGGCGTCGTTCAGCAGATCAAATGCAACGACGTTTCTGGACGAAAAGTCTCTTCAATACGATTGCGGTCCTGTCGACGATGATGCGGCTCAGGACTTTCAATTGACGGATTCCGGTCTGCGCTATCGGGTTCTGCGGAACGCTGATGGCGTAAAACCGACCGCCGCAAAATCAGTCACGGTTCACTACCGAGGGTGGCTGGACAATGGCAGGGAATTTGACAGTTCCTACGACCGAGGCCAACCGATCTCTTTTCCGCTGAACGGAGTGATTGCCGGATGGACGGAAGGTATGCAACTGGTTGGAGTCGGAGGCATGATTGAACTGTGGGTTCCGGCCCGCCTTGGCTATGGAGCCAAGGGGTCTGGAGGGTCCGTGCCCCCCAATGCCACGCTGCACTTCATTGTCGAGTTGCTGAAGGTGGATTGACTCACCGTCTGGCGACAAGATTTCGGTGAGTTGTTGCGCCGTTGCTCTGGAACGTCAACGCACTGGTATCGTGCGCTGTTTTGGCGTTATAATTCAGACGTGCCCTGCATGTGCCTGTATCAGCGGCCCGAACTGTGAAGACGCGTGATGACTCGCGGATCGTTCCCACAACGAAGTTTCGCCTCACGCCGCGATATCCTGCGGTTGGGTGGAGTCTCCAGCCTGGGGCTGGCCCTTCCGCAGTTACTGGAAGCTCGCGGCGGACAACAAACGCCGCACGACGATTCGTTTGGTCGTGCAAAGCGCGTGATCATGCTGTATCTGCATGGCGGGCATCCGCAGCAGGAGACCTTCGATCCGAAGCCGAACGGGCCGTCGACGGTTCGTGGTGAATTCAAAGCCATAGCAACCACCGTACCTGGCGTGTCCTTTTCTGAGTTGCTGCCGGGCACGGCGCGAATCGCGGACAAGCTGGCCGTCATTCGATCAATGACGCATGACAATCCCAATCATGTGCAGGCCAGTCTGCCGGCGAACACCGGACATCGCCATCCACCGGAAGTCAGTACGCGTGGTGACTTCCCTCCTTCGGACACGGACTTTCCTCCCTTCGGCGCTGTGATTGATCGTCTGCAGCCCAACGCACAAACTCTGCCGTCCTGGGTTCGAGTTGGACCCTTGATGCGCCGCAGCAACGGAACGATGCTGCACGGCCAGTTACCCGGGTTTCTGGGGGCACGATACTCCAGTTTTGCAGTCGATCAGTCACTGCTGGGGGAAGACGTGTCCGTCGAATCAGTTCGTCCGGCGGACGAGCTCAGTCCGATACGGCTGCGGTCCCGACGTGACCTACTGAAAGAATTCGATGGTGAACGTCAACGGTTGGACGAAGTGCGTTCGGCTGGCAACCTGAATGCGTTTTATCAACGGGCCTTTGATTTGCTCACTTCCGACCAGGCTCGAAACGCCTTCGATCTTGCGTCGGAGCCGGCATCAACGCGAGATCGCTACGGCGACACAGAATTCGGACAACGCTGCCTGCTGGCTCGTCGACTGGTCGAATCTGGTGTTTCTATGGTCAACGTGAGTTATTGCCATACGCCAGCCGGATCGTGGGATACCCACAGCAAGAACTTCAGTAAGATGAAATCGTCGCTGGCTCCAACCCTGGATGCTGCCTTTACGGCATTAGTCAATGATCTGGACGAACGCGGTCTGCTGGACGAGACACTCGTGGTTGTGAATGCGGAATTCGGTCGAACTCCTGCGATTAATAAGAACGCAGGACGCGACCACTGGCCATGGGTTTATTCACTCGCGCTGTGCGGAGCGGGGGTCCGGTCCGGCGTCGTCCATGGGACGTCTGACGATTCCGCAGCGTATCCGACTTCTGATCCTCACGGTCCTGAAGACTTTGCCGCAACGCTGTACCATCTGCTGGGAGTACCGGGTGACACGGTTCTTCACGATGCACTGGGGCGCCCCCATCGTCTCGTGGTTGGCCAGCCAATTCGCGAAGTGCTGGTGTAACGGTGATCCGCAGTGTGCGCAGGCCAATGAACGCGGGGTCAGGAGACCTGCGCACAGCGGGGGATAAGCCGGTCTTCACATTCAAACGTCAGCGTAATGCGCGATAAGTTTCGGGATCATCTGACTTCGTGGCAGACACTCAGACAACTATGCTTTGCAGGCAGATCTGTTCGACAGGCAGCAGGCGATTGATTCGGTCTGCCGGGCGGCAAGGCAATCAGGCAGAGGATCGGTGTTCATGAAGCAGCAGGCGTCGGCATTTCTGATTCGATCATTACGTCAGGAATCGCGTTTTGTCAGTCATCATCTCATGCGAGCTGGTCTCGCTGCGCTGGTTCTGTTGTTGTTTTTCGGTCGTCTCGCCACGTTTTCCATGCGCGCAGGTGTTGGCGCAACATTCGCGTCCGATGTGATGACGTCCTGTTACTGGTTCGTCACTCTGCTGGGCGGGATCTACTTCAGCACCGCGATTGTGGAGGAAAAAGAAGAGCAGACGCTTCCACTGTTAAAGATGACGGGCGCGTCACCAGTTGCGATCCTTCTTGGGAAGTCCGGGCCACGTCTGGTGTCAGTCCTGCTGCTGTTGCTGCTGGTTACACCGTTCCTGCTGTTGGCGATTACACTGGGGGGAGTCCTGCCGCGAGGGCTGTTGTCCGCGACCCTCGGTATCCTGACTTATTCCGTCATGTTCTGCCAGCTGGGGTTGCTTGCCAGCGTTGTCAGTCGAGATTTCCCGCGAGCGTTTTCCAAGACAATTGTCGCCTGGTTAATGCTGGAGTTTCTGCCGTTCTGGAGCTGGATCGGCTCTGTCAGTGCTTTGTATCTGAGTGACTTTGGCAACGCTGCTGCCGCAGAAAGCTATTTAAGAACTGCCGGTTCCGGCACCTACGAATGGAGTCAGTATACGCTTGCCTGGCTGCATGGAAACCTGCAGTGGTTTGGAGGCTGGACGGACGACCTCGTGTTGTGTGGGAACCTCAATATGTACATGGCAGAGTTCGGAAACACGGGAGTCTGGGAACCTCAGATGACGGCTCACCTGATTCTGGCCGTTGTGTTTTTTGGTCTCAGCTGGCTGCTGTTCGAGCCATGTACCGCTAGGGTTGTTGCAGAAGGACATGATAGTCCAGGAAGGCTGTCCCGTCGCGTTCGCCAGCCTCGACGCGCCGGAAACAAAGCCCTTGCCTGGAAGTCGTGGCGGCACTCTGCTGGCGGATGGCTATGGTTCTTTATTCGTCTGATCGGCGCGCCGGTCTTTGTTTGCTGCATCGTTCTGGGAGTAGCGCTGGCTGTCGACGAATCGGTGAGTCCGTGGGTTCTGGCTGGTACGCTGATAATCTCAGGGGTTGTTATCTTCGTCGGCAGCGGAGCGATTCTGCTGGATCGCGTGTTCAACACGGAAGTCAGGGATAAGACCCTTGGTTCGCTGCTGATGTTACCAGTCAGCAGAAATTCATTGTGCGGTCGTCTGATACTCGGTCTGCTCCCCAGCATCGCGGCCTCGACATCATGTAGTGTTTGCGGATTGATTCTGCTTGGGGCCCTTGAAGGATTAGATGTGGAAGCGGTCGGCGACGTCTTAAAATCTGCGTGGTTCTACCAGGTGATTCTCATGGGGGTGACAACCGTTTGGTTCGGGTTGTATCTGTCCCTTCGGTTGCGGTATGGAGGCATGCTGCTGGCCATCATATGCGTGTGGATGATCGCTCCCACGGTCATCGGCAGTTTTCTCGCCATTTCCAGTTTTGGCTTCCGCCGCCAGGCCGTTCAGTCTTTCACAACTGCTGGCCTGCCGATCATACTGATGATCGCCGAAATCGTCTTCTGCTGGTGGATGCACAAGCTGACTATTCAACGTCTGGACAGTGTGGCCGAACAGGAGTGAGACAGAGCGGTGTTGTGCACACAGCCTGCGTGTCGAAGAACTCTGTTCCCGTTCTCCCGTCAGCCGAGACACGGAATGCTCAGTTCGCTAAATTGGGACGCTGCATCATCAAAATCCATACTGGCGGCACGTCCGAAACAAATCATGAGAACTCTCACCACGGCTCTGTTGTTCGTCGCTCAGGTCTCCCTTCACGCACAGGATCTCACGTGGCCTGACCCCGTCGCCAACCATGTGATTCCTATGCAGAGTACGTCGGTGACGCACGGGCCTGTGCTGGGAAACGTAACATCGGATTCAGTGCGCGTGTGGTTGAGAGCCGACCGAGAAATTGAATTCGAAGTTCTGGTTCGACCCAATCGACCGCCGTTTGATGGTGCGGCGGTCATAACAGCGACGACGTCCGCGGAAAATGATTTCACCGGGTTCGCCGAAGTCGCCGGGCTGAAGCCGAATACCGTGTACGCTTACGCCGTCCGTGTCGGCCACGAAATTATTGACAGCCGAAATGATATTCGCGATCCATGGCCAACGTTTCGTACATTGCCGGACGAAACCAGCTACCTTCATGAATTTAACCCACACGGCCGTTTTAACTTTTCTTTCTCCATCGGGGCCTGCCAGCGACAACGCTCGCCCGGCGAAACCTACGGCATCTATCCGAACCCGCCGACTTTCGACACCATCTGGCAGAAGCATCGGCATCGAGTGGCGTTTCACATTGTGAATGGCGACTACACCTACGAAGAAACGATCGACGGGTCTGTTGCCGGTATTCAGAACAATTACAAGCTGTATCTGAATCGGGGGCGATCGTTAAATCGACTGTTGAAGCATGTGCCCATGCTGACGATGTACAACGACCATGAAGTCACAGACAACATCGATGGTTCCGGGGAAGTCGGTCGAGGCGACGGGAACTATCTTGTGCGCGATCCGGCGATTCGAGTCTGGCAGTACTATGCTGACTGGGCCAACGGTGATCGGCCTCAGACCGGGCGGGTACGTTTCGGCACCGCTCAACTGCAGGCAGGGGCCAGCATGCTGCATGATCCCACCGCCGACTTTACCACACTGAATCCTGCACAGATTAGCACGCTGCATATCGGTCCGTTTCTCAAGGGCGCTGCAAAACCGAAGACGGCAGACCGCGGCGGGAAAAACGTCGGTGTCTACCGTGTGAGCAGGGTCGTCGACGCGACTCATTTGCAGATTGAGCCATCGCTGAAGCAAACCAACAGAGCGCCCTACAGTATCGGCACACATCACTACTTTGACAAAGTCGTTGGCAACTGCCACTTCCTGTTTCTGGACACTCGAGGCGAACGGTCCAAATGGCTGGGCGTGCAGAAGTCTCACGATGCAGATCGATTTGTTCTGGGCGATACGCAGAAGGCATGGTTTCTGGACAAGGTGCGGACGACGACTGCAGACTTCATTTTCGTTGTCTCACCGGATCCGTGGTTTATTTACCACAGTGCGTATCATGTGCGAGGCGAAGGTACGGAATCCAAAGGCGACGGATACTGCGGCTTCGTGCACGAACGAGAAGAACTTACGGCGGTGCTGGACGATATTCAGAAACCCGTGTTGCTGCTGACCGGTGACGTGCACCATCCGGTGGCTGCTCAGATTACGGATAACGTTTGGGAATTTCTCGTTTCGCCGGTGAATTCCGCCAATCATCCGATCGGCACTGCTGGTCTGCCACCTTTAGGTGGCTGGTTCGACAGCGAAGGCCGCACGATCAAAATCAAATGGCTTGGTGGCTACCCGGACAACGTCCACTATCTGCGTCAGCGTCACACGGTGTATTCAGTGATATCCGTCAATAATATCGTGAAAGCCGGCCGCAAAGAGGGGCCGGGTTACCAATTTCTGGCGTACGATGCCCCGCAGGTTGTCGTGAGTTTTCACGATGGCTATACAGGTGACTTGCTGTACAGCGAAGGCATTTCAACACTGGACGCCATGCCCCCGGGAGCACCGGCGGAAAAGAAAAATCGGTTCGGCCACTGGAATCGCGAGTAGATCAGGGACTCAGGTGTCGGGCAAAGAAATCCCGGGTGCGTGACCACATTTCGTCGCTCAGGACGTGACCGGTATCCGGTTGGATGAAATGAGTGAAGTTATCTTCCGCATGCACCGCCTCATACCCTCGCGAAATGGTTTCAATGCCGCGTCGCACGTATTCGATCGGGCTGCCGCCGTCCAGTTCTCCGAAATTCAGATGCAGAGCTCTGGGAGCAATCAGTGCCGCGATGTCCGGAGTGTTTCCGTGCGGCAGAATGCCAGGGACGAAATTCGGGAAGCAATGCAGCATCTGGTGTTCGTGAATGGCGCCATATGTTGGCAGGCAGCAGTTGCCGACTAATGCCTTCAGTCTCGGTTCCCATGGGCCGACCAGCCATGTGTGTGTCGAACCCGTCGAATGTCCGTAGCATCCAACGCTGTCTGATTTTACTTCCGGACGACTGCAGATGTAGTCGACGGCTCGGCGCATGTCCAGAATGTTCCCCCATGCTGATGTATACAGCAGAATGCTGCTTCGGCATCCCCATATAACTCCCCAAATCGGTTGAGAAATGGCCTGAATAACCCCAATTATGATCTTGGGGGTTCTTCACGCACTGTAAGACCAGAATCTGCTCTTATGTGGCCTGTGCGAGGAATTCTTCGCCCCTGCTAGCCCAGACGGCGAACAAGAACCACCCCAACCTCCATTTCGCGGTGAGCAAAGAGATTAGTGGGCTGCGTAGAACCTTGGCGGTCGTGTGTTTCTGCAAATCGCCATGGTTCACGCAAATCACCACCTAAATTGCTAGAATCTGTCGCTGTTGCGGATTCGACACTCAGAAGCCGCGATCTGTAACGGAAGCTGACTTTTGACAGGGCAGAAAACTTGTTTGAGCAGACATTCAAGAACATCGATGACGTTCTCCACAAAGACGCCGGATGTGGCAGCGAATTGGATTACGTGGAGCAGTCGTCGTGGGTGCTGTTCCTCAGCGTTGGGGCAACGAGCCTGAGCGTTGAAGTGGTCCATATCTTAGGCTGGTCATGAAAGACATCTGCAGTGGAGATCAATCGATGGTGACAATATTTACAGTTCTTGCGGACATTGACTTCAACGCTCCGACCGCCATCGGCATTCCACTTGGAACGCTTTTGCTATGCTGGTTCCTTTATACACA
>JAQWLN010000071.1 GCA_029247265.1 Fuerstiella sp.
GGCGGCCCCGATCGATGACGATTCTGCAGCAGGCGCAGAGCAGTCGGTGGACGCGCCGTCGCGCGAATCAACGCTCCAGTTTCAGTTATGGCCGTATACCGCGCTCGTGCTGGGCACAGCGCTGGGAGGCACGATATACGGTGCCGTGCTTCATTTTCTACCACGGTATCTGAAGGAATCGGGTGCATTGGCGCCGCTGGAAGGACTGATCGGACGGCCCATTGCCGACGAAGCTCTGGGCAATTATGCAGCGGCCGTGGCACTGATCTGCGGAGCGTTTGGGCAGTGGACAGCCGGTCGGATGGCGAAACCGCGTACTCTTCCGTTGCTGCTGTCAGCAGTTTACGTCGCCAACATCCCATTTCTTGTGTGGATGACATTCGCCGAAGGCGGGCAGAGACTTTTGGCGGCGTGTCTGTGGGCCTTCGTGCATTTTATGAATCAGCCGTTGTATAACAGTCTGATTCCTGAGTTTCTGCCCCGACGGCGGCTGAGTGTGGGATTCGGTTTCAGCAACATGATGGGCTTTGGTGTCGGCGCGTTTGGTCCGCCACTGGTTGCGTTGTTCGACGAGCGATTCGCCGACTACACCGTTAGTTATTCGGCCCTTGCAGTGCTGGCCTTCATGGCCGCACTGCTTCCACTTCCGCTGATGTTCAGCCGATTTGCTCAGCGGGAAATGGACGCTTAATTCACGTCGGCCAGGCTTGTTGAATGGCCCGAAGAACGCCCCGGCGGGGAGTTCATTCGCGAATTTCGGGGAATCATAGCGCGGCGTCAGCCCTTCCACGCGATCTTCGCCGCAGTGGCCTCAAGCGGATTCGCCGCGGAAATGTTTTCCGGGCAGCGGAATATCTTTCCGGCAGCAAATCTTCGAGCAGCAGCGGTACCTGGGGAAAAACGAGTAAGTGGGACTTTGGCTGAGCCTTCGCAGCGCGTGCGTGACCGTCAAAGTCCGAAGAACTGATACAGACAATACCAGGGGGCGGGGATGATTTCAGGATTGTACAGCGCGGCCACGGCAATGGATGCTGCAGCGATTCGACACGAAACGTCGGCGACGAATCTTGCGAATGCATATTTGCCGGGGTTCCGTCGGCGTGTGCTTTCTCAGACGCCGTTCGACGTGACCATGGCCGATGCTCAGGAGAAGTCGGGGATGTCGACATTGTTGGGCACGACCGTCGGAACTGCCGAAGACGCCATCAAGATAGACTTCTCTCAGAAGGGCTTCAAGGAGACAGGGAACCGTCTTGATATTGCGCTCAACGGGGACGGTTTTTTTGTCGTGGAAGGCCCGGTGGGACCGCTTTACACCCGGAACGGTCAGTTTGCCGTCAATGCCGGTGGCGAACTGCTAACCGTGGATCAGTTGCCGATTCTTGGCGTGAACGGCCCGATCGTCATTCCGCAGGATACACCGTTGAGTATGGTCAGCGTCGACCCCGAACGAAGCTTCAGAGCCGGCGGGATTGAATTCGGTCAGCTGGAAACCGTGCGGTTCGCGAACAGAAATGTACTGACGCCTGTGGGGGCGTCATTGTTTCAGAAGCCCAACGATGTGACTCCGGAAATCTCGAATGACGAGGTGATGCAGGGTTACGTGGAACTGGGGAACGTGGCTTACATGGATGAGCTGGTCAACATCATGGTGGCATCCAGACAATACGAAGCGGCACAGCGCGTGCTGAATTCCATTGATGAATCCGGGTATCTCTTCTCCGGCACGGCGACTGAGACGGAACCTTTTACGCTGGATGCAACGAAGTCGAGCGGAACGGTGACTTACCACGGAAGTTCTGACAGCTCATATCTGCGAGTGACCGGCGACGTCGAACGCGAGGCACTGATCGCTGGTGACGAAATCTTTAAGACGATCATTCGTGAACCGACGATTATCCTGGGTGACACGGGACTGACTTCCGGCGTGGGGACGGACACAGCGATTGGAAGCGGAACTTTAACAGGGGCTCATACGTCCACGACATACGCGGCGGGTTCCGGAGTGACTGCCGGAACAAGTTCGGTGGCAAGTGATACGATCATTGGAGCAAGTGGCACGCACCAGCTGCAGATCGTGGATACCAGCAGAACGGGAGCGTTCGGAACGATATCACTGAACGGTGCCACAAGTATTGGCTTTACCAGCGCCGATACGGATCTTGCGGTGACCGGACCAAACGGTGAACAAGTGTACGTTGATCTTTCTGCGATCACTGCGGGGTTCAGTGGATCAGTGGACATCGTCGCGGACGGCACAGTTTCGGTTGACGGCGGTACGACGACGGACCCCATCCTGTTTGCGGCGAATCAGATAGTTACCAATCCCGCAGACGGATTGACCGTACACCTGGATACTACGGCAATGTTCCGGACAGGTGAAAACTCTGTTGAGTTTGCCGGGACGAATGACGTGTTCGACACTCTTGCAGCTCTCAGAGACGACCTGCTCAATACACGTGACCTAGCCAGTCAGGATCGACTGGACGCGATGAACAGACGTCTGGGCGACATTGAACGTGTGGAAGATCACCTGATAAGTGAAGTAGGGGCTCAGTCAGTGGCTCTTGAGCAGATTGAACGTCTGCTGGTACGCACCCAGGATCTGACTCTGGACCAGGAGATCCAATACGGAGAGACAACCAGCGCTGATGTGGCTGACGCCGCAATTCGGTTACAGGAATTATTGACGTTGCAGCAATTCACCATGACGACGGTGTCAAACCTCCTGTCTCATAATCTGCTGGACTTTTTACGGTAAGAGAACTCGTCACGGGAAGACAAGCCGATGAATACCGAATACAGAACGGACATGAAAGACGACGGCAGCGATGCGTCAGCGCGGGTCCGGCTGGATTCCGCACAGCCGGCACTGCCGTCGCCACACGTTTTTGACCTTCCTGACACTCGAGAAATTCAGCATCTGACGAGATGGCTGGACGGAAACGAGATAAATATCAGTGAGTTTGGCGAACGGCTGGCCGGCCACGACGGACTGAGTCGATACGTGATCGCCGTGGCTAATTACAGTGCGGCAAGTGCAGAGTCGGCAATTCGCGAACCAACCCATGCCGCGGCGTTTCTCGGACAAAGGGCGCTGCGGCGATTGCTGAGTCCACTGGCTGAGGAATCGGCCTCTGACGCCTGACGAAAATGATTGTCGATCGTACGGCGATCATCAGTTCCAGGACCGGTTGCGCCGGCAGCGAATTTCACTGACTCATAGCAGCGACGTGCTTGCTTTCGTGGCAGGGCGGATGTGTTCACAAGTCAGAACTGGTGCCTTCAAGTCGTAATCGATTCTAAGGCCCCGCTGCCTCAACGTTCGCAGCGCATTTGGCCTATGGTCACCGGTGCTGTCAATATCGGGGACACGATCGCGGCCGTTGACGTTTGACGAACCTGAAAACAGCAATCATCCTGCAGTGCGAAATTGCTGCTGCCACTTTTCGGGCATGGCCTTCATGTCGGAATTGTCATTGTACTTCCGGCGAAGCTGCTCCAGTTCGTTCGTTAACGTTCTGATCACGTCAGCGTAGTCAGGGTTGTTGTATTCGTTCTGTAGTTCGTCCGGGTCTTTTTCAAGATCGTAGAACTCCCATTCGTCGAATTGGTAGAAGCGAATCAGTTTGTATCGGTCCGTCCGGATTCCATTGTGACCGGCGACCATGTGCACGCTGGGATATTCATAGTAGTGATAATAGATGGATTTCCGCCAATCTGCCGGTGCTCCGCCTTTGAGAAGGGGAGTAAATGACCTGCCCTGCATGTCATCAGGAATCGGCGCACCCGCCACGTCCAGAAACGTTTCTGCGTAGTCCAGGTTTTGAACCAGATGCCGGTTGACAGTGCCTGCTTTTGTAACGCCGGGCCACTTCACGATTAACGGCATTTTCAGAGATTCTTCGTACATCCAGCGTTTGTCGAACCAACCGTGATCGCCAAGATAGAATCCCTGATCTGACGAGTAGATTACGATCGTGTTGTCCTCGAGTCCGTTCTCCTTCAGAAAGCTGACCATTCGTCCCACACTTTCGTCGACGCCTTTGATGCAACGCAGATAGTTGCGGATGTAGCGGTGATACTTCCAGCGAACCAACGCCTTGCCCGTGAGTTTCAGTTTCCGAAGCTCGTTGTTTTTTGGTTCGAACGCTGCATCCCAGGCACTTAGCTGTTCCGGAGTCATCTTCTGCTTGTTTCTGATTCCCGATCGGTCCATCGATTTTCCGGTCGGATTCCAGTTCGCCAGTTCCGGTCCGAAGCAGTCCGCCACCAGATTCAAATGACCGTCGATCCCCATTTCGTGAAAGCGGGCGGGGCTGGCATTGTCTGCGTAGTCGTCGAACAGTGTTGCTGGTTCAGGGATTTCGACGTCGTCGTACAGGTTGAGATGTCGCAGGGCCGGCATCCAAGTGCGATGTGGCGCCTTGTGCTGGCACATCAGCATGAACGGCTTCTCGCCGCCGGCATTTTCCTTAAGCCAGTCAATCGCCATGTCAGTGACGATGTCCGTGCAGTAGCCTTCAATGACTTCGCGTCCCTCAGGACCTTTGAATGCCGGATTGTAATAGTCGCCCTGACCGGGCAGGACCTTCCAATGATCAAACCCCTGAGGGTCTGTGCCAAGGTGCCATTTGCCGAGCATTGCCGTTGAGTAGCCGACTTTCTGCAGGAGCTTCGGAAACGTCTGCTGATCACCGTCGAACTTGTTGCCGTTCTTCATGAAGCCATTCAGGTGACTGTGTTTGCCGGTCTGAATGACGGCTCGACTGGGGCCGCAGATACTGTTGGTACAGAAGCTGTTCTGGAACACCATGCCTTCCGCCGCCAGCTTATCGATGTTTGGGGTTGGGTTGACGCCTTTCAGCCAGCCGTCATAAGCCCCGATCGCGTGAGGAGCGTGGTCATCTGTAAATATGAACAGAATGTTCGGCCGATCGGCTGCGAGTAAAGTGGCGTTTGCGACGGCAACGCAGGCGAGGCTCTTGAGCAGGAATTGGCGTGTCATCGGCATGTTGGCGACTTGTGAAATGGCTGAAGCTGGTGAACGGGATATCGAGCTGTGACCTTAGCCTTTACGAATCGTTTGGATAAGAGGACTCAGCAGGTGCGAATCATCCTGACTGGCACCCCTGTCCGTCAACTGTCCGGCACACTCCGGGTGCGGAACAGTCGATATCAACAGAAATGAGAGCGGAATTGCCGGTTGCTGTCTGCCGAACGGCAACGTTGCGGCACTGCGGCGTTTGTCTTTCGGGAGCCACGGCGATATTGTTTACATGCTGATTCTGTTTCTTAAACGAACACCGTTCCGGACGATATCCATCGTTCGCACGCTCCGGGACAGTCAGGAATATCAATGACCAATTCGATTTTGGGGATGCACGCTGCCGATTGGGCCGTGTTGGCCTGTTACTTCGTTGTGATCCTGGGAATCGGCGTGTGGTCGGCCACCCGCGTCAAAGATGCGGCCGATTTTTTCATGGGAGGCCGCCGCTTCGGCAAGTTCTTCATGATGTTCTTCGCTTTTGGGTCCGGTACCAGCAGCGATCAGGCAATTACAGTTGTGGCCGGCACGTGGAGGACCGGCCTGGCGGGCATCTGGTGGCAGTTTCTGTGGCTGCCCGCCACTCCGTTCTACTGGGTCATCGCACCAATTCTGCGCCGCATTCGAGCGCTGACCACGGCTGACTTCTTTGGTGCCCGCTTCAGTCCGGCGACGGCGGTCCTGTATTCCGCATACGGCATTCTGATTTCGATCGTGTTCATTGCCGGAGCATTGTTCAGCAGCGGAAAAATGATCAATGCTCTGACGGGAAACGCACTCGATGACATGGCTGTGCAAATGAATGTGCAGGTGCCCAGTGTATCCTTCACGTCGGTGGCCGCTCAGCAGGAAGATCAGGCTGAGGATCTGGCCGGGGCTGGGTCGACTGTGTCTGTGCAGTGGCGCGCGTTACAGGGGTACGAATACGCAATTCTGGCAATGACAGTCCTGTTTGTCACATATGGAATGGCCGGCGGCCTGGCTGCCGCCATTATCACGGACTTTATACAGGGTGTGCTGACGATCGCATTTTCCATTCTTCTGCTGCCGTTTGTCTTTTATCAGATCGGCGGGTTTGGCGCACTGCAGCAGTTTGCACATCTTAAGCCCGGCATGTTTGACTTCGTCGCCAGCGCAGATGTCGCCGAACAACTCGGCCGTGAGCCGATTACCGTATTCTACGTCTGCGTGCTGTCGATCACGGCACTGGCCGGCATTATCGTTCAACCGCACATCATGGGCGTTTGTGGTGCCGGAAAGACTGAGTTTGAAGGGCGTTTCGGTTTTACCGTGGGCAACTTCCTGAAACGGTTCTGTACAGTTGCCTGGACGTTCACCGGACTTGCCTGCATTGCGTGGTATCTGGGCACAAACAGTCCGCTGCTGCAATCCGGTGATCCCGCTGATCAGGCGTTGTATGCGTCCCTGCAACAGCGAGTCAGCGCAGACTATGAGAGTCTGCCTGAAGAGCAACAGGCAGAAATTGATCTGGCGGACAGCAAGTTTGCGGATGAGCTGTTTGGTCGAGCTGCCTACGACATTCTGCCGCGAATTGCTCCCGGGCTGATTGGTCTGCTGATGGCATCGTTACTGGCGGCAGTCATGAGTACCAGCGATGCGCAGATGGTTGTTTCAAGCGGATTATTCACAGAGAACATCTATAAGCGTCATCTGGTACACGGCAGATCGGAGAGGCACTATTTGTGGGTCGCGCGCTTTGCGGGTCTGTTCATCGTGCTGGCCGCACTGATTCTTCAGGCAACGTTTACCGATGTCATTCATGCCATGAAGGTGGTCATCAAGACGCCGGCGGCGATCGGTATCAGCATGTGGTTCGGGATTTTCTGGAGACGCTGGAATACAAATGCCGTTTGGGTTTCCACTTCAGCCGCTGCGATTTCCTGGATCGTAGTCAGTCACAACGGTACATGGCTGCACGATCAGTTGCCGCAGTTTGAAAACCTGTTTCGTCAGACGGACAGCGGTTGGGTCATGTTGGATATGTGGCAAAATCTGAGCTACATCGGTGGTGGAGTGATCGCGGGTGTTATCACTGCACTTGTGACCAGACCGCAATCACCGCAGCAGTTGGATCCGTTCTTCACGTTGCTGCGGACGCCCGTTCAGGAGGACGAAATTGTGCCGGGGCCCTGCACGGTCCCTGAGAATAACTCCGTTCGGGAGTCAGTCATCGAATTCGCCGGGTTCCAGTTTCCCACACCGACCAGATTCGGGGTTGGTGGCTTTGTCGTCGCGTGGATGCTGGTCTTTGCGATTGTCGGGATGACAAAACTACTCAGCGTTCTGGTTTGATTTGGCGACACGTCAGCGGCGGAGACTGAATCCGCCGGAGAGGGAACATGATTAATCTCAAGGGACATTCGGCGCTCGTCACGGGTTCGACGAAGGGCGTCGGCAGAGCCATTGTGGAAGCATTTGCTGTCGCTGGAGCGAATGTCATCGTTCACGGACGCCGAATGACTTCGGAGTCGGAAGCCGTGCTGGCCCGCTGCAGGGCCGCCGGAGTGACCGCGGAATTTATTACTGGTGATCTTTCCGGGCCGACGGAGACAGCTGTTGACGGAGTGTTCGACCAGGCGGTCAGCGTGATGCCCGACATCGATATACTGGTCAACAACGCCGGTACCTACATGGACAAACCGTTTCTGGAAATGGATCTGGCGACATACAGCACCACAATGCGTCTGAATGTCGATGCTCCATATTTCCTGACGCAGAAATTCGCTCGACGCTGGACCGAAGCGAACGTTGCCGGACGTGTGCTGATGATCGGCTCCATCAATGGCCAACTGGCAGAACCTGTCCACACGTGCTACGACGCATCAAAAGGAGCTGTGGCGATGATGGTCAAATCGCTCTGCGTATCGCTGGCGCCGCACCACATCAGGGTCAATGGGCTGGCACCGGGACTGGTGAGCACTCCGCTGACATCCATCATTGAGGATGATCCGAACTTCAAAGACTGGATGTGTCTGCACACACCGAACGGTGAAGTCCCTGGACCGGAAGTCTGCGGGGATGGCGCCGTTTACCTGGTGAGCGACGCCGCTCGACATGTTCATGGGCACATGTTGATGATTGACGGCGGCATGAGCGGCTGGCAGCAACCTGACATGCCGCGGCATTGGGGGCAGGGCCAAGGCCAGGACCAGTCGTAGCCGCCAGTCGCGACCGGTGGAACGTGGCAGCTGCTGTTGCGGTACATTCCGAACTGACCCTAAGCGGTCTAAGCATTTTCAGTCGCCGCAGGTACGACTCGTAGCGTATCCGCCGATGGACAGATCGCCCGCCCGAAATTGTCTACAGCGAATCGCCTTGCTTCATGGCCGCGACAAACGCTTCCGGATCAGCAATGTGCAATTTCCACGAGCCGACACGAGCTGCGTGTATTCGTAAACTGCCCTAACGCCGAACTTTACAGTTGGGCAGAGCTGTCTTCAGTTTGTCAACGCCGGCGTCGGTCACCTTCGTCCGTTCGACAATCAGGTCTTCCAGATTTGACAGCACGTGCAAGTGATGCAGACCGGCATCGGTGACGTCAGTTTCGAACAGCCCCAGCTCTTTAAGCGTTGACAGCCCTTTCAGGTGCTCAAGACCTGCGTCTGTGATTTTTGTCCCGTTCAGCCAAATTTTCTGAACGTTGGCGAGACCTCGCAGGTGTCGTAATCCGGCGTCGGTCAGAGGCTTGTCTTCGAAATCAATGGACATCAGTTTGCCATTTGCGTCCATACCGACCGTAGCACCCAATTTTCTGAGTTTCCGCTGTCTCGACATGACCGCGACAACAAACAGAATCAGAGCAATGACGATGCTGATATTGATCAACATCCCGGGAAGACTGTACAGGAAGGCCTCAAATGCGTTCCGTGAATCCACATTCTCAATCGCATCCAACGACTCACCGGCAGTCTGCACCATGAGCAGCAGGACAGTGTTCAGTGAATCCAGACTCGTCAAGGTATCCGTCAGTTCCATCGGGGTGTCTCACGTAGAGTAGGCTATCATCAGATACCGGCGCAGCTGTGCGGAAAGGTGACGCGACTCCCAGGCCCGCCCTGTATACGGCAGGTTGCAGTTCTGCAGCCAGGTCGTTCCATCTTGCGCACCGCGACGGCCGGAACACTTAAATAATCTGAGTTGCCAAAGTATCCGAATTACCCTGGTGATGCAAACGATATCCTGCGAGCCGTTGTGGCAAAAGAAAAGAGCCGGACACCTGTTCGGCGTCCGGCTCTGAATTACAAAATACTGTTTGCAAAGGCCGTTATCGCGATAGAAACGCAACAACCTGGTTGACATCAACCTGCAGGCCAACGTCCGAATAGCTTGGAATCGTTGTTACGATGGCCGAGTAACTGCCTTCGTCGTAATTGATCCAGTCGTTCTGAGGCAGCGTAAGTCCTTCGCGAATGTTCTTGTACAGGGCTTCCACATTCGGTCGTTTTCGAAGTGTAATCACGTCGCCAGCGCGAACCATGATGCCCGGTTTATTGACCGTTACGCCGTTCAGCTGAAAATGGCGGTGTACGATGCCCTGACGAGCCTGGGGGCGTGTGGACGCCAGACCAGCTCGGCGAACAACGTTATCGAGACGACGTTCGCAGATCACCATCAACTGTTCACCAGTGTTGCCCTTCATGCTCCGGGCTTTGGTGAAGTACCGGTTGAGCTGTCGGTCACGCAGGCCGTAATAGAATTTGATCTTTTGCTTTTCGGCAAGGCCCAGGCCGTAGTTGGTTGGCTTCTTGCGACGCTTGTGCATCCCTGGCGGATATTCTTTCCGGTCCAGGGCCTTGATGGCACCATTTGATTCGTAAACATTGACGCCCAACCGTCGGTTGATGCGTCCCTTCGGACCCGTGTAACGACCCATTCTTTCCAAACTCCAATAATAATCTTCGGGCTCTGCACCACCACAACGCAACGCACGTCGGGCCGTCACCTACTGTTGAACCATTCTGACCATTCGATAAATCGGGGCAGACGGTCAACTCTGACAGGCAATTCGCAAACCAATCGGGCCGAATTGCGTACAGAGAAAACATCCAACTTTGCATCTGCGTTTCAACAGATCCGGCAACACGTGATGTTGCCGTAAGTCGTGAAGCTCGAAAGGGTATCGTCGATTCCCTCAATGATCAACAGCGCGATCCCCGCAAATGCCGGGAATTACCGTCTTTGATCGGGTGAACGGCCTGCAACGAGCCGTTGTCAGTCACGTGGGGACGTCCTGTTTCTCTTCGCTGCCCCGACAGACATCGGTTGATGGTCTACGCCAGTTGGTGAATGTTGCCGTTCGTTGTGTCAAACTGGCGGAAATCCCAGCGCCGCCGACCTGAATGGGCCGAAATATGTGGTCGGAATCAATGTGATATTGGCTGACTTTGCTTATTTCCGGGGAAGATTCGACAGGGCGGTATCGGAGCCCGACAGCAGCAGGATGTCGGACGCATCAATGCGGTCATCAGGGCCCGGGACGCTGATGATCTGATCAGCCACCGGCTGGTCCTCAGCGTCGGGCGTGTCCGTCGTGCGACGTATGGCAATCAGGTTGACTCGATATGTGGAACGCAGGTTGAGTTCTTTCAGCGTTTTGCCCACGAAATGCGACGGGGCCAACAATTCGACAATCGTGAAACCATCACCCAGCTTTACATAATCGTGAATTCGGGGATGAGCCAGTCGTCGGGCCACCATTTCGCCGGCGTTTTGTTCCGGCTGAATCACCTCATCCGCGCCGATTTGGCGAAAAATTTCCGCATGCAACGTCGTCTGAGCCCGGCAGATGACCTTTGGCACCTTCAGGTTTTTCTTGCAGATGGCTGTTGTCAGCAGCGCCGCCTCGAAGTTTTCGCCAATTGCGACGACGACACAATCCACGCGTTCAACCTCCTGACTTCGCAGAGCGGCTTCCTCGCTGGAGTCCAGTCGGACCGCAATCGCCACGTCGTTGCAGATTTCCTCGATCAGCTTGTGCTGTCGGTCAATGGCGATGACTTCCGCACCGTGCTGACTGAGTCGCCGAGCCAGTGCCATGCCAAATCGGCCAAGGCCGATGACAGCAACTCGTTGAGACGTTCGGGAATTCATCTGCTCACCGTTCGAGAAGTTTTTTGAACTGGGACCACGTTTTTGTGTTGGCCACGTCTTCTTTTGTCAGTCCGGCACGGCGTCCCTGATCGACTCCGTACTGCAACACGTCAAAGCCGTTCACGCTGTGAGCATCCGTGCTGATAACAATTGGAATTCCCAGGTCCCTGGCAGCGGCCGCATGCACGTCGTCCAGGTCGAGCCTTTTGAAATGGGCGTTGATCTCCATCATGACGCCGTGGTCGGCGGCTGCCTTCAGCATTTCAGTCATGTTGATGTCAGCACCTTCACGTTTGTCGACAAGCCGTCCGGTCGGGTGCCCTATGATATTAACGTTTGGATTCTGAATGGCGGCCAGCAGTCGTTTCATGATCTGTGCGCGAGGCTGTTGCAGCCCATAATGCAAAACGGCGACCACCCAGTCGGCTTCGGCCAGAACATCGTCGTCCAGGTCCATCGATGCATCTTCCAGGATGTCACATTCGATGCCGCATAACAGCTCGATACCGTCGATCTGTTCTCGAGCGGCCCTGATGTCGTCCCAGTGAGTTCTCAGACGAGCGGCGTCTAGGCCGTTTGCCATAGAGACTCGTTTGCTGTGGTCCGTGATGGCGATGTACTTCAGGCCGCGGGATTTCGCGGCTTCGGCCATTTCCAGAATGCTGGCGGCTCCGTCAGACGCCGTTGTGTGCATATGGAGATCGCCTTTGACGTCGCTCACCTCGACCAGTCGCGGCATGTCACCAGCCGCTGCTAACTCGAATTCTCGGCGATTTTCACGCAACTCAGGCGGTATCCAAGGAAGATTCAGTGCCGCATAGACGTCTTCTTCCGTGGCGCCGGCGATCTGCTCATCGCCTTGAAAGACACCATACTCGTTCACCTTCAGGCCCAGATCCTTGGCCCGTTGCCGCACGACAACGTTGTGCTCCTTGGAACCTGTGAAGTACTGCATTGACGCACCGTAGGAACTGTCTGCCACGACTCGCAGGTCCAATTCGACTCCCGATTTTAGCCTCACTCGCTGTTTCGTGTCGCCGCGCTGCAGCACTGAATCCACGAGAGAATGCTCTGCAAGGCGGTCCATGGCGGCCGTTGCGTCGCTGGAAGTCGCCAGCACATCCAGGTCGCCGCATGTTTCCCGGCGACGGCGGCAACTTCCGGCAACCGCAGTCTGCGTTACGGACTTCAGTTGCCGCAGATCCTCAACGATGGCCTCCGCGGCAGTTCGGGCCTCCGCAATGGAAATACGTTTTCCGGCTTCGGCCGCCAGGTCAATGTTGTCCAGTATGGACTGTTCGGTTTTCTTTCCGAATCCTTTCAACGCAGAAAGTTCGCCGGCCTGTGCCGCAGCTTTCAGTTGGTCCAGTGATTGCAGGTTCAACTTGTTGTAGAAGACTGCGACCTTCTTTGGGCCGACGCCGCGAATTCGCAGCATGTCCACAACTCCAGGCGGAATCTGTTCTTTCAGTTCCGCAAGCTGCGCATGCTGGCCGGTCATCACCACTTCGACGATTTGTTTCGCCAGATCCTTACCGATGCCCGAAAACTGCGTCAGGTCCGCATCTTCCTCCACGAGCGATGCAAACGATTCGGCTGTCGAACCTATCGTTCGGCCGGCGCTGCGGTATGCCCGGATACGAAATGGATTGGCCTCCTGAATTTCCAGCAGGTCGGACAATTGCTCAAAGACGGCAGCGATCTGGTCGTTCTTCATGTCGAATTCGGCCGTTGCCCGGGCCCGCGCCGCTACGCCTTGTCGGGTGAGGAATATGGGTTGTTAGCAGTTTCTTCGTCGGTGGCTGTGGACGCCGACAGCGATGCTTCGGCTTCTGTTGTCTGAGCCGCCGCCGGCTTTGCCGGCGCACCGTGCGGCGTGTTTTTGGCGACCAGAACCACGCCAATCACAACAAATGCCATCCCGAGCCACAGCACGGGACTGATGTTGACCGAATTTCGCAGTTGCGAATATGCAAAGATGGCGTTCACGCTGACGGCTCCACCAAACACGATGGGCATGACCAAAGCCGTGTTTCCTTTACTACTGATCACGGCATTGGTCAGAAAAAAAGCACCAGCGGCACCCAGAGTTCCGGCAATGAAGCCCCAGTTGCGGGCCGCGGCATGAGCCCCTTCGTAACTGAACGTATCGCCTTTGATCTTCATGGCAATCAGCCCACCAGCGATGGCAATCACCAGATAGGCCACTCCGATAAACACATATGGTTTGAAGGGACTCCAGAAATCCGGGTGTGGTGGTTTCACCGTGCTGCGAGCGTTTCCGAGCGCCGGACCATACATTCCCCAGCACATGGCTGTTCCCAGGGCGAACAGAATGGGGATCAGCAAACCTTTCATAACATCCTCTTTTTAGTCAGCGGGACCGGCAGCAACTCGCATGAGTTGCCGGATTGGGCAGTTCCGCGGATGTTAGTCCGTCGGAACGGGTTCTGCGAGCAACCGGGCGATTTCTCGCAGCGGTGTGTTATAGCAGGCGGCTACGTCGAACGCCGGTGGCGTTGTCGAGCGTGGGCCCGGATGCGAACGAATTAACGAGGCATTTCTTTGAATTATGAGCCTGACAGACGGTCCATGATTTCCCGGACTTCGGCCGCCTGTCGCGGATCCTGGTCCAAGTCGGCCGGGGGAAGTGCGTACTTCAGATTGCCCGTATGCTGTCGCAAATCTGACGTTTTTACAAAATTTCGTGAGGTGCGGTCCATCGCAGCAAGCTGCATGGTTGGTGCATCGCCGGAGGGGCCGGATGTACGCAATGGCGTTAAGCTATCCTCAGCCTGCTGCGCATCAACTCCAGTTGACACCGCTCCGGAGCCCGTGTTTCCGGCGTCGACAGACAGTTCCATTCCGAGGAACGGAGAACTGCTGTTACTGTTCATGTTCAGGAAGCTTCTGGCGTGCTGGCAGCCCGTCAGTAGAAACATCAGAACCAGGATACTGAGTTGTCTCATGTTGAGTTTTACGTTGACCGTGTACGTTTGGGACAGAGTCGCACCGTGACAAAAGAAGTTATCAGGATTTGAATTGGGCTCATAGGGCGATGTTGTGTGGATTGCCCCGACAGATCAGCCGACCCAACGACGGATCGGCACTTATCAGTTTTAGCCATAGCAAGATCTGTTGTTCGCTGAGGACCCGGGTGGTCACAACCGAAACGACCGGCATGGGTGGAATTACCTGCAGTGAAGCACCGGCGATTTTTGCCGGATGGAGCCCGGCGGTTGATTCGTTACACTGGCGACTATTGGTCCGTGGCACTGAAACCACCATAGTAAACGGAAAGTCAGCATGCGAAGCGATCTGGTTCAGACACACATCGAACGAAACCGTGAGACAAAATGCCTTTCAGAGGCCTACACGGAGCATCGTGACCGAATCATGCAGTTGATCGCTTCCACGGCCACCGATCTTGCTGACGACACGGGGCGGAAATGTTCATCAATTGTGCTGCTGGGGGGCGGGAATTGTCTGGATGTGGATCTGCCTGCTGTGGCCGAACTGTTTGAGGTCATTCATCTTGTGGATCTGGACGAATCTGCGCTCGATTCTGTCGTTAATGCCCATCCCGATCATGCGAATCAGTTGCGAATTCACTCGCCTGCGGACATCGCGGAACCTCTGCTTTCGCTCGTAAATGGAGATTTTTTACCGGAAGAAGACAATCGTGAGCACTGTGTTCGGGTGCTACAGGCTCTGTCGTCAGAAAACGGGATTGCCGACGTGCCGGAGGCAGATGTGGTTGTGTCATTGTGTGTCCTGAGCCAGATGATCGGTTCGCTGAATGCACTGATCGGCGAAGATCACCCGACATTCGTGAATGCTTTGAAAGCGCTTCGTGTCGGACATCTGCGACGAATGCTTAGCCTGTTGCGTCCAGGAGGTGTTGCGATTTTTGTGTCTGATATTGTTTCTTCAGACACAGCTGAACAGCTGATGACGGCTACCACAGAACAGATGCCGGAACTGGTTAAGACGCTGGTAGCTGAAAAGAATTTCTTCTCCGGGACTAACCCGTCTGTGATACTTGCTGAGTTGAACGTGCTTTCGCGTTTGGCGACTGGTCCGGATACGGTGCATACGATTGACCCTTGGAAATGGAATATGGGCGAACGCGTCTATGCTGTGTACGCCTTCCGCATTCAAAAAAAGATGCCAGTGGGGGATGAGCCCGCAACCGACGTCGCTAATGACTGAGTCGGTATTCCGCGGGCGGCTAACGCCGCCGTTGCGGCTGGCCGTGTGGCTTGTTTTGCCGGCTCGCGTGGGCCGGTACGCCCGACTTTGCATATTCAGTTGAGTTTTCCGGTTGTGAAGGTCGATTGATAGACGCAGGCAGCTCAGCCTGTGCTCTGTGTTCGTCGCAGGAACAGGTGGCCGCCGACAATCCGGCACTTTGAGACAGGTGTCGCCACGATTCGGGGAGCGGACGAATGAATATTTCAGCAGCAAAACTGTCGACGCTGTTCTTGATGTTTCCAATAGTCGTCAACGTTGGCTGCGCGTCCACGCAGGCTCTGCCTGGTAAGATGAAGGCCTTCGTCACGCGGGAGCCGGTCGACGAACTTGATCCGCTGTTGAACGAATCCAGCGACCTGAGTGCGGAATATCGTGCGGCAAAAAAGCAGCTGACGCAGGCAGACGACACCATGTTAAAGTTTGCGCGGTGGCGCGAGGATCTGGGAGATTACCGGGAAGCCAAAGAGCACTATCGACAACTCCTTGCTGACAATCCGAACAGCCTTGAGGCCAGGCTGGGAATTGCACGCATCGAATTCACGACCGGACGCGTTACTGAAGCTCAGGCGATTCTGACAGCGACTGCCAGAAAACATCCGGAAAGCCCGGAGGTTTGGGTGGAGATGGGACGTATCCACTCCAATCAGGAAGAGTGGGGACAGGCTATTGAAAGTCTGGAAAAGGCCATCGCCCTCGCTCCCGCCAGCGACCCGGTGCTATTCAAAGCCACTCGTTACGAACTCGGCCTGGCCCTTGCCAGAAATGATCGAGCCGAAGAGGCCCGTCCTTATC
>JAQWLN010000074.1 GCA_029247265.1 Fuerstiella sp.
GTCACTGATGTTCCTCCTGATTGAACTAACTTATGCTCCGTCAAACTCAGCCAATAGTACGCACCGACTCCAAGTTCGAACAGAGGCTTGCCCTGAGCTTCTGGCCCACCCGGTTGACGTTCGTGGCAGAAGTGTGTGCAATCTGCAGCCTTCCGCCGCTAACTCCCTCCGAAGTCGAGACCTGCTGTGAACACGTCTGCTGCCGCACTGGACGCTGATCCGGACTTGGAACCGGATCCCTTATTCGTCGCCGCCTTCCGCGAAACCCGCTGGATCCTGCTGATGTGGCTGTCGTGTTTTGCGTGGACATTGACCGTCTGCCTAAACTTCGGGTATCCCGAAACAGTCGATCCATTGAACTTTCCTATGGTGCTCGGAATTCCCGCCTGGGTGGCGTGGGGCATCGCATTTCCATGGCTGATTGCCAATGGGGTGACAATTTGGTTCTGTCTGTGTGTGATGGAAGACGCAGACCTTGGAGAAGATGTCAGCGAAGCGCAAGCGGCGCAGGCAGCAGAATCAGCTGGCACTCCAGTAGAGGGAGGCAGCGATGTTTGAATTCTCACTGCTGCACCTGCCGATCACTATCGCCGCAGCCGGATCATCGGCTTTGGTGACTTTCTGCCTGTACACGCTGGCCGTGTTCGGCCTGGCGGCTCTGTCGAGTCGCCTGCTGAAGAACCGCAATTTTCTAAACGAATATTTCCTTGGAAGTCGCAGTCTGGGCGTCTGGGCGCTGGCCCTGACATTTGCCGCGACCAGCGCTTCGGGAGGCTCCTTCACGGGGTTCCCGTCGTTGATTTACACTCATGGCTGGGTGTTGGCGCTGTGGATCGCCAGCTACATGATTTTTCCAATCTGTACGATGGGGCTACTGGGTAAACGTATCAATCAGGTGGCCCGAAAGACGGGCGCAATCACTGTTCCTGATATTCTGAGAGACCGATTCCAGAGTGCGTCGTTCGCCATTCTGGCCACTGCGCTGCTGGTGTTTTTTACCTGCGTCAATCTTGTGGGGCAGTTCAAAGCCGGCAGTATGATCCTGCAGACGCTGCTGGGAGAAAACGCGACGTATCTGGCTTTGCGTGGCATTGTCGGAAACTTCATGCAGTCTTCACAGATGCTGGCTGGACTGGACCCCGGCTATTTTCTGTGCCTGCTTACGTTCGGGGTGGCTGTGATTATCTACACGACGTGGGGAGGGTTTCACGCAGTTGTGTGGACCGATGTGATGCAGGGCGTTGTGATGGTTTTGGGTGTCATCATCATGCTGCCACTGGCGATACACCAGGTCGGCGGTTTGCAGCATGCCACCGAGACGCTGGCGCAGATGGTGCCGCCGCATCGGGCCGAGATCGTGATTCAAACTGATTTAGAAGATCCCGACGTTCCGAAAGGGACGTGGTTGCAGACAAGTGAGTCGCCTTCGCGAATCTTTCGTATCGGTGAGGCCGCGTCATTTGATGGGGCCGGCAAAGCCATGGTCAATGGGATTGAAATCGTCGATACAGGCGACCAGCAGCGCATTCGTTCCGGCTCCGTTGATGTCAGCTTTGAAGAAGCTGTCTCTATTGTTGAAGTCAGGAGTTCAACGCCAGCTGCCTATCCGGGGGATGCGCGTCCCGGAGTCTACGTGACGGCTCCGGGGCCGGACGCCAACAAGATGGACGGCATGCTGCCGATGAGCCTGGCGTTTTCCATGTTTTTCTACTGGGCCATTTCCGGCACTGGCCAGCCCAGCAGCATGGTCCGCCTGATGGCCTTCAAGGACACTCGCACGCTGCGGATCTCCATTGCGAGTGTGGCTATGTATTTTTCCTTCATTTACTTTCCGCTGGTGGTGATCTTTTGCTGTTCGCGTCTTCTGCTGCCGGGAATGGAGGTCGAATCGGACCGGATCATGCCGCAGATGGCAGTGACTCTGACTTCCAATATCGGTGCCGGCTGGCTGGCCGGCCTGCTGGTAGCCGCACCCTTTGCGGCCGTGATGTCCACGGTCGACAGTTTTCTGCTGATGATCTCGTCAGCGGTCGTGCGGGATTACTACCAGCGGAACGTGAACCCTGACGCTTCTCAGAAAACGCTGCAGCGGATGAGTTATGCCTGCACGATTGTCGTGGGGATTGGCGTTGTTATTGCCGCCTTGAACCCTCCGGAGTTTCTGCAGTACGTCATTGTGTACGTCGGCAGCGGTCTGGCCGCCTGTTTTCTGGCGCCGATGTCGCTGGCCCTGTACTGGAAACGGATGACAACGTCGGGGGCCTTCGCCAGCATGCTGGGCGGTTTTCTGTGCCATCTTTCGCTGTACGTCGTGGGCTGGTATCGCGGAGACGGTTTCACCAAACCCATGCGGCCGTTTTCTCTCGATCCGGTCGTGGTCGGGATCGTAATGTCATTCACGGCCGGGGTCGTTGTGTCACTGCTGACGCCACCACCGCCGAAGGAACTGATCGAAAAGTATTTCTACACTCGTCGGGATAAGGTGTCCGGTCAAAAACCATAGACACTTCTCTGCCGAACAGCGAGTTGAAAGTTTCGCATTCCGGTTCGTGCAAACAGACGAAATTCCGGCGTCTACACGCCTCATTCGGCTGTAGTTTCGTCCGGCAGGATGTGTCCCATCTTTTCTTTCTTGGTGGCCATATAGCTGGTTCGACATTCGTGTGCAGGAGCAATGATCGGCACCTGTTCGACCAGTTCAAGATCGACTGCGTTATAGACGAAGTCTTCGGTCTTCTTGGGATTATTCGTCAGCAGGCGGACTTTGTGCAGCCCCAGATCCTTCAGGATCTGCAGGCCGACCATGTAGTCCCGCATGTCGGCCTTATAGCCGAGTTTGTGATTGGCTTCGACCGTATCCAGGCCTTCGTCCTGCAGCTTGTAGGCCTTCAGTTTCGCTAGCAGACCAATTCCACGGCCTTCCTGCGGCAGATAGACGACGGCGCCGGCACCTTCGTTCTGGATCATTTGCATGGCCATATGCAACTGGTCACCGCAGTCGCAGCGAAGTGAATTCAGAACGTCACCCGTGAAGCAGGATGAGTGCATGCGTACCAGTGGTGCGTCCGTTTTTGACAGATCCCCCCAGACGATCGCCATCGGTTCCTGGTCTTCGTGCGTGACCTGATAGGCGATCACTCGAGGTGTACCGCAATCTCGCATGGGGATTTTCACTTCGACGATCCGGGTTATCAGCTGTTCCCGAATTCGGCGGTATTTGATCAATTCTTCGATCGTAATGATCGGGATGTCATGTTGGGCTGAAATGGCTTCCAGTTCCTCAAGGTCAGCCATTCCGTGGCCACCCTGACTGCAGATTTCGATAATCGCGCCCACTGAACGCAGGCCTGCCAGTCTCATCAGGTCGACCGTGGCTTCCGTGTGCCCGGCTCGACGCAGCACTCCACCGTCCATGGCCATCAGTGGAGACAGGTGACCGGGGCGCAAGAAATCATCCGGCCCCGCCTGCGGGTTGGCCAGCTCCTTGATCGTCCTGGCTCGATTGTCGGCACTGACGCCGGTACCCGCTTCCAGGTGGTCGACAGTCGTAAGAAATGCCGTCTTGTGGGGAGCCGTGTTGTAGGAATCGTCGATGACCGGCTTGAGCCGCAGGCGGTCCGCTTCGTCTGCGGACATAGGTACGCACATCGTGCCTCGTCCGACTCTCAGCATAAAGTCGACCTGTTCTGCCGTTATGGATTCCGCCGCGCAGATGAAGTCTCCTTCGTTTTCACGGTCTTCGTCGTCCACCACGATAATCATTTCGCCCCGCTTGAGCGCGGACAACGCATTTTCGATTGCTTCAAACGGCATAGCAACACCATTTCCGAGATAAGGGTAGGAGATTAGCAGGGCCAACGACGCTAGCAGGGCCAACGACGCGGGGGCGGGGCTTTTTTCGTTTGCAACGCTGTGTTGCTCCAGTCCATCGCTGGACTGAAAAAAAAACGGTTTCAGCAACACGAAATAGAAGCACGAAGCGCGAACGAGTCAAAATCGTGAGCAAACGAGGGCGGTATCTCACATACTGATGCTGCGTGCTGCTATTGAAACTGCCTCCAGGGCTCTGCAATCAACCTGAAAATCGGCCCGGTCACATGTCCCGGCCTCAGGTGATTCATTCTACGAGTGGCGGGTCGATCGACAACATAGTGCTGCCTGTGAGGGAAAAAGCGTGCAGAATTGATCAGAAAGTCAACGGCAATTGACTGGTTGAATCTCTAGTTTCGTAGCGAGCAATAGTTCGGCCATCCTGTGTCTTGACTCTCATCGCTCAACAAATACCCTAGTCATTGTGCAGAACACCGTTCTGTCCCACCAAGTTAACTCTAACCTGCCCTCCATACATACGGCATGATGCCGTGCTCACCATCTGGAGATCAACTCATGATGAAGATCCGCTTCGTCTTTCTTCTCGCTCTGGTCTGTGCATTCGGTACGTCGAACACCAATGCAGACACACCGTTGCAGATCGGCCCCGTCGATGACTCCGGCGTTGTTCAGATCCGCAGTCGGGATACTCGACAGCAACTGTTTGTGACCCACTCTGCCGATGCCAGCGAAATCGACGTGACTCGCACGGCCACGTTTTCTGTTCAGCCGGAAGGTGTGCTGCAAGTTGACGAGACCGGACTGGTGACTCCGCTGGCTGATGGTGAAGCCGTCATCAAGGCCCAGCAGGGCGATCACGCTGTGGAGCTGAAAGTTGTGGTGAGTGGGTTTGAAAAACCGTTGCCCATCAACTTCCGTAACCAAATCGTCCCGGTCTTTACGAAGCTGGGCTGCAACAGCGGTGGTTGTCACGGTAAATCCGGTGGTCAGAATGGCTTCAAACTGTCGCTTCTGGGGTTCTATCCCGCAGACGATTTCGAGTTCCTTCGCAAAGAGTCTCGCGGTCGCCGCATCTTTCCAGGCGCGCCATCGGAAAGCCTGCTGCTGACGAAGGCGACCGGACGCTCGCCACACGGCGGTGGCAAACGGATGGATCTTGCGAGCTATGAATACCGGATGTTGATCGGCTGGATCGAACAGGGAATGCCCTTCGGCAAGGCCGAAGACCCGTACGTGACGGCCATTCAATGCTATCCGGATGCGCGAGTCATGCCGCAGGGCAGTGACCAGCAGATCAGTGTCATCGCGACGTATAGTGATGGGACGACTGAAGACGTAACTCGCATGGCACTGTACGAACCGAATGATGCAGAAATGGCCGAATCCAGTGAATCCGGTCTCGTCTCGACGCTCGACCTTGCTGGCGAAGTTGCCATCATGGCTCGCTATCAGGGACAGGTAAGTACCTTTCGGGCGACGATCCCGCTGGGCGCCGATACTTCCAGCATGCCGGAAGCGAAAAATCTTGTCGACACGGCCGTGTTCAACAAGCTGCACCTGCTGGGTATTCCACCTGCCGAACAAAGCGACGACGCAACGTTTCTGCGGCGAGTGTCTCTGGACATCGCGGGAGCTCTTCCGTCCGACGCGAAGGTCCGAGAATTTCTGGCAAGCACTGATCCGGCGAAACGTGACAAGCTGATTGACGAACTGTTGGACAGCACCGAATACGCCGATCACTTCGCCAATAAATGGAACTTTATTCTGCGAAATAAAAAGTCCAAAGGCGAGGACGCGTCCGGCACGCATCTGTTTCATCAGTGGGTCTGGAACAATATCTACGAAAATAAACCGTACGACCGATTCGTTCGTGAAATCATTACGGCATCCGGTGAGCCGCTGATGAATCCCGCTGTGACGTGGTACCGCGAAGTTGACCAGGTGGAAGAACAGGTTGAAGATACGGCGCAACTGTTTCTGGGGATTCGCATCCAGTGTGCTCGCTGTCACCACCATCCGTTCGAAAAGTGGAGTCAGAACGATTACTACAGTTTGGCGGCGTTCTACAAACGTGTCGGCAAAAAGGCGATTCCCGGCGTTGCCGGAGGTTTCCGCGATCGTCAGATCTTCCACAACGAAGGTGTGGCCACGGCCAACAATCCTCGATCCGGTGCAGCGTTGAAGCCCGCCGGACTGGGAGGTGAGCCACTGGACATTTCCGCGGAACAGGATCCTCGTGTCCAGCTGGCGGATTGGATGAGCAACCCCGAGAACCCGTTCTTCGCCAAGTCCCTTGTAAACCGATATTGGAAGCACTTCTTTAACCGCGGGATTGTCGAGCCGGAAGATGACATGCGGGAAACGAATCCTCCGTCCAATCCGGAACTTCTGGACGGTCTCGCCAATCACTTCATTGAATCAGGTTTTGACCTGAAGGAACTTGTGCGCACGATCTGCCGTTCGAAGACGTACCAGCTGAGTTCGCTGCCGAACGAATACAACGCGAACGATAAACAGAACTTCAGCCGATACTATCCTCGTCGCCTGAGCGCCGAGGCGCTGTATGACGGATTTCACAAGGTGACCATGACATCCGAAAAATTCGGTGGTATGCCAGCGGGGACTCATGCTCTGCAGTTGGTGGATTCGTCCAACGGTCCATATTTCCTGAAGGTGTTCGGTATGCCTCAGGGCGATACTGCCTGTGAGTGTGAACGCAGCCAGGACGCCAATCTTGCTCAAAGTCTGCATCTGCTCAACAGCAAAGAGATTCAGGATAAAATTTCCAAGAACGAAGCTCGAGCCGCAAAGCTCGCGGCTGATACAGAACGCAGCAATGAAGACCGCATGACAGAACTTTACCAGGTCGTCTTTGCTCGTAATCCTCGGCCGGACGAAATGGAAGTCGCCGTCAACTACATTGGTCGTCACAAAGAAAATCCTCGGATCGCGTACGAAGATATTCTCTGGGCTCTGATCAACACGAAGGAGTTTCTGTTCAATCATTGATGGCATCGCGGGGTCAGGTCCAACGACCTGACCCCCGTGTGTCCTGTGTTCGCGACGTGTTCACGGGTAGGCCAGCGGTGAGTGTGAAAGCGAGGTCAAAGGACCCGCGCACCGCACCGTTCAACGGTCCACCAAATCTGTCCGGCACTCGGACAGTTGCCAACTCGTGTATACGACAGTTAGAACAGTCAGCAGTCCGCTTCCGCGGCACAACCTTCCACCCTCCCTCCCTCCTCTCTCAGCCCGAAACGCCATGAAACGATTTCTGCTCTGCGGCCTTTCATTGGTCCTTTCTGCAACCGTCCAGGCTCAGTTGCCGCAAATTCGGATTACCGGTGTGTTCCCGCCAGGAGCTCAGCGGGGCACCAGCGTGGACGTAACCGTTACTGCCGGCACGGATCTCGACGAGGCCAGTGAGCTGGTCACAAGCCACCCGGGTATCAAGGCGACGTCAAAGCTGGATGGCAATGGCCAGCCAGTGGCCAATCAGTTTACTCTGGCAATAGATCCGGCGTTGAACGCCGGACTCTACGATCTTCGTCTGCGAGGTCTGTTTGGGGTCAGTAACCCGCGAGTTTTTCGCGTGGATACCATCCCTGAAGTTCAGGAAACTGAACCAAATAACACAGCTGAACAGGCCCAGGAGGTCGGCCTGAATACCATCGTGAATGCTCGTTCCAACGGCGCTGCTGATGTCGACACCTTTAAGCTGACGGCAAAGGCCGGCCAGGCCATCGTTATACGCTCTGAAGCCGCTGCGCTGGATTCGCTGATGCAACCGGTGCTGGAATTGTTTGATGCCGCAGGTCGCAGAGTTGCCCAGTCTAGACGACGCCGGCAGCAGGACGCAGTCATTGTCCATACCAGCCCCATCGATCAGGTGTTGCTGCTGAAAGTGCATGATACGGTCTACGCTGGAAGTAATGACTACGGTTATCGCCTGAGCGTTGATACGCGATCAGTCGTTGACTTTGCGCAGCCGCAGATTGTTCAGGTGAATGTCGATTCAAAGGTGACAATTTATGGTCGACACCTTGTCGGTGGCCAGCCGGCGAATATCGAGCTTGACGGTGTTCCGCTGATGAAGAAGGACGTGACTGTAAAAATCACCACGCCCGAGGACCAGGCCGTCGGCACGGATTCATCAGCCGTTTCCATCGACACTGCGATCTACGCCGGCATTGACGGCAATCTGCTGCCGCTTGCAGTCCGCCGCGAAGCTGTGGCCGCGGTTCCAGAAGCGGAAGGCGCTGCGACCACACAGGTTCTGGTCGTGCCTGCTGATGTGACTGGCAGTTTCGCCACAGAACTTGACGAAGATATCTTCCGTTTCGACGCAAAGAAGGGCGAACAGTGGCAAATTAACGTCATGGCTCACCGACTTGGCAGCAGTGCTGATCCAATGCTAATTATTGAACAGGTTGTCAAGGCTGCCGATGGCCCCGAAACACTGAAGCGGCTGGCCCGGGTCGACGAAGATAAACAGAATCCGGGCGGAGCGAATCTGCCAACGCTGACCAGTGATCCCACCTTTCTGCTGACTGCACCCGAGGATGGTCAGTATCAGATCCGGCTGAAGGATCGATACGCCGCGTCGCGCGGTGCCCCCAATCTCACCTACGGCATTTCTATTCGCAAGCCGACACCTGATTTCCAGGTGGTCGTCTTCGATTCCTTTCCCTCGGCAGACGGCAAGGCGCCACCGACTACCGGAGCGATCAGCATTCGCAAGGGCGGCACCTATCACGTGCCTGTCTACGTCTATCGGACCGGAGGACACAACACCGATATTCAACTGAAAGTCGATGGGCTGCCGAAGGGGATTACGGCGGCCGACACAAAGATTCGGGCGGGAGCGGCTTCAACGCTGCTTGTCCTGACCGCTGCGGCCGACGTCGGCGAAATTGCTGCTCCTGTCCGCATTGTCGGTACATCAGTCAGCGGCGAGCAGAAGACGGAGCATGCTGCCAGGATCGCTACTCTCGTTCACGCCGGTGTGAACGGACTGCCGCGTACCGGTCGAGTTTCCCGGGCGCTGTTGGTCAGCGTGATGAAGGACGAACAGCCATTCCATATCCAGCCTGAGGTGGTGACTGCAGAAATGACGCAGGATCAGCAGTTGCTGATTCCCCTGAAGCTGACTCGCAGAGCCGGCTTTGATGCCAAAGTTGACGTCGCGTTCGTGGGGCAGCCTAAGAACGTTGACGTGCCAAAAGTGGCCATTGAGAAGGGCAAGGACACGGCCGTCGCCCGCTTCTTCTTTAAGGAGAATGCTGCTGTCGGTCCCGCTACGCTGCTGATGTACACAACCGCAGCGGTCCCGTACAGTCGTAACCCGTGGCAGGTGGAGCGAGCGACCGCGAAGGTGAAGGAGGCAGCGGATAAACTTGCGGCGGAGCAAAAAGTGCTTGCCGATGCCAAGGCCGCTGCGGAAGCAGGCGCCAAAAAAGTGACTGAACTGGCCGCTGCCCTGAAGACGTACGACGGACAGTTGAAGGCCGAACAGGCGGCACAGACAAAGGCGCAGGCGGATCTTAAGGCTGCTGTCGCCGGAAAGGTTGAGGCTACGAAGCAGCTGCTCGCTCTGCAGGATACACTCAGCGCTGCGGCAGCAAACAAGACGCCGGAAGGTCAGGACCTGGATGTCGCCATTAAGGCCGTTCAGGATGCGACTGCGGCCGTCAGCGAAGCTGCGAAACCAGTGGCCGCACTTGTGGCCAAGATTAATGGCGTAAATGCTCAGATCGCTCAGAAGCAGAAGCTGGTCGCTGACAAGACTAAGCAGATCGCTGATGCGACAGCTCAAATGACCGCTCAGCAGCAGGTCGTTGACAAGGCGAAGGCAGCTGTGACCGCAGCCGAAGCGACTCTCAAAACTCGCGATGCCGAAAAGAAAGCTGCTGACGCTGCAGCAAAGAAGGCCACAGACGCTGCCAAACCCAAGAACATCAATGTCCGCACGATCGCGATACCGGTTCGGTTGACCGTACACACGACTCCCGGCAAGATTGCTGCAGCCGTGCCGGACAGCGGAGCGATCAAGAAGGGCGCTTCTGTTGATGTGAAAGTGACTTTGACACGTAAGAATAAGTTTGCCGGGCCCGTAAAAGTGGCTTTGGCTTTGCCCGCAGGCACAACCGGTGTGACTTCCAACGTCGTCGATATTCCGGCCGACAAAACTGAAGCCACGCTTTCACTGACCGCCGCTGCGGATGCTGCTCCGGCAGACATCGCCAACGCGGTTATTCGAGCGACTGCTGCCGATTTCAACGGTCGCGTCGCCCACTTTGATGCTCCTATCGCCTTGAAGGTGACAGAATAATGAAACAAGTTCGCAGCATTTCAGTCGTCTCCGTTCCAGCCTTTGGGCCGCGCACGCCTCTGTTGAGGCTCGCTGTTCGTTTGTGTCGTACCGCCTCGTGTTGGACGATGTGCGCCATTATCGCAGCGCTGTCGGCACCGGGCTCCGTGCTCGCCGATGAAGAAGAAAAGGCTATTACGCCGGAAGATGTCAAACTTGGTCGGCCGGTGGAATTTGAACGGGACATCTACCCCATCCTGCAGGCCAGCTGCATTGCGTGTCACAACAAGGTGAAGTCTGAAAGTGAACTGAGTCTGGAGAATGCCGCTGCCATCATGAAAGGTGGCGCTGCCGGACCGTCGATTGTTCCCGGGAAGCCGGAAGAGAGTTATCTGTATCAGGTTGCCGCTCGCATTGAAGAACCCCAAATGCCGCCTTGGCCCAACGAGGTACAGGCGAAGAAGCTGACCCCTCATCAGGTGGGTCTGCTGAAACAATGGATCCTTGAAGGCGCTAAGGTGGGTGCTGCGGCATCTGCCGCCAATATGCAGTGGCAGACGATTAATTCACAGTTGACGGCCATTTATTCCGTCGACGCTGACCCGTTCGGGCGATTTGTCGCAGCTGGTCGAGCCGGCATGGTCAGCATTTATGACCTGCTGGCCCAGGATGAAATTGCCTCGCTGATCGACCCCGCTCTGGTTAACGATGCGTCTCCCTCCCAGACAGCGCATCGGGACTATGTTCACGCCATTGCCTTTCACCCCGAGGGGCAGATACTGGCAACCTCCGGATTTCAGGTTGTGAAGTTGTGGGATCGGGATATCGGCAGCACCATCGCACCGATAGCTCTGCCAGGTACCACTGTCAGGACGGTAAGCAGTTCCGACAATATTCTGGCGGCAGCTCATCAGGCGGATGGTGTCATTCGGGTGATCGACCTCAACACGAATGCCGTCGTGAATGAGATTCCCGGAAATGATCCAGCTGCCGTTACACTGCTGGGTTTGCATGGTCCGGAGAACCAGTGGCTATCTGTGAGTACTGCCGAAGGAGTGGTGACGCTGATCAATCGAGCGGACGGAGTGGTCGTTGCCACCAGCGAAGCTCTGGGTGCGAAAGCTGTTGCAGCGGCGTTCATCGCAGCGGGCAACAAGCTGGTTGTGCTGCAGGACGATGGGGCGCTGCGTCCACTGACTTTAGACGCGGCTGCCAAAGCACTTGCTGCTGCAGAACCTGTGAAATCTGATAAAGGTGCTATCCGACAGATCGCCGTTGCCGGCGCAATGCTGCTGTGCCGAATTGAAGGACAGGCTTTTGAGCTGCGAAAGACGGATACGCTGCAGCCAGCGATTAACATTCAGAGCGGTACTGCCCTGAACCATGCTGCCATTTCCACGGACGCTCAGCGAGTCGTCACGGTGACGACCGACGGCAAACCGGAACTGTGGAATGCTGCAGATGGCAAACTGCTGGCGCCGCTCAATACTGACCTTGTGACTGCAAGAACGCTGGTCCGTCGTACTGCGGACAAGACCGTTCGCGACGCACGAGTCACTGTCGTGAAAGCTCAGGTCACTGAGGACGAAAAACGCGTTACTGAGCAGAAGGCGTCTTTGACCAAGGCGGAAGAAGAACTCAAGAAGGCGACGACCGCTGTTGCGGAAGCAAAAAAGAAGTTCGATGAAACCGTTCCCAAGACCGCGGCCGCAAAGAAGGCCAGTGAAGAAAAGCCTGAAGACGCAGCTCTGAAGAAGGCACTGGAAGCGGCTACCAAGGCTGAGCAAGCGGCCAAAGACGCCGTTACCACGGCAGAAAATGCTCTGAAGTCCGCCAACAAAGGCAAGGAATTGTCTGAGCAGGCTATTAAACGAGCCGAAGCCCGGGTGGTGGAACGCAAACAGGTACTGACTGCTGTTGAGCAGGAAGCGAAGACGTCAACAGAATCTCAGGTGGCATCTGATGCAGCATCGAAGCAGACGATCGTCAGTCAGTTTGCCGGTTTTGTTGGAACGTCATTTGTCGCGACCGTCGACAACGCAGGTACGGCGCGTCTGTGGAAGAGCAGCGATGGAGTGGCCGTGGACGTGTTTCCCGGGGCCCTGCCCGAAGCAGCAAAGCCTGTCTATGCGGGGGGCGGAATTAAAGGTCTGCTGCTGCAACAGGCGAATGGTCAACTGGCTCGGGTGAACGCCTTTCCGCAATGGAAGCTGAAACAGATTCTGGGACCTCAGGGGGAAGATAAACCGTCGGTCTTTGCGGATCGAGTTCTGGCACTGGCATTCTCGCCGGACGGTACAACTCTCGCTGTCGGTGGTGGCGAAGCCTCGCGAAGTGGTGAGCTCACGTTATGGAACGTGGCGAACGGAAAACTCGTTCGCACGTTTGAGGATGCACACAGCGATACCGTGTACGGTGTCGACTTCTCCGCCGACGGTAAGTTGCTGGCGTCGGCCGCCGCCGATAAGTTTGTCAAAGTCTTTGATCTGTCCACTGGCAAACACGTGCGGTCCTATGAAGGGCATACACATCATGTGATGGACGTCAGCTGGAAGGGCGATGGGACCGCTTTGGCCAGTGCTGGTGCCGACAATGCTATCAAGGTCTGGAATGCTGAGACCGGGGAACAGTCACGGACAATTACGACCTACAAGAAGCAGGTGACGTCATTGTCCTACATTGGCATGGAAGACGACTTCATCAGCTGCAGCGGCGACAAGCGTGTCTTCCGTCACAAAGCCAGTAACGGTGGCACTGTCCGCGAATTCAAGGGCTGCCCGGATTACGTTTACTGTTCGGCGACTACGGCGGATGGCGCCATTGTGGCGGCAGGCTGTGAAGATGGCGTGCTGCGAATCTGGAACGGTAAGGACGCCAAAGAAATCGCCAGTTTTGCGCCAGCGGCGAAGTGACGTTGGTGTGATGGAAACCCGGGCAGAGGAATGATTTGAGCTACGGGTGTGCACGGGTTGCCATCTGCCTCAGATTGACTTCAAGTTTACCCTGTTCCTTTTGATTCGGGATAGGTGCCGGAACGAACCTGTCGGCAGCGAGTCCCCCGGCGCGTCATTCTCGCAGTTCTTGAGCGGCGCAGCTTTCGGAGGGCGGTTTCTGTTCCTGTCGATTACCGGAACATGGCGCCACGTTTCTGCCAATAATTGCGTTTCCCGGGCGAACAACAGTCAGATCGGCTGCAAACTGTCAGACGATGTTTCACCGGCCAGCCATCTAAACTACAAGACACATGTCCGGACTGGGTGGTCGGGATCACGTTTTGCCGGGTTGTTTGTGGTTGTCGTTCCTGATGAAACAACGTCACGTCATCTTCGGGGTTCTGTTCTGGACTGCAGCGGTCTGCTGGAGCTGGTACGTTCTGCGCACGGCACTGACCGCTCAGTCCAGTGACGTGTCACATCTTTCGTCCGACGTTACTCGATGGCTGAGTGGTCAGTATCGTCATTTGCAGGCCACCTGCGATGACCGGCTGATGGTCGCTGTTGGTGATCCGGTATTTCTGCAGTCAGCGGAAGGGACGTGGTGGCAGGTTGGTCTGGCTACGAATATCAACGGAGAATTCAGTCGTGATCCGTTCATTACAACGACAACCGAAGTGTTGATTTACGAAGATGCAGTCGCCGCCTGTGCCGACAGTTTTCAGTTGCAGTACCACACGACACCCATGTCACTGGATTGGGTCGTGATGACGATGATACCTCCGGAACGGCAGAAGGCCATTGCCCTGCTGATTGCTGAAGAATGGAAGGTTCACCAGGAAGAGATCATGGACCGATTGCGCCCCGTCATGAAAGATGGGCTGCGTAAAGGGATGAAAGCCGTCGAGGCCGAGCTGCCGCAGATTCTCAGGGAACATCGAGATGGATTTCGGAAGTTAGGCGACCGTTACGAAACAGAAATACTGAAGGCTGAAGTCCTGCCACTTGTTCGCGATGAGATTCTGCCGATTGTCGAGTACGAAGCGCTGCCAGTTGCAGAAGACATTGGCCGAGCGCTGTGGAAGCGAGTGTCGCTGCTGTCCTTCGCGTATAGTTTTCTATACGACAAATCTCCACTGCCGAGACGTGACGCGCTGAAGGCAGAATTTCAACGCTTTATTGACGAAGTGGCCCTGCCAGAGCTCCGGTCACGCAGCGATCAGTTTATTCAGGTCACTGAAGATATCGTCAGACGCTCCATGGAAAACCCGAAGGTCAAAGATGCACTGAAACGAAATTTGCGACGTGTGGCAGAGGATCCTGAGCTGCACGAACTGATCAAGGCGATCGTCCGCGAGGCCATCGTCGACAACCAAACGCTTCGTCTGGAAATGGAAGCGTACCTGGATGATCAACAGACACAGGCAGCGCTCGACGTCGCGGGAGACCGGCTGGAACCAGTTGTTCGGCAGATCGGTGATCTGATCTTCGGTACGCGGGAAAAGGGAATTACTCCCGAGTTCTCTCGCATTCTCAGGTCGCAGATTCTGAAGAAGGATCGTCGCTGGTTTGTGATGGTGCCGGCGGATCGCGATGTTGTTCCGGGCCACCCGATTGAAATCGTCTATGCGGATATGCCGATGACCTACCCGATGGGTTTCGGTGGTAATGGTCAGAGTCCTTTAACGCCGACTCGTTGAAGGATTGACAAATGACGAAACCTCAGTCCGACAGTCCGCCTCCAAAGATATTGCCGACCGGTCGATCGACAGTGGCGCAGGATGTTAATGCGGAACAGTCTGCGGGGACCGAGATTGTTCTGCATGATTTTTCTCTGTGTGCCGGTGGAAAGCCGCTGCTCAACAATACGTCTGTACAGTTCCCGGCCGGTGAACTCACACTGATTCTCGGCTGCAGCGGCGTCGGCAAGTCGTTGCTGCTGCGCATTCTTGCCGGACTCATTGATCGGGATCATGCGGCGATCAGGTATTCGGGCGAAATACGCTTTCAGGCGCACGGAGAAGCCGGGAAGTCCAGTGAGGTACGCGATCACCGGAATCAGCCGGTGGCCGTGGTGTTTCAGAGCTTTGCTCTGTTTGACGAACTTTCTCCAGCTGAAAATATCGAAATCGCCATTGAACATTCTTCTCAGGCGGTGGCATCAGTTTCATCGAATCAAAAGGCCAGAGACCTTCTGAAGGAGTTGGCGGTTCCGGGCGATCGTCCGACGTCCGTACTCAGTGGAGGACAACAACAGCGTCTGGCGATTGCCAGAGCACTGGGAATGGACACTGACGTTGTCTTGTATGACGAGCCGACATCCGGACTCGATACCAACACGGCGGCTCAGGTGGCAGAGCTGATTCGCGACACGCAGACTCGTTTTGGGCGAACGTCCATCATCGTGACCCACGACTACGCTACGTTGCTGGATGTTGCGGATCACGTGGTTGTCTTAAATCATCACAATCGCAGTCTGCAGGCAGTGCCAGGCAAAGACTGGAGTCGTCTGTCAGAGATTCTGGGAGTGCCTCCCGAGGCAGATGATGCAGCCTCTGTAGATCAGCCGATGCTGCAGCGCCTCGCCGTTCCAGTACGGAATGCCTTCGCTGCGTCGGGCGAATTTCTGGAGCAGTTTCTTCTGCTTCCGATCGCTCTGCTGCCGCGCTGGCGCAGTTTCCGTTGGGGGGGGCGTCTGACCTGGCATTACCTGAATCTTGTCGCTGGCTGGTCAGCGTGTGTTTATATTGCGATTGCTGGCATGATCATTGGTTTTGTGGCACAGGATTTCATCTTTCGATATCTGCCGTTCCGGCAATATACCGAGCCATTGTTGATTGAAAATCTGCTGCACGCCACTGGATTTTCTCTGTACCGATTCCTGGTGCCGATTCTGTGTACGATTCTGATCGCGGCCCGTTCAGGTGCGGCAGTTGCGGCTGATGTCGGCAGCAAGGTGTATGGCAATCAGCTGGACGCGATGAAGACCATCGGCATGGACCCGCTGCGATCCGTGCGGACGCCGATTCTGTACGCATTTCTGGTCGGCACGCCGTTGTTGACGTTTCTCAGCTACGGAGTTGCCAGCGTCACCAGCGCCGTTGCCTTTCTTTCGACTCATGCAACTGAGGGCGTTGCCTTCTGGGACGCTCATTTCCATCGCGAACTGCGACTGCCGGCATCTGTCTTCTACAAGGGGACCGGTTGGCTGGTCACAAAGCTGCTGACCTGTGCGGTTGGCATCGCCATGATTTCATGGAAGTGCGGCGCGGCTCCGAAACAGTCTGCGGCCGAAATCAGTCGGGGCGTCACCCGGACGATTCTGTGGTCGACGCTGTTCACATTGATGGTCCACTTCGTTTTTTCATTCTTCGAATTCAAAGCCCCTCAGTAGGGCCTCTTCGACGCATGATGAGCCGCGCGGGATTTTTGTCTGGGCTCGTGAGCGTCAACCGCAGTGTCCCTTCGTCATTCGTCCCTGGCGGTGTTCTGCAGTTCACATTCTTCGGTTGCCCGAATCAGGCTGCTGTCGGTAAACTGCAATGGTCGTGCTGGTGCGCGTTGCAGTTCGGCGTTTTCAAAAGCATCGGAAAAAAGTATACACGTAGCGTCATGACGGCGCACAGCAGTAAACACCGGACCTCGGCTCGTATCGACAGGCGAAGACGGTGACGAAACCGGCAGGAGGCCAGCAGGTGAAACCGTTTTTTTCGATTTTGATGTTTGTCGGTGTCTTTGGCTTCGGAGTACTTGCCGGTCGCTGGATGGTGTTACCGGGAAGTTCTTCTGCCGTGGGCGAGCTGCACTCCGATACGGATGCGGTTGCTCAGATCTCTGCCCTGTCGTCAGATAACCGCGACAGCGGTTTCGCCGTGAATCGCTTCACTGCTATGGAAACGGGACTTGCTGCCGACGCCGGGAATGAAGTCGTGCCGGTGTCATTCGAAGAGTTTGCGGCGAACAGCCCGACAGCAGCGTCTAAGGAGCTTCCGAGTGTACGGCCATCCCGAAAGGTGTCTCGTGAACAGGTTCGGGCTGTCATCACGAACCGTTTTCCAGACCTGCCTGCCGAGGCCGTGTCTGGTTGGACGGACACGTATGAAGGTACTCCTCCGGATGAACTGGAACTGCTGCTGGAACAACGGAAAGGGCTGCCACCCATGCTTCCTGGAGGATCATTTTTGTCGCAGGCAACTTCTGAATTCGGCAAGCTGCAGCCGACCCCAGGCGACACTCAAGGGCCATTCGCGAGCGCTGCGACGATTGTTCATAAGAATCTCCTGCATGTCGCGACTCCAGGGTTTCGCCGGCGACGCATCGTTACGCGACTTAAAAACTTCTCAAGTGCGGCTGACTCCGGGCACGGTCTTCAGCAACGCCGGATCTTCGATTTTCAGCCGGGGGCAATAAATCCGTCTCAGCACCCACTTCATTTGGCTATCGTCGACCATCCGGAACTGATGTTTCAACTGGAGCCGGGAAATCTGCTGACGCGCAGTGGAACATTCATTCGTCTGGCAGACGGTCGGCTCGGCATAGAGACAGATGGCGGAACAGCCGCGATTTTTTCCCGAATTACCATTCCTGAAGACGCAGGCACCATTTCTGTCTCGATGAATGGTGTCGTTCGATTCAACGATTCAACAGGGAAAGTTCAGTCGGTTGGAAACCTGAAGCTGGCCATTGTCAGTGGATTGGATGATCTTCAAAGTGTGAACGGCGTGTTCTTCACAACGTCGACCGATCCGTCGTGGATCCCCACAGCGGAGGGCACTCCGGTCGTGACCAATGCACTGGAATCTTCCAACGTCGACATTGACTACGAATGGAAACTGGCCGACCATTATTCTCGGTTGAACAGTTTGTAGAGCGTTATTCCGTTTACGGCATTTCATGCTGACTTGTGGCCGTGAAGAATTCCGTTCGATAGCAGTTTCGTTACTCCCGCGAGTCAGTGTCGTCTTGGAGAGTTGGCAACGTGGTCATAGGCTGCGGAGTGAATATATCCGGAATCGGGCCGTGCTGACTCAGGATGGCAAAGACAGATATCATGAAAAGGATCTGAGAATGCGTGTAAACGTGTCCGGCTGCACTTTGGAGCTGCTGCAGGGCGATATTGTTGAGCAAAGTGTCGACGCAATTGTGAACGCGGCAAATTCGGAGTTGGCAGGTGGTGCTGGCGTTGATGGTGCGATCCATGTCGCTGGCGGACCGGCGATTATGGACGACACGAATGCGAAGTATGCTGATGGTTGTCCGACGGGTAGTGCCGTGGAATCCGTCGCGGGGCTGCTTTCGGCAAATCACGTCTTTCACGCCGTCGGCCCGGTCTGGCGGGGCGGCAAAGAAGGTGAACCGGAACTGCTTTCGTCTGCGTACAGAAAGTGTCTGCAACTGGCTGTCGACCACGAATGCAGCAGCATCGCTTTCCCCGCGATCAGCGCCGGGGTCTACAGTTATCCGCTCGGTCTGGCGGCCAACGTGGCGCTGAAAACCTGCATCGACTTCCAGAAATGGCATAAGCAGCCACGTGAAGTTCGATTTATCCTGTTCAGCGAGGGAGTGTTTGGAGCTTTCGCCCGTTCGCTGGAAACATTGGTTGAGATGAAGTGAATCGGTGGGTGGCGCCCCGGTGTTTCTCAACCCAGGAACTTCATCACAGTTTTGTAAACGCCCCAGCTGCCGGCCGTCAGCAGGCCGACACAAGAAACGATCAGGAACGTGTCCCAGAGCTTGCCCGGTCGCAGTCGTTTGTCAGTTTCACGGTAGCGGAAGTACATAGAACTAAACCCGATGATCGGCAGCATGACCGCCTGGGTGATTCCAGCGATCGCAACCAGAATCACTGGGTTCGGGAATACGTTGTACGCCACGACACACGCCAGCGGCAGAACGACGGACCAAATGGACACCATTTTTCTGCGAGCAGGAGAGTCGGCCTCGTTCCTGCGCAAGCCGACGACACTCAGAAAATCGGATACCATGCGAGCGTTGCTGGCGTTGGCCACCAGGTACGTGGAATACAGCACTGCGATGGCTCCGCCCAGGAACAGCCAGCGAGCGTAGCTACCGAAAATCGGCACGTAACTTTGCGCCAGCGTGCTGACCATACGTCCGCCTTCGGGATTGCGTCCTTCGGAATGCAGCACGGCCACTCCCATCAGGAAGAAGGCTGCGGTCGCAATCGTGTAAATGACCATCGATGCAAACGCGTCGTACTTCATCACTCGAAACCAGCCCCTGGCCCGACTCAGCCAGGCGTCCGTGTCTTCTCGAGGGCCCACCGAACGAGCGTAGCCTTTTTCAAGGCACCAGTATGGGTAACTGATCAGTTCCGTGGCCCCGACTCCAATGATTCCGAACGTCGCGAAGGCGGTTACCAGAGCGTTTGGAACATCCGGAAAACCGAAGCTCAGCCCCTGCAGCAGCATGTCGGTCGTAATCGCGTAGCGGTCTGTCATCTGTAACGCGATCACATTGCCCATGGTGATAATAGAAAACGAAACAACCAGCGTCACAGAAAACCGTTCAATCAGTTTGTAACGACCGACGAACAGCACGGCGGCCGTCAGCAGTCCCACGATCACCACCCAGATTCGGTCATCGACGGTCTTGAATGTGGTCAGACTGTTTCCCGCTGAATCCTCCAGTGGCAGACCAGCCTTTGCCAGACGCATCAATTCGATTCCGCGTTCGCCAAGCTGGTCCAGATCGTGCCCGATCCATCCCATTCGGGATTCCTGAATCCGCAGCGCTTCCGGCGAAAGGGTTGCAAGGTTGGCTGCGCTATCCGGTGCGTTAATCGGTGATTTTCCGGCCTGAAACAATTGCCAGTCGGCAAAGTCGCGAATATCAGTTTCCGCCGGCGTTCGCACGGCGACATCGAAATCACCGGTGATGGGAATCGTCAGTGAAAGTGCCTGGCCGACGCCACCGACGATTCCACCAAGTTGTCCCACGGTCGTCATCATCATGAATCCCCACAACATGACCACCCAGTTAACACGACTGCTGCGAGGACCGGGGACTCGGTTGAGAGAAGATAACGTTGTCTCGCCGTGACTGATCGTGAATCGTCCGAGTTCCAGTTGGACGAAGATCTTCACAACACAGCCCAGCAGGATCAGCCACAGCAGCGCAATGCCAGCCTCCGCGCCTGTTTTCGTCGTCATGATCAATTCGCCGGAGCCAACAATGTTGGCCGCAATGATCAATCCCGGGCCAACCTGTCGCAGGATGTTTCCCAGTGACGTCGGGGGGGCGACGATGTTTTCCGGTTTGCGACGATCGGCGGTCGCAGACTCAGTAAGTGTCGGTTCGGCCATGGAATAGATGCTTCAATGCTTTGGGTGAATGTGGCGAGTGCCGGACGATTGATGACGTGTTTCTGCCACCACAAGATTTTTGCTCTGGTCGCCGCTGTCTGATCGAGTGCCGAACATTTACGCTCGCATCGCGGCCTCGGGACGTAACGGTATCAGAACAAAGTGGATGGTTCGGCGTCATCATCCTTTTCGGTGTCGTCCTGTGTCCCGGCAGCTGAAACGGAGTTTTGTTGCCTGGTGAGGGTTGCCGTGGCGTCGAATGGCGCAGTTTCAATCACCCCATCGTCGCCAATCCGGGTGAGAATTTCGATTCTCTGGGCAGCGTCATCCAACTGCCGATGGCAGATTCCCAGAAGGCCCATGCCTCGCTCAAATTTTTGTAATGACGCTTCGAGTGGCTCCTGACCGGATTCCAAGACCTGCACGATTTCCTGCAGTTCGTCCATGGACTCTTCGATGGATGGTTCGGGGGCTGTCTTTTTCTTCCTGGCACCTTTGCTTTTGGCCATTTTTATAACTCTCGTGTTATTCGTTGAAAGACCGTTGTTCGTGCAATTAAATGCCTTTGGCACGGAGAGACTCTAGGCGCAAATGACGCGATTTGGAAGCAGCAGAGAAAGGACAAAGGGTCGGGAGTCTTTTTCGGCCCAGGATCACTCGAAAGTCAAACGTACTTCATCCGCCGAAGATTCCTGACTCTCTGGTTAGCTCATGCGCGGTCGGTACCCTGCCCCGCTCCAGTCACCACGTCCAGCAGCTCCTGGCCTCGGTCCGATAACAGTTGGCGTGCCCACGCCAGCACTTCGATGTTTGTTTTTTCCATCACCGGAAGATTTACTCGGTGCAGGACCTGGTTGATACGAACGAACATGCGTTCGTCGTCAGCATAGTCCTCAAGGAATTTTTCTTCTCGAAACCGATCGATGAACCATGCGAGTCGATCTGTCTCTCGTGTCGCCATTCGATTGACGGCGCGTGCGACGACGCTGGAGTCAACCAGGCTCATTGCCGAATAATAGCGATTCAGCAGTGTTTCGTCGCGGGCTACCAACGTCGCGTCAAGCATCAGTTCGACGACGATGTGGCCCAGGAACCCCGGGCGATGATCGTATTTGTCCGGCATCTGACGGCGAAACCGTGCGCTCAGCTGAGCTTCCATTTGTTGAAACGATTCACAACGGTGAAACGTATCGTCGTCCTGGTGATGCTGAAGAATTCCTCTGCCAACGTCGCGCACGACATTGCAGTCTGTTGCATCGACTATCGGCTGCACCAGCCGACTTCGGGCACGGACACGGCGATTCACAACACTCAGCCAGTCCGGAACGGCCGTTCCGGCCAGAAACAGAGGGGAATCCAGGAACCGATATCCATGAGCCAGATAGTTCATTGATCGAGTCGAAAGGGCCGGTGTCTGCAGCGAGAAATCACCGCCCATCGTAGAAGCAAACGGGATCTGAGCCTATTGCAATCGTTGACTGAACGTGGATTTGGCTGACTCGATTCACATCGACACGAATTCGTGCCATCATGCGTCATCGACAATATCAACAGGAACCAAATTATGCCGCACATGAACCGATCGGACGACCATCGCAAACCATCCCGCCAGACGCAGATGGCGCAGCCCGATGTTGTCGGAATACGTGGACTCTGGTCGCGTGACCTGGTGAAACGTTACCTGCAGTCCATCGTTCTGATTCTGATCGTGTTCATTCCCACGATAGGGCAGGCAGAAGACTGGGCCCAGTTTCGCGGACCCAATTGCACTGGTATTGCGGACGCTTCCGGCCCGTTACCGGAAAAGTTTTCCGCGACACAGGCCGTCCGCTGGAAGGCGGACCTGGGGGATGGAATCGGCTGTCCGATCGTGGCGGCCGGCAGATTGTTTACATCGGCGATGATCGACGACAAGACCGTCGGGCTTTATGCATTCGATGCAGCGACCGGCGAGGAACTTTGGAAACGCTCCTGGCCCGCGGGCGATGTTGAGGAAATCCACAAGACAAACAGTCATGCCGCGACTACTCCGACAGCCGACGCGGAACGTGTTTATTTCTACTTCAGCACTCTCGGAATGCTGACTGTCGATGCGGCAACCGGAAAGGACGTTTGGCAGAAGGAACTGCCGGTCCCGTATTTTGTGTTTAAGTGGGGGGCTGGCATGTCGCCCGTTCTGTACAAGGATCTGTTGTTGTTCTGCCAGGATGACGATCTGAATCCGGCGTTCTTCGCGTTCGACAAGCGGACGGGAGAAGTGCGGTGGAAGGATGATCGCAGCGATATGGCAGTCAACTATTCGCATCCGGTCATCTGTGAGGCGGCAAGCGGCGACGAGATCGTCGTGGGCGGCACGGGATTGCTGATCGGATACGATCCGGCAACGGGCAAACGACTGTGGCACGCTCGGACACTGCTGCGAAATATCAAGACGACGCCGGTGTGCGTTGACGGTGTTGTTTATATTTCGTTGCAAAGCGGAGGCATTGCCAATCAATGGCTGGCATCCGTCGATCGGGCTGAAACCGGCAACAGCGACGACAAAATCACCAGAGATGAGATTCAGGCATTTGTGGGCAAGCGGCCGGTCCCGGAAAGCTTCTACCGTAAGACATTTGGTCGCGGCGACCTTGACGGGGATGGTGATCTGGAAGGAAAGGAACTGGATGCTGCTTTTCTTAATGCCGACAACTTTGCCGGGGCGGCGTATGACGCGAAAGACCCGGCTGCCGAATTCATTCTGGCAGTCAAAGGTGGTGGACGAGGCGACGTGACGGAGACTCACGTTCTGTGGAAGCACCCCACGAAACACACCGATCACATTGTGTCGCCGATGGTGGTCAATGACCGAATGCTGCTCGTCAAGGGCGGTGGAATTGCGACCTGTTTTGACACGAAGAACGGTGAGTCTCTGTTTGGCCCGGCGCGAATTCGAAACGAAGGCGACTACTTCGCATCGCCGATTTATGGTGACGGAAAAATATATGTTGCCAGTGAAAACGGAAGAGTGGTTGTTCTGAGTGACGGTCCCGAACTGAATATTCTTGCCGTGAATGATATGGGTGATTCCATTCTGGGAACTCCGGCCATTGCTGATGGCGCACTTTTCGTCCGAACTCGACGGGCAATCTTCCGAATTCAGAAGCCGGATGTCGTGGAGTGAAGTATCACCCTCGTGGAGCGATACGTCACTGCACTCCCTTTCTGCGATCTCGAAGTCTGGTCCGGTGACGCAGAGTCATCATTCCCTGGCCTCGCGGTCGGCAGCTGCTGAATTCAATGCGCATTGACCAGGAAGAATTCCTACCGTGGTTGCGCTCTCAACGAAAGAATGGTCAGGCATTTTTTGCACAGTTTTCATTTTCCTCCAGACAATATTATTCTTCCTCTGAATGGCCTGGCCAAAGATCTGTACTTGGTCCGTTCAATGTATGATCGGCTTCAGTCGAACTTTGCGATGTGCGTTCTGCTGAATCTGACTGATCATGTCCGACCACGGGACCGATCCTATGCCGCTGCAACTTAGTCGCCCCGATGCTGCTGACATGGTGCTGCGCACTTTTGAACGGCCCATTCATCCGGAACTGTTCGATGCTGCTAAGCAGTGTACGATTCGATTCGGAGGGCAAAAAGCTCAAATGCGTCTGGGGCCGACCGGGCATCTGCTGGAGTTTCGGACGGATGAATCCGTCGTCACAGAAGTGGTGGCCACGAAACACGAGGGCTTTCCGGAACACCTGAAAGTGATCGATCGACGGCTGATCGGTTACCGCACGCACATGATCGATCTGCCCCAGGTGAGGTACCATTGCAGTTATCAGCTTGAGAGTGTCCCGCTGGACGTTTACCTGCAGTTGCACCGGGAGTTTGAGTTGGATGCGCAGAACGCGACTCTATCCCTGGTCGTACCTGGAGCAACGCCCCAGAGTCCCGACTGTATCAGTCTGCTGAAGTGTGACGTGCTGCAGGAGGGACTCGTTGTCCATGCATTTCATACGTTTCCTGAGAACGCTGCGATTCTGCGAACTCAAACACTGTTCGAGTTGTTGGACTGCTGACAGCGTGTTACTTCGGCGAACCTAAGCTGCCGATTTCAGCCGCGGTCAGAACTCGGTCGAACACCGCGATTTCATCCAGGCGGCCTTCCCAGTTGGAATCGTTGTCACACCGTCCGCCCCAAAAGTATCGGTCGCTGGTGGACCGAACCTTCGGCGACACGACGCCTTCAATTTCCGGTTTTGGATTACCGTTCAGATACGCTCGGACAGTGTTGCCATCGCGAACCAGAGTGACATGATTCCATGTCCAGCGGGCAATCTCTGTTGAACCGAGCAGCGGACTTGCGCTGTTGCCTCGCGCGAAGATCAGGTGACCAGGCTGGGTCGACGTTCCGCCGATGCCCAGATGTTCGCTGTCTGCGCTGAGCCCGTTGTTGTGCCCTCTGGAACACATCCAGCCGGTGACATCGCGTGCATCGTTTGGCATTCCGTTCCAGAACCACATCGTCACTGTATACGCGTCAGTCAGCTGGGAAAGCCGGGTCAGCATGCGGCCTCCGGCAAAGTGCGCCGCGCGGTTTCTTTCTCCGTTGGCACACAGTGTTTCAGAGGCCGGACCTTCCAGAAAATACGCGACGGCCGGTTCGTAATGTCCGTCCCGGCCGTTGCCTGATGAATCCACGGCGTACGTCCCCCTCATTTCGTCCAGCCGCCACCATGCCAGCGGCTTGGCCTTGGCAAGAGCAATCGCTGCCTTCCCCCGACTCTGCTGATAATGACGCCGTGGTCTTGCGGAAGATTCTTCCAGTAGCTGCAGTGCGGTTTCTGTGATCTTTGGTTCCGCCTGTACTTCAAGTCCCGCAGAACGAGCAGCCCACGTATTGTAGCCTCCCAGGACGTGCTGCTCCGGCGGTGGACTATAACCGTCGCCGCCGTTGGCAAGCTCGATGACCATCGTTTTCGGCAGCGGACTCTGCAGCTTCACTTTCAGCCCCGTGAGCGCGTATGTTTCATTCGGTGTCGTGGCGATGCCGATGTCGCCGATGCGCAGGCCCTGGACGACAATCTCTGTCGTTTGTCGTTCGTGCAGAATGATTTGTTCCAGGGCGTAGACTTCTTCAGGGGTCTTCGGCGGACGGTCGCCTAATTCGGCAACGATTCTCTTCGCCCAGTCCAGCCGCTGCAGATCAGGCACGCGATAGTTCAGCACGGGTCTGGCTTCCGCCATTGCCAGATCAGCGTCCGCTTTGTGCTCAATCGTGGCGTATGCCTTTACTGCAATCTCAAGCAGCCCAGCCGTATAGTCCTCGATTGTCTTGAATGGGTTCTGCTCTGCGGGTGGCTTCTTGTAGTCGCGGCGCCAGATATCGCCGCTGCAGCCGTGCGACATGATACCGACAAATGGTGGATGGTTTCTGTCGGGGGTGACGATTTGTTTCTGCAGCCCCTCACTGAACAGGCCAAAGTAATCGGCTGCCAGCGCTTTCTGTCCTGAGAAATAATGCATCGAAAAATTTGCCAGCACCGCAATCGGCCGGCCATCAAGGGCCTGCAGAGATATCATCGAAAGATCAGGATCTTCCGGGCCGGATTCGCCGGTGACGTCATCCCAGTTACTCCCGGAATGCATATTCGCCCGTACGGTCGCATTGCCGAAGGGGTCGTCCGCCAGTCGGTCCGGTCTGCGAATCCATCGCCGCAGCGCTGTGAATTGAGCCGCGTTCTCGACGGCCCAGCCAACGGTTGCTGGCTCCAGGTTAGCCTCTGCCTTCATTAATGCTTCAGCAATGCCAGCTCTGAGAACCGGCAGGTAATCGGTATCCGCATCTGTTCCGAGTGCTCCCATTGATGACGGTGCGGTGTGTGTGTGTGTCGCGGAGATCAGAATCCGTTCTGGCTTCAGACGGGTTTGCTGTGCTGCCAGCTGCTTGGCTTCGTCCAGCAGAGGTCTCGGCATCATGCAGCTGTCAACCACCACAATACCAATTTGTTCGCGACCGTCGTCGAGCACGATCGCTCGAGCATTGATTCGGGTAACCACTTCTGACGCGCTCCGACTTGTCATGCCTCCGTTCACCAGTACCGGGAACTTCGATGGTGTGACGTCGACGACAGCAGCTCCTGCTTTTAGTTCTGCGTTGACGTGACCTGTTGATATCAGGAATGCGGCAGCAACGGCAGGAAAAAACGAAAATCGCATGGGAATGCCCTTCATCTGGTGAGCCAGGTAATAACGCAGAACCCCGTTTTACGACACACACGTCCCAACGTCAAACCGCTGATGTGCTTTGAAGATCCGGATTTCGATCCGACACTAATCGTTGCTTTGAATTGCCGCTTTGGCTTCTGCGAGAATGGCTTCCATCTGTTCCGTGGCATACAGCACAGAGCGGACGGCCTGCTGGAAATTCGTGTGCGTGGAGGCACTCCAGGCATCCTGCTGAAACTGCTCTGCGGCTTTACGGAGCTTTCCAATCTTCTTTCCAGCAAAGCGAAAATAGGCGGCCGGATCCTCCGTCTTTGACTCAATTGCACGGCTCATATCGAACACTGATCGTACGATCCCCATCAACTCCGGATAGTCCTCAACTTCGTCGCAGTGCTTGATGAAGGTCCGCACCATCCATGCGTGCGCCATCGTCTTTTGAAACCGCTCTACGAGTTGTGGAAGGATTGAATCAGACATAGCACGATCTACTCGTCAGCGTCTTCTGACTGATATCGAATCAGGCTGTGAACGGTCGTGTCTCCCAGTCGATCTCGGCCATTGAGAAAGTCCAGCTCAATGACAAACGCCGCGCCGACGACGGCTGCTCCTTGTTTCGTTGCCAGTTCCAGACAGGCTTCAATGGTCCCCCCGGTGGCAAGCAGGTCGTCAACCAGTAATACTCGATCACTTCGCTCAACCGCGTCGGCGTGAATCTCCAGCGTGTCAGAGCCGTACTCCAGGTCATAGTGCAGCGTCTCCGTGTCGAATGGCAGTTTCCCCGGTTTTCGTACCGGAACAAATGCCGCCCCCAATTCCATCGCCAGCGGAGCACCGAAGACGAATCCCCTGGCCTCTGCTGCCAGAACAGAAGAGATGCCGGCGTCTCGAAACGGTTCAGCCAGCTGACGGACAACTTCTTTCATGGCGGCAGCCGATTTCAGCATCGGTGTAATGTCGCGAAACATGATGCCCTGTTTGGGGAAATCCGAAACGGAACGAATATAATCTTTAAGGTCCATAATGAATCGGGGCTTCTTTTGATGGTCTGCTCAGCGGCCAATGCGGCCAATGCGGGGAATGTACTCAGGCGAAGTTCGTCTGTCACGGGACTGGCTCCGTAGATTCAACTTCCGACTGTTTGTTGATTGCTGCTGTCTCCAGTTGATCCAGCAGGCGGCTGCAATCGGCCAGTTCCCGTTCGACGGTGGTATCCTTCTGATACAGGTGAATCGTTGAACGCAGGACGGCAGCTGCACGAATGGTCTTGTTTTCTGCGGCCAGATTTTTGGCGCGGTCGCGCATCGCGGTCACAAGCTCGCGGCGACCCGCAATGTTCTGCTCATTTCCCCAGTCATTCAGTGTTGCTGCTGTGAAATTTGCAAGAAATGTGTACCTGGGATCGTCGTGAATGATCTCATGTACCGTTTCCAGTTCTGTACGTCCGTTGGAAATATCGCCGTCGGCGTATGTCTGAAAGGCGCGACGGATCAAACGCTGTAATTCCGAATCGATGGACGGATCACTCGGCGTTGAGATCCTGACGTCTCGACAGAATTCGTACTGATCCACACGGCGAATCCAGTTTTCAATTTCCGTTCGACGTTTCGGGAGCGCATCAGATTCGAGTAATGGGACGAGAGTTTCATCTCGAACTCTTAGCCATGCCGGAGTGGCTTCATCTGCCAGGATCTCTTCGGCCGCCGCAAGTTCCTCAGCCGGATCGGGAGCTGTTTCTTTGGCAAGGTAAAAGCCAGCGGCGATCACGATCGCGAACAAGGTTAACAGAACCACAGTGTTGTCAAAAAACTTCGCGACCGGGGACTGTTGCAGCTGTCGTTCAATATCATCCCTGACAAAATTCCGGACCATCGTTGCCGGACCTGGGCCATGTTCTGCGTTATCCCTGTGCGGCGTTGCTCCAAGGGTGTGATCGGACGCACGGTCAGCCGTGCGGTCTGACACCACTTCGCCATTTCCGATAACGGTGTCAATATTTGCTTTTCCGGAAAACTCGATGCGAGCTCGTATGTTCTCCAGCTGTTTGATGGCGACTAGTCCGTCAGGAAAGCGATCCCCCGGTTTCTTTTCCAGTAGTTTGCAAACGAATTCTTCCAGCAGTCGGGGGATATCGGGAACGTAATGGCTCGGCTTGTCGAATTGTGCGAACTGATGCTTGTGCAGGATGTCATTGGCCATCTTTCCGGTGAAAGGTGGGCGACCTGTCAACATCGCGTACATTACAGCGCCAAGAGAATAAAGGTCGCTGTGTTTCGTCGCGCGTTGTCCACGTGCCTGTTCGGGAGACATGTATTCGGCGGTTCCGACAACGCCGCCGGTGCGAGTCAGTCGTGTCGTGGCAAATATGTGTGCAACGCCGAAATCGGTCAGTTTGATGGTGCCGTCATTCGCCAGCATCAGGTTCGATGGTTTCAGATCCCGGTGTATAATGCCTGCGTTGTGCGCGGCTTTGAGTGCGCGGGCGATCTGCAGTGAGACGTCGATAACCTCCTGCCACGGGATTTTCTTTCGCCGCGAAATCATAGCCGTCAAGGTTTCGCCATCCACGAACTCCATCGAGTAGTAATAGCTGCCGTCGTCGGATGTGCCATTGTGAAACAGTTTGACAATGTATGGACTGCTGAGGGCCTTCAGTGCGTCAATCTCGCGCGAGAATCTGATGACGAATCCGTCTTCCTGCGCCATGGACGCCGGCAGCACTTTTATCGCCGCTTCCTCGCCGGTGTCTTCGTGGACACCCAGATAGACGTTGCCCATCCCGCCGGAGCCGATCTTACGGTTGATTCGGTACGAGCCGATCCTGTCCGGGTGCATGTCTTGCCGTCTGAGTTGAGATTGGAAATCATCTGAAAACGAGTGTCATGTTTACTGCTGGCAGAATCATAAGTCGTTGAGACACCATTTCGCTATCCACTCCCGCGGTTACGAGCTTAGCGATGGCCGTACCTGAATTCATTCGAGCCCCTGTGCAGTTTTTCTGCGGTCACGGCCGCTGCTGAACCCCAGGAGTTTCTGCCGGAAGATGGACTTTAACGAGTATCGCAATCGGGATGTTTGACGGAATGCTGTCGAAAAACACTGCTCCGTCATCTTTTGAATGACGGCGGGGCGCCGGTGAGATTGTTTCGCAGTGGACTTTCATGATCTTTCCGTAGACAATTCAGGACTACTCTCCACAGGTGCCCACCCATGAGCCACGCTGAACACGCCTTCACCAATTATTATCCGCTGGTCAACGAGGGGCTTACGGTCTGTAGCCGCCGAAATATGTTAAAGGCCGGACTCGCCGGAATCGCGGGCCTGACGGTGCCTGATCTGCTGAAGACACGCGCGGCCGCTGCTGATCTTGGTAAACCGATGAGCCGGAAAAGTGTCATCCTGCTGTGGATGACCGGTGGGCCCAGTCATATCGACACGTGGGATCCCAAGCCGGATCGCCCATTTAACAATCGAGGACCGTTTGCTCCGATTCCCACCGCGCTGCCCGGCACATTCATTTGCGAGCATCTGCCGAAGCAGGCGGCAATGCTGGACAAGTTTACCGTCATTCGCTCTGTGGATCCTCGCAAGAGCAGTCACCAGCCGAATCAGGTGATGCAGACCGGCAACCGCGCAGCGGCTCCACGCACGAATCCGAAAGGAGACCGTCATCCGGCCATCGCTTCCATCGTGGCTAAGCACCACGGACCCAATCATCCTGCGATGCCGCCGTACGTAGCCTTCATGAAACATCCGACGCACGTTGCATGGGGCGGTTGGCTGGGTAAACAGTACGATCCATTCGTTGGTGATAAGGCATCTGTTTTGCCTCAGTATGACCTGCTGGGCAAGCCTCTTGACAGAACGACAGGCGCTGATCTGTTCCAACTGCCGGGGCAGCTGGATGTCGGTCGACTTTCTGACCGGCGGCTGCTGATGAAAGATCTGGATCGGATTCGCAGCGGACTTGATCAATCGGGTTCAATGGAGGCCGTCGACCAGTACGGACAGCAGGCATTCGACATGGTGCTGGGGCGGCGAGCGCAAATGGCATTTGATATTTCCCGGGAACCGGCGAAGTATCGTGAGCGTTACGGAGATCACCTCTGGTGTCAGCAGGCTTTGCTGGCTCGACGCCTTGTTGAGTCCGGCGTCAGCTTCGTGACGCTGGATCTGAGCCACCACACAGCATCGGGGACCTGGGATAACCATGGTATTCCGGGTGGTGTTTACGGTGGCATCTCAAAGGGACTTAAACCGCTACTGCCGCTGTTCGACCATCTATTGACAACGTTGGTATCAGATCTGGATGAACGCGGCCTGCTGGACGACGTGCTTGTTATCGCCATGGGCGAATTCGGACGGACTCCCAACATGGGTACGCAGAAAAGTGTCGACGGGCGCAATCACTGGCCCGTCGTCATGTCCATGTGTATGGCCGGAGGCGGTCTGCGTCATGGTCAGGTGATCGGAGCAAGCACAAGCGACGGGGGCACGATCAAAGAACGCCCGGTGACTCCTGCCGACCTGGCAGCGACGATATATCGACACATGGACGTGCCCCTGGGCGGCACCTATCTCGACGAACGTCAGCGACCTCGCTACTTCGTGGAAGAAAACGGGCAGCCGTTGGCGGAGCTGTTCTGAGAATGTGCCAAAGGAATATTACGTGAATTCGTTGACTGCAATTTCCACTGCGGCGAGGTGGACGCCGATTCAGTGTCGTCGTTTCTGTCGTACCGAATTCCGTTGTTTCTGGTGCGCAATACTTCTTGTAGTCTGGTCGTCCGCGCAGCTGCCTGCAGGGGCCAACGAGAATATCGGACCCCGAAGAGGAACACTTGTTATTGATGGCGGCGGTGCCGGCAACGGCTTCAGGCATTTCCTGACACTGGCAGGTGGCCCGGATGCAAAAGTTGTGATCGTGTCGACGGCCTCGTCCAGTTCAGAGGAGTACGACTATTTCGCGCACCGCTCAGCAAAGTTTGCTCGTGAAAAATGTGAAATGTCGAATGTTACGGTCGTTCATACCCACGACCGAAGCGAGGCCGACACCGAAGCATTCGTTCAGCCGATTCGTGACGCAGACGCGGTCTGGTTCACAGGAGGTCGGCAGTGGCGGATTGCGGATGCGTACCTTGGAACGCGGACAGAAACGGAATTTCGTAATGTTCTGGAACGTGGCGGTGTCATCGGTGGCAGTTCGGCAGGCGCGTCGATTCAGGGGTCGTTTCTGGTTCGAGGTGATACCAGTGGCAGCGACGTGATGATTGGTGACCACCAGCGCGGGTTGGGATACATTAAGAATTCAGCCATCGATCAGCATGTGATTCCTCGGAAACGCCAGCAGGGGCTGATCGAAGTTCTCATGGATCCTGAGGGGAAGATGCAGCCCTCCATCGACCGCAGGAAATTATTGGGCATCGGTATCGACGAAGGGACGGCGATCGTTGTGGTCGGCAATGAGTTTAACGTCATCGGGAAAAAAGACGGCGTGGTGTTGCTCTACGACCCGAAGACGTGGACTTCAGACTCCACTGACAGCGAAAGGTACATACCACTGTGGGTGGGGGCGAAGTACGACTTGCAGAATCGAGAGATCCTGAGTCGCGGTACACCGCCGGTGTCGGAGGAAGTTGACGCACAGGGCTCCTGTGGCGAGACATTCTGATGATGCCTGATGTGTTCACCAGCGTTTTGGTGGCAGGCAGGATTTCTGCTCAGAATGCAGCCCGGACTCCGTCGATGCCTACAGAGTGTTGTGGACTTCGTCCGAGCATCTGTGGCCAACACTCTGTATGTGCCGGCTTCGAATACGACGGGAAGATTCCATGGGAATTCGTCCGCAGAGTATTCACTCGTGAGTTCAGATTCGACAGATTCTGTAACAACTAATCGTGACGTGTTTTGGCGCACGGATTGATTAATGCTTGTGGCGCGACGTTTGAAGAGATCCTGCAGAATCAAAGTACACCAGTATCGTGTCGCCGGTTGTACTCTGAGTTCTCGGAAAACGTGTACGCTGTGAACGTTCAGACACGTTAGCTCACCGTCTTTCACGGGTTCTTCACGCAGGAAATCGACGACGCGAATTAGATTTTGCCACGCCGGAAATGTGCCGTGAGCCAGTGTGGCACGAATCTGCGTGGAGCTTCCCTCGGACCAGCAACGCGGCCACAGAGCCAGACGCTGCAGATTCAGGATCGGTGCAGCAAGCAACGCCAGACAGACAAAACAGGATGTGGCAACTCTGCGAGGTGCCACATTAAATTGCCACGGCCACGCGCTGATTAACAGCAGACCGAGAACGATTGTCGGTGCGTGGATATAGTCCATCGCGTGCTGCAGGATAACGGCCTGCAGCAACCATCCGACGTAGATGGCGGCCACGAGGCTCAGACTGCGGTTATCCGCATTCCCGTCTCGCACCGTAACGGCATTGAGGGCGACTCGAAAGGCCAGTGGTATGGCGACAGCATGCACGACCCACCACGGATGAAAGCGGTAGGCCATCATCTGCCAGCGGTCCAGGTTCCCTCGTTCACGTCCTGCTGCAAGATACTCAGGATTCCATTCCAACATCATTTCCCAGAAATGCGGCCATGCGCCGTTGTCGATCAGCCACCAGATGCCGGGTAGCGCTGCGAGTATTCCGCCGGCAACCACGGCTGCGGTTTCCGTGACGATGTGACGTTGTTGTTTTCGGGGCAGGACATCGATGGCAATGACAAATATCGCGGGCACCGCGATATGGGGCTTAATCCAGAATGCGCAGCCCCACAGTGTTCCTTCCAGGATGGCCAGCTTCAGGTCGCGCGGCTTTACCGCCCCGCCCTGCAGCCTGAGCAGCACAGCGGCCAGGGCTGGCAACAGCATCCATGTATCTCGCTGGCAATGGCACCATTCGTTGCAACAAAGATAGAACGCCGACGCTGTGAATGCGAACGCGCCCCCGGCCTGCGGAGTGCGAAGCATACGCATCCCCAGGAATACGATCCCTGCGAAAATCAGCAGATCGACAGTACGGATGGCTTCAGATGACCAGCCAACCAGAGGGCGAACGGCGAGATGAATCCAGACAACTCCGGGCAGATTGGGTTCCACGATGTCACGATAAAGAACTCCGCCCTCCAGAACGCATTCGGCCTGGAGATCAAATAGCGCTGTGTCCGAATTCAGCGGCATACACACGAACAGGGGGCCCAGCACGAGCAGCAACAGCGCGCAGCCTCCACCCAACATTCGCCCCGATGCGATCGTTGATGCACTGCTGCGGTTTGGGCATGTGGCTGCTGGCACGTAGTCTCCTGATTTGCGAAGCGTGACGAATTGCTGTTTGTGCACACCACGTATTCGGACGCGAATTTTGTGTGATGTAGACGGCAGGTCGTGTTCAATAGAAAACTGTCTCACTGTATTGAGTTCGCCAATTTGAAACCGACAGCGTGTTACGTCTTTGGCGACGCTCTTATTGAAGGCCGCGACTGTTTACACAACGACGATCATGCCGGTTGTAGTGATTGAAACGTGTCGTTGGTCAGTTCGTGTGGATGCAGATGTTGCCAAAAATCAACATGATGAGCACGACCGTCATACTTTCCGGAACATCCGCACAATACGTTGCCGTTCCAGACGTCAGTCCGGAGCGAACTCACACAGATGATAGCTTCGTCCATGAGACCGGTGCTCTGCCCACCAGTGATACAGATTCCCCAGGACTCTTTTCTGCCTCGGAAATCACGGACATATGCAAGCCAGCCACCTGCAACAACTTGTCGATCTTGAAGACAGCTACTGGTGGCACGTCGCCAAACGCCAGTTGGTGACCCGGCTATTGCAGAAGCATTGCCCGCCACCAGGCCGCCTGGTGGAAGGTGGCATTGGGTCTTGTCGCAACCTGATCGAATTTCGCGAGACCGGTTACGACGTGACGGGTTATGACCTGATGCCCGAATCGGTGGAGCACGTGCGCAGTCGGGGAGTACAGGATGTGCATGTCCACGACCTCGGAGACACATGGCCTGTCGAAGACAGTGAGCTGAAGGCAGTTGTGCTGCTGGATGTTCTGGAGCACGACGAGTTTCCCGTTGAGGTACTGCAGCACGTGCACCGGGCATTGGCGGACGACGGAGCTGTCATTGTGACTGTGCCGGCCTATCCGTGGCTGTTCAGTCGCTGGGATGTACAGCTTGGCCATTTTCGACGGTACACTGCCAATGAGTTTCGTCGCCACGCGAATGAAGCGGGATTCCGAGTGCAGTGGTTGAATCACTGGAATAGCTTTACTCTGCCTGCGGCGATGGCGGTTCGAGGCTGGGAAAAAATCTTCCCCAAGCGAGAACAGCCCGATTTTCCGGAAGTCTCTTGCTTCACGAATCGGGCTCTGTTGTCGGCGGCTGCCGCCGAGCGATGGTGCATGGACAAGCTGCCTGTTCCGGCGGGATTGTCACTGGCTGGAGTTCTGCGAAAATGATCGATGCGACCGATGCCCCAATTCGAGACCGTCGAACATGCTTTGTCTCAGTGGTGATGCCCATTTTTAATGAGGCCGCCAATCTACGACAGCTGACCGATGCTGTGCGCGACGCGCTTCAGGATTGCTGCCGCGCGTGCGAAATCGTATATGTGAACGATGGCTCTACTGATGGCAGCCGGGAATTGCTGGATGGTCTTGCCGGTCAGGACGAACGAATTGTTGTCGTTCACCTGTCACGTAATTTCGGACATCAGCCCGCTGTGCATGCCGGTCTGGAGCAGGCCCGTGGCAATGTTGTAATTCTGATGGATTCTGATCTGCAGGATGATCCGGGTGCGATTACGAAGTTCCTTACGCAGTGGGAATCTGGTTTTGACGTTGTTTACGCTCAGCGTGTTAACCGCAAGGAATCGCTGCCCAAACGCGTCTTATTTCATGGGTTCTATCGCGTACTGAACGCAGTTGCCGAAAGTAGAATTCCGGATGACGCCGGCAACTTCAGCCTGATGGATCGCAGCGTTGTCGACGCCATGCTGAGTCTTCCGGAACGGGATCGATATCTGCCAGGCCTTCGCAGTTGGACAGGCTTTCGTCAGACCGGAATTCCGGTCGAACGTCTGGCCCGTCACGACGACAATCCGCGGGTTTCACTTCTGGGTTTGTTTAAACTCGCTAAGACGGCCATCTTCTCTTTTTCCTCGTTCCCCCTGACACTTTTTTACGGTATTGCTGCTGCATCGTCAGTGGTTTGCCTGTCCGCTGTCGGCTTCGTGCTGTATCACAAAGCGTTGACGGGATTCGCCATTCCAGGCTGGACGTCCATTATCATCACGGCGTCGTTCTTTGGTGCGTTGAACGCATTCGGAATCATCGTGCTTGGTGAATACGTGATACGAATCTATGATCAGGTTCGCGCCCGGCCGATATATGTGACCAATGAAGTCAGGAATGGCCTGGCTGCCACTGCTCAGAGGCCCGGCGGTGGTCGACGAGGGGTTCACAAAATACTCGAAGACGTTGACGTTCGCTGGAATTCCCCGGCGCCGTCTGAAGTTGATGCTCATCCGGTAGCCAATCGGAAGTAGATGCACGTTCCACTCGTGACGAATTCGGGTTGAGACGTCGAGCAGACATTGGGTGTCCGACAACCAAAAATCAAGACTTATTTAAATTAGTTGAAATATCGCGACGGCGAAAGGCTAAATCGATGAAAGTGACGATGATTGGGACTGGTTACGTTGGACTCGTGACGGGGACCTGTTTTGCCGAAAGCGGCAACGACGTTACTTGCCTGGACGTCGACCAGAAGAAGGTTGACTTGTTGAATAGTGGCGGTGTCCCGATCTATGAACCGGGATTGACTGAACTTGTCACTCGCAATGCGTCTGCATGTCGATTGTTGTTTACAACGGATTATGCAGAGGCGATCAGCGGTGCCAAATGCGTCTTCATCTGCGTTGGTACTCCGCAGGACGACGATGGGGCGGCCGATCTGAAATACGTTCAAAGTGCAGCCGAGCAGATGGCTCCGTACCTGGACGAGGGCACTGTTGTTATCTGCAAGAGTACTGTGCCCGTAGGTACGAATCGGCGGGTGCGCGCGTGGATTGAGGCAAAAACGGAAACGAAGTTCTACTCGGCGTCGAATCCGGAATTTCTGAAGGAAGGCGCCGCAATTAATGACTTCACCAAACCGGACAGAGTTGTCGTGGGAGTGGACGAACAGGCTGCTTCCGAAATCCTGAACGAGCTGTACAAGACATTCCTTCGCACTGAAAAACCATTCATATCCATGGGGATTGAAAGTGCTGAAATGGTCAAGTACGCAGCCAATTGCATGCTGGCAGCGAAGATCAGCTTCATTAACGAGATTGCCAACATCTGTGAAAAGGTAAATGCAGATATTAACGAGGTTCGTAAGGGGATTGGTCACGACGCGAGAATCGGCTTTTCGTTTCTGTTCCCCGGGGTCGGATACGGTGGGTCCTGTTTTCCCAAAGACGTGCGTGCTCTTGCCGCGGTTGCCGAGGTGAACGGGATTAAACCTCGGATTCTTCGCACCGTCGACGAAACCAACAACGAGCAGAAGAATGTGCTGTTCGCGAAGCTGAAGAGCTACTTCGGTGGAGACCTTGCCGGCAGGACGATTGCCGTATGGGGGCTTTCGTTTAAGCCTTGCACAGACGACATTCGGGAGGCACCGTCCTTGATTCTGATTCGATCGCTGCTGGAAGCTGGTGCCAGCGTTCAGGCATCTGATCCGGTGGCCGTGGAAAATGTGAGGCACGAACTTGGCGACAGCATTACCTACTGTCAGCACCACTATGATGCGTGTGACGGAGCTGACGCATTGGCAATTCTGACTGAGTGGAATGAGTTCCGGAGTCCTGACTTTGACTATATTAAGTTGAAGATGAATGCTCCGGTTATTTTCGACGGTCGTAATCTGTACGATCGCCATCAGATGTCCCGTCACGGATTTTACTATTCGGGGATAGGACTGGCGGCCTTGCCCGTGGAACAGCAGGTTTCCATGCAGTAACGGCGCAATGTGCAGGCCGGTCTGGCGAGTGGCAGCAAAGTGCGCTAAACTTCACCGTGGCAGTGACAGCATCGAAATCGGAACGATCAGGCATGGACGCCCGCAAATTCAGACACTTCTGCGAATACGTATTCTTCTGCGCCGTTCTTTTTTTGTTGCGGTGCCTTCCGGTGAGGTCAGCTCGCCGGTGTGCTGATTCCGCAGCCTGGTTTCTGCACTGCGTGGTGCCACGACGACTGACTCGGTACGGCATCTCTGCGGAGAACATTCGTCAGGCCCTTGGCGAAGATTATTCTGACGCGGATGTTGACCGTATGACTTACGGAATGTGGCGACATTTGTTCCGTATGGTCTGTGAAATCATCCAGCTGGAACGTCGTTTTCGTCTGTACAACTGCACTGATGTACTGCGATTCTATCAGCGCAATGAATGCATTCAGGCGGTCGCGACCGGCCGACCAGTGTTGTTTCTGGGAGGACACTTCGGTAATTGGGAAATTTCAGTGAACACTTTTGGCCACTTCGATTTTCCGATGGGGGTCGTCGCCCGCGATCTCGACAATCCCTGGCTGGACGCATGGTTCAGGCGTTTTCGGGAGTCCACAGGCAACTGGACGATTTCAAAGTCCGGGGCCAGTACCCAATTGTTGGAAGAACTCTCAGTCGGAAACAGCGTTTCGCTGCTGTGTGACCAGGATGCGGGGCGTCGCGGTGTGTTTGTCGACTTCTTTGGCAAGCCTGCGTCCACGTTCAAGTCCATCGCCCTGCTGGCTCTTCAGTATGATGCGATTATTGTGGTTGGGGGAGCGTGGCGACTTCCTGATGACGAACAATACGAGAGTCGCTGGACACAGTTTGAGCTGGCGACCGAGGACGTCATTGACAGCCGTGAGTTCACGACGGCTGATGCTGTGGTGAAGATCACTCAGGAATTCACGACCGCGCTGGAATCACTCGTTCGAAGGGCTCCGGATCAATACTTCTGGGTACATCGTCGCTGGAAGTCTGCGCCCCGAGTGAAGCAGGCGAAACAGCGCAGGCAGTCCGCCTGAGTTTACGCACTGGAATTCAGCGGGCACCGGTGTCAGCAATTTCGATTAACCGGTAACATACCAAATCAACATGTTCGACATCATCGGAGACATTCACGGTCACGCGGACGAACTGGTTGAGCTGCTGGCGAAACTGGGGTACTCGGAGCAGTCCGGGTGCTTTCGCCATCCCACCCGCCGTGTGATATTCTGTGGGGACTTTGTCGATCGTGGCCCCCACATTCCGGACGTCGTGCGGATCGCAAAGTCTATGGCGGAAAATGATGCCGCACTCGCAGTGATGGGTAATCATGAGTTCAATGCTCTGGCCTATCACACTCCTGATCCCGCAGTTCCGAATCAATTCCTTCGCGTTCACTCGAAGAAAAACGAACACCAGCACAGCCAGACACTGCGGCAATTTACGGACGATGAACTCGAAACGGCTCTGGATTGGTTTCGAACGTTGCCTCCCGCTTTGGATCTGGGGAATCTGCGAGTTGTTCATGCCTGCTGGGACAGTGCGGGCATAGAGACGATCAATGCCGCAGTCAATCAGGATGGCAGTATTACGGCCGCATTTCTGAAACAGGCGACCACTCCTGGTGATCCGTTGTTTGAGGCCGTGGAGTGTGTGATGAAAGGCCCGGAGCTCGCGCTGCCTGACGATGTGACAGTGACAGACAAGGAAGGAAACGTGCGGCGGCGAATTCGCATTCGCTGGTACGACGAACCAACCGGTGAAACGTGGGCCTCTTACGGTTTGCCAGTGAACCCCGGACTTTCGAAGGAGCCGATCCCCATCGATGCGCCTGCGGTCCCCTACTCTGCCGACCAGCCACCTGTATTCGTTGGGCATTACTGGCTGCCGAATCCGACTCCTGCACCGCTCAAGTCGAACATCGCGTGTCTGGACTACAGCGTCGCCAAACTCGGATTCCTTTGTGCGTATCGTTTCGACGGTGAACAGTCGTTATCGGCGGATCACTTTGTCACGGTTCCCGCAAAGGAGACGCAACCATGACTGACATTGGGGTACCACCATCCATAAGGATTCGTGGCGCCAGAACGCACAACCTGCAGAATGTCAGTGTTGATCTGCCGCTCGGAAAACTGATCGTTGTGACGGGGGTCAGCGGATCAGGAAAAAGTTCGCTGGCATTTGATACGCTGTTTGCGGAAGGTCAGCGACGATATCTGGAAAGCGTCTCCGTCCACACCCGCACTCTGCTGAAACAGTTGCCTCGACCGGCCGTGGACGAAGTCAGTGGACTGCCGCCCACTGTGTGCGTTGACCAGCGCGTCACCACCGCCCCTGCTCGCAGTACGCTGGCCATCACGACCGACATCTATGACTATCTGCGACTGCTTTTCGCTCGAGCGGCAACGGCTCATTGCACTACGTGCGGGAAGCCGGTGGAAAGCCAGTCTGTGGATCAGATCGTGGAGCGAGTGCTGCGACTTCCCGAACGCAGCAGACTGATGGTGCTGTCGCCAATGGTTCGTGCCCGCCGAGGCAGTCATAAGGACGTCTTTGAACGCATCAGCCGCAACGGTTTCGTCCGCGTTCGAGTGGATGGTGAACTGCTGGATATCGCCGATGTGCCGGACCTTTGCGCCCGCAAAGAACACAACGTTGATGCTGTGATTGACCGGATCATTGTGAAGGACGGGATCGATCAGAGGCTGCGGGAATCAGTTCATCTGGCCGTCCGGGAAAGCGATGGCACATGTGTTGTCTGTGAGCAGATTGACGGGCAGTGGCGGGATCAATTTTTCAGCACAAAATTCAGTTGCCCGGACTGTGACCTCAGCTTTCCGGCACCCGAGCCGCGTACGTTCAGCTTCAATAGTGCGCGTGGAGCATGCCCTGACTGTGAGGGCTTCGGAGTGACGGGCGTTACAGAAGACGTTGCTGACATTACTGTGTTCCGTCAGATTCCGTGTCGCACCTGTAACGGCTCACGCCTGCAGCCGTTCGCGCGCGGTGTAACTTTTCTTGGTGATTCGATCGCTGACTTTACTTCGCTCAGTGTTGATGATGCTCTTGTACGACTCCGGTCGTGGGAATCGTCTCTCCGAAATCGACGACCAGGTGCCGACGCCATCGAAGCGGAGATGGAGCAGTCACTTTCAAACGATGCGGCCCTTGTCGCCGCCAAAACACTTCCTGATATTCAACGTCGACTCAAATGTCTGCAGCAGGCCGGCATCGGGTATCTCACGCTTAACCGTCCCACGCGAACTCTTTCGGGCGGTGAATTTCAACGCGCACGTCTTGCGGCGTGTCTGGGCACAGGACTTCATGGGGCCTGCTTCGTTTTGGATGAACCAACGGCCGGGCTGCATCCTCGTGACACTCAGAATCTGCTGCAGACACTGTTCGATATCCGTGATTCCGGTGCAACGGTTGTCATTGTTGAACACGATGGCCTAGTGATGCGTGCGGCCGATTTTCTGGTCGACCTTGGTCCGGGAGCCGGCGTAGAGGGCGGCCGCCTGTTGTTCGCCGGGACGCCCGAAGATGCCGCAGGTACTGCTGACACGCCCACCAGTCGTTATCTGCGTGGCGATCTCACTGCCGACGCCCCGATTTCCAGAGTTCTCGCTGGTGACGACACCAACCGAAATGGAAAACAGGTGAACAGGCAGCCCGCCGTTTCCGACCCTGACGCAGCACAGCGGCAGTTGTTCTCTACCGACGAAGAACTCTCTTCGGGGGAACTGACGATTCGCAACGCACGCTGCAACAATCTGAAGAATGTGACGGTCAGCATCCCACTTAACAAACTGGTGTGTGTCACGGGAGTCAGTGGGTCGGGAAAGAGTTCACTGGTCATTGACACGTTGCTGCCGATCATCGTCGCTCACCTGAACAGGAATCTCGACAGTTCGCTGGCGGCGGCTGACGCTGACTGCGACGGCGTCGACGGGATGGAACATTTGCACCGAATTGTGGCGGTCGATAATCGTCCTTTGTCGGGGACCCGCCGGTCCTGCATTGCCACATACAGCAAGCTCTGGAACGACGTCAGGAAGATATTTGGCAAAACCCGGGAAGCACGTGCGCGAGGTTACGCGGGCGCGCGTTTTAGTTTCAATTCCGGCGATGGGCGTTGCGCGGCGTGCAAGGGGACGGGCCTTCGTGATCTGCAGATGAGTTTTCTTCCGGACGCTGTCGTCAGCTGTCCTGAATGCAGTGGCCGCCGATTCAACAGGGCAACCCTGACGATTCGATTTGCAGAAAAGAACGTGGCAGATGTCTTGGCGATGAGGGTCGACGAGGCGTGTGAGTTTTTCAGTGAATTCGCCGCGCTCCGAAATCTGCTGCAAACCTTTCAAAACGTGGGTTTGGGATATCTGACCCTCGGGCAGCCATCAGCCACGTTTTCCGGTGGTGAAGCTCAGCGAGTGCGTCTGGCCACGGAACTGGCTGCCAATCGTCCCGAGAAAACGCTCTATATTCTGGATGAACCGACCAGTGGGCTGCACCCTCAGGATGTCCTGTATCTGAACACTCTGCTGCGAAGTCTGGTGGATTCCGGGCACAGCGTTGTGGTGGTCGAACACAATATCGACGTGATGGAGGCGAGTGACTGGATCATCGATATCGGCCCGGAAAGTGCGGTGACCGGCGGTTCGGTCGTAGCCCAGGGGCCGCCTGAAGTCATCGGAAAGACAGGCCGGAGCCTGACTGGTCCATTTCTGGTTTCCGGCAATTCCAGCCATTCCTGACTGCACAATCCGGGAGTGCGTTATTCTGAGTGAGAATAATTCGATGTGGCTCTGGAAACAGGCCAGTCGCCCGGCTAGACTTCGGACCCTTGAACTGTCCCAGTTGGCTCTCACGAACCTTTTCGGTTTTGGATTGTCTGACAGGGAACCAAGAATTATGACGCCCCGGGGCGTAGCTCAGCCTGGCTAGAGCGCCTGGTTTGGGACCAGGAGGTCGCATGTTCGAATCATGTCGCCCCGACTCAATAAAAACGCTGGTCAACTCGCTTTGAGTGACCAGCGTTTTTTCGTGAAGTCGCAGGTTAAGTCGCAGGTTATGTGTCACTATCCGGTTCGTTCGTTCCAAAATTTGCTGACTTGCTCCAGTTCACCCACCATTAGATGACTGTAATGATCCAACGTCGTCGACTGTTTCGCGTGACCCAGATACTTGCTCACTGCGGCCAGACTGACCTGTCCTGAATTCAGGCTCCACGTCGCGAACGAATGCCGCAACGTGTACGGCATTGGCCTCGTTATTCGTCGTCAGCACCTGTAATCGCGGTCCGCACCCAACAATGTGATTGGCAGCGGTTCGCAGAATCCCGCTGTACCACGAATTGTTGTCGAATTCATGACGAGATCGTTTTCGGACGATGGCCCGTACAGCCGGTGACATGGACGCTCGCGCGGCCAGACTGTCCGCATTGGCCCAGTGCCGGCGGTTATGAACTGTTGTCTGTGCGAGATCAAACGTTGCCTGAATTTCAGGGGGGCGAACTGCCGTGACCGGAGTCTGCACGCCAAACAGGCCGCGGAACGCAGATTGAATACGAT
>JAQWLN010000077.1 GCA_029247265.1 Fuerstiella sp.
GAAGCTGCTGGCTTGGAAGTGAATCTGGCGTTTCCTGACGCTTCAAAAAGTTCCGGCAACTAACAGCCCGCAGCGAATGATTCGTCATATGTGGCTGCCACTACCGAGCGTCCGACGCTCAGTCAGCAGGACGCAAGCCCGTCAACGATGTGCTGTATGGCCGTCGGTGCCATGTGGTTGAAGTATTCCCACGAGTGTCCACCGGCTGAAGTTTCGAGGTCTCTTTCGTGCAGAATGCCAGACGATGACAGTTTCATGCCCAGCCGAGCACATCCGTCGAACCAGTCGGTGTCGCTCGGGTCGCAGCAGTACCATTGTTTTCGAGGCCATGCAAGCGGATGCAGATTGAGCACGACCGTCGCCTGCCGTGCATCTTCCGCGTCGTCAAACATTTCGTCGAGTGGCAGCCCCTGTCCGCACAGCTGATAGAAATCCACCGCGGGCGAAATCGCCGCGACCACGGGGAACTGCGCCGCATAACGGTAGCTGAGCTGTAACACTCCCTGTCCCCCCATACTGACTCCGAGTAACGCCACACGTGGGGGTTCGATGCCCCACCGTTCCTGGACCGACGGCAGCAACCGCTCCACAAGCCATTCCTGAGGACTGATTTGGTCAGAAAACTCTGCGCAGATACGATCCATCCACCATGATCGCTGGCCGTCAGGACACACGACGGCTAGGTTGTGCTGACGGAACAGAGCGCTGAATGTCGGGTTACGGTCCAGCATCACTCGGCCGTGACCGTGCAGAAACAGCACACACCCGGCAGGGTTTTCCTCCATGGCCGGATCAAACACATCGACGCGGTGTCCGTCAATTTCGATGAAAGACCACTGATTGGGTGCGGCATCCTCAGCAGATACAGCAGGCTCTGAGTGATTGCCGCTCTCAACGCCAGCGTTTTTACGACCAGAAAACATTCTTCCCAAATTGCCAAGCATTCCTGAACCCTACCCGGTTGCGTCCGAACCCGTTCCAGGGTTATTTCCGCTGATTGTGATACTGATTGAACATGTGGCTTAGGCAATGTTCAGACGAATTGAAATAATTGAATGCTGAGTTTCATCCTGTATTGCAGTGATTTGTCAAACGGAGCCTCGTCGTTGCCCCATGATGCCGAAATTCGCAGTCTTGTCGAGCAGGCATGCGTGGAATTCGAACGAGATCTGCGAGCATTCCTGTTGGGCGTGTTGCGCGACGGACATCTTGTAGACGAAGCTTTTCAAAAGACAGCGATCAAGGCCATTGAGGCGTCTTCAGCCGTCAATCCGGAAACGATCAGAGGCTGGTTGTTTAAGATCGCACTGAATGAAGCAAGAGAACTAAAACGAGCAATGTTGCGACGGAATCGGCTCAGGGAAGCCGTTTGGGAATCAACATCGTCGGAGACAGAAGTGGATACAGCGGACGGTCTGCTGCTTGTAATCTCAGAAGAAGAACAGGTAGCGGTTCGCAGTGCCCTGACAAGGTTGGATGGGAATTATCGTGAAGTCGTGATGAGGCGCGTTCAGAATGGTCAGACGTTTGCCAGCATCGCCACAGACATGAATAAACCGCTCGGCACAATCCTCACATGGATGCGTCGGGCTCTGGCTGAGTTACGAGAAATGAATGAGGTCCGACGTCTGTCGGACGACTGAGCAATTTTTCAGTTTGAGATAGGCATGAGCGGTCAGAAAATTCAATTTAGTGAACAGCAGCTCTGGCAGGCGTTTCGATACGTTGGTGCTGAGTTGTCTGTGGCTGATGCAGAAGCCTTTGAACAGCAAATGTTACAGGATGCTGCTCTGTGCGAAGCTGTCGCCGATGTGATACTGTTGTTGTCCAGCGTGGCCGTCAGCGGCCGTCCGCGTCACGTCGGCGCGTCTGCCGCATTGTCGCGGAAGTCGCAGTTCGGCGGACGCTCGCGAACTGTTGCCGTGACTGCCACGGTCTGTTGTTGCCTGGCTTTAGTACTGATGTTGCCTCAACTTCCGGGTACCTCAGAGACAACGGTCGTTCAAACAGAGACCGCAGATGCGGAATTACTGCTGGCTGCATGGGCGGAAAACATCTCGATACAGACGGATGAGGATTCAGAATACGACGAGTCAGTTCAGCACGAACTGGCTGTGCCGGACTGGATGCTGGCAGCCGTCACACTTTCGGATATCGAACAGCTTAAGAACTCTGACATGCCAGTTGACGAACTGGTGCCGGACGACAGCGGCGTGTTTTAAATGGGCGAATGGCGACTGTACGCCTGGCACCCCAAATGTACTGGAGCGATTTTTCGAGTGACGTTTAACTCTCAACAATCCCGACTGCGGCTGTTTGTGTCAGTATCCCTGATGCTGCTCGCGCCAGTCGTTCCGGCCCAGAACAGCAAATCCGCCGAAAAGCCCAACGCGACCGCGGCAAAGCCACAGACGCAGGTGAATCGAACGCACCTGACAAAGATGTCCTCGCTTCAGGAAAACGAAGCTCTGAAATTTGCCCGTAAGCACCATCCGGAGCTGGGTCATCTTCTTGAGCGATTGCGGAGCACCTCTCCATCAGGTTTCGCTCGCGGTATTCGTGAAGTGCATCTCGCACGACAACGTCTGGAACGTTTTCGGGAGAAACAGCCAGTTCGCTTTGCCGACGAATTGAAGAATTGGAAAACGGACTCGAAAATCCGACTGCTGACGGCCAAATGGGCCATGTCGCAGGACCCTGAACTGGAAGAACAGATTCGTGAGCTACTCAGGAGTCGTCAGCGAGCCAGGTTCAAACGCCTTAAAGAAGACAGGGCGAAACTGACCGCTCGATTGGAGCAGCTCGACGGTCAACTTGGTTTGGGTGCCGAAGAGTTGGAGCTCGACCTTGTTGATGAGTGGAATCGCCTGGCCAGACAGGCAGCAACAACCGCAAAATCCCAGCGTCGTAAGACAAAGAAGAAATCGACAGCAAGGACGAAATCGACCACCACACCAGAAAAATCGCCTGAAACGAAACGACAAACAAAGTAGGGCAGGAACCAGCCTTCTTAGTTGAACTTTCCACATCCCCATCTGCAGATGCTCGTCGCTGTTCCCACAGTGTCCGCCTGCGGAACTCCTAACAGACATCCGTTGAACCAACCACAGGATTCGAAGAGGTCACAGGCATGAAGTCACTTGGAACCATCGTTGCCGCAGTACTGCTGACTGCGACGGTCACTGCAGCTGACAAGACACTTGACACAGCAGCCAGCAGGTTTGCTGCGGCGGATACACTGGAGACACCCGACTTTCAGCGGCACGTCGTTCCGCTGCTGGGTAAGCTCGGATGTAATGGTCGTGCCTGCCACGGTTCGTTCCAGGGTCGCGGCGGATTTCGTCTGTCCCTGTTCGGATACGACTTCAAGGCGGACCACGACGAAGTGTCGGGGCGAGTTGACCCGGAAACACCGTCAGAAAGTCTGGTGCTGCAGAAACCCCTGATGGAGATTCCACATGAGGGCGGTCAGCGACTGAAACCAGGTTCATGGCAACACCAATTGCTGCTGAACTGGGTGAAAGCGGACTCACCTGCACGTTCAGAAGACGCTCCAAAGCTGACGGAACTGATCGTGACGCCGGCCGAGGTCCAGTTCAGGAAAGATGGACAGCACGTGCAGCTGCAGGCCGTGGCTGTCTGGGCCGACGGAACTCGTGAGGACGTCACTGACCTATGCCGCTTCCAGACCAATGACGATCAGGTGGCTGATGTCACCAGGGACGGATTTATTGAAGCGTCGACACCCGGTGACACTCATGTCGTCGTGTCCTATGACAGTGCCGTTGTTGCTGTGCCCGTGATGCGTCCGGTGTCCGACAAAACCGGCGATAACTACCCTGACACTCCGACTCCGACCAGAATCGATGAACTCGTCGTCGCAAAGCTTAAGAAACTGGGCGTGGTTCAGTCCGAACGCTGTACGGATGAGGAATTTCTGCGTCGCGTCAGCCTTGATGTCACGGGAGCCCTGCCGACCGTCGCGGAAATACATCAGTTTGCTGCGAACACCAGTTCCGATAAACGAAGCAGAAAAATTGACGAATTGCTGGAACGCCCTGGCTACACAGCATGGTGGACTACAAAGCTGTGTGACTACACCGGCAACAGCGATGACCAGTTAAACAACGTCACGCCCGTCCGCCAGGCGGCTTCGCAGCAATGGTACGAGTGGATTCACGCTCGTGTTGAGAAAAACGCGCCCTACGACGAAATCGTGGAAGGCCTTGTGATGGCCGTCAGCCGCGATCCTGGCGAATCGTACAAAGATTACTGCAGCAACATGAGCCAGCTTTACCACAAGAGCAACGACCGGTCCTTTGCCGATCGCGAAAAGATGCCGCACTACTGGTCACGCCGTAACTTCCAGCAGATGGAAGACCGAGTGATCGGGTTCGCCTACACATTTCTGGGCGTGCGAATCCAGTGTGCTCAGTGCCACAAGCATCCCTTCGACAAGTGGACTCAGGACGACTTTAAAGGCTTTCAGGGCTTCTTCACGGGAGTGACAGGTCGAAACACGAATCCTCGTCCGGAAAACCGAAATGATTACAAACAAATGCTGGCGAAGTTCGACACAGGCGATCTAAGAGGTGGCCAGTTGCGCAACGAGCTCCGCAAAATTGTTCAGAAGGGAGAAACGATTCCTTTCGGAGAGGTCTACTTCACGCCTCCCCCCAAGGTTGTCGTTGTCGAGCGCAAGGGCAAAAAACAGAAGGTCCGAAAAGGCGGTGGACGAACTGCAACGACGGCTCGTCTGCTGGGCGAGGAGCCCATTGATCTGACGGAATTCAAAGACGTACGTGAACCGCTCATGGCATGGCTGCGTTCGCCGGAGAATCCGCTGTTCGCAAAAGCGTTCGTCAACAGAGTGTGGGCCGCTTACTTTAATGTGGGCATCGTCAATCCTCCCGATGACATGAACCTTGCTAACCCGCCAAGTAATGGTCCGTTGCTCGACCACCTGGCAACTGGGTTTATTGCTCATGGCTTCGATATGAAATGGTTGCACCGGGAGATTCTTAACAGCCGCACCTATCAGCTCAGTTGGCAGCCCAACTCGACGAATCGACTGGATGAACGCAACTTTGCTCGGACGGTACCTCGGCGTTTACCCGCCGAAATTGCGTGGGACATGGTTTCCCAGGCTGTCAGCAATGACGACAAATACGCCCGGTTCGCCAGCAGCGTTGAGGGAAGAGCGATCGCACTCACCGGTGCAGGCACTCGATATCGCGGAAACAGCAATGCCGGATACGCCATGACGATATTCGGACGATCGATTCGCGAGAGCAACTGCGACTGTGACCGATCTGAAGAACCCAGCCTGCTGCAGACAATCTTCCTCAGAAACGACAGTCAGGTTCTGCAGATGCTGGACACAAAGGATGGCTGGCTCGCTCAGGTTGCCAGGGAAAATGGCGTACCATTCACTTCAGAAACACCGTCCAGCACGGACAGAGCGAAGCTCGCCAGAATAGCTCAGGCTCGCCGGACCTACACCAGTCGTCTTAAGGCTCAACAGGCAGCCCTCGCAAAGTTGAAAAAGAAGGGCAGCAGTGAAAAACAAGTTGCCAGAATGGAAGCACAGATTCGAGGCCTACGGAAGAAATTGAAACAATACCTCAGTCCTGATGCGAACGAAGCTTCAGAAGGCGATGCTGCGAGCTCTTCCGTGAACGTCGCCAAAGCCATTGATGATGCCTACCTGCGAACCCTGAGTCGTAAACCGACGAAGGCCGAAGCAGATGACGCCACCGAGTTCGTGGCCCAGGCCAAAAACCAGATGGACGGACTTCGCGGCGTCATGTGGGCACTGCTGAATACAAAAGAGTTCATCGTCAACCATTAATCGTTCATACTTCGCGCATTTGACTCCACAGCAATACGGCTGAATTGTTCAACCAACTGCTCAACCGAAACCACCTGCCGGTAACGACCGGAAACCCACCTGAAGGACTATGAAGATGGCTTTTTTTCGAACATGTGATGGAGTTGGCCGACGTGACTTTCTGCGAGCGGGCGTCGCCGGCGGAGCAGGCCTTTCTCTGGCCAGTTACATGCAGATGGCGCATGCTGATCAGTTGAACAAGGGCGCGACAGCAAAGTCGGCCATTTTCATCAATCTGAACGGTGGTCCGTCACATATGGACACCTTCGATCTGAAACCGGACGCACCCGACGAGTATCGTGGCGAGTTCAGTCCTATTCAGACGAATGTGCCGGGGATTCATATCTCCGAACACCTGCCCAAGCTGGCAAAGGTGATGGACAAATTCTGCATTCTTCGAGGTGTGTCGCACAGTGTGGCCGCTCACCAGCTGGGTACGGAATACGTCAACAGCGGTAACCGTCCGCTGCCATCACTGGAGTTTCCTGGCTACGGTGCTGTCGTCAGCAAGGAGCTGTCCGGGGATCCGGAGCTACCGAAATTTGTCGCAATTCCTAAAAGTCAGCAGCGCCCCGGATATCTGGGTGTTCGATACGCTCCCATGAACACCAGCGCTACGCCGGCCATTGGTACTCCGTTTCGGGTTCGTGGTATGTCGCTGGGAAGCGGCTTGACGGTTGAAGACGTCGAAAAACGCAACAACCTGCTGACGAAACTGGATCGCACGTTCGGTGAATTCGAAGCAGAAAGTCAATTACTGGACGGTCTGAGTCAGTTTGGCCAACAGGCTCATGCGATGATCACCAGTGCCAAGTCACGCACCGCGTTCGATATTTCGAAAGAGTCAGCTGACTTCACGGCACCGTTTGGTAAATCGGGGCTAGGGTCCAGCTGCCTGCTGGCACTACGACTGGTTGAAGCTGGTGTGCGTTTCATCACTGTCACAAACGGCGGTTGGGATACCCATCGAGAAAACTGGGACGCCCTGTCGAATCGACAGTTACCACCGTTGGATGAATCGTTGTCCGCACTGTTTGCAGGACTCGAAACGCGCGGACTCCTGGATTCCACAATTGTTTACATCACAGGTGAGTTTGGTCGAACACCAAAGATCAATACAGAACGCAACGGTCGAGATCATTATCCTCGCAACATGTTCATGCTGATGGCTGGCGGAGGCGTCAAAGGCGGTCAGGTTCTGGGCGAAAGTGATGAAAAGGGAACACTGCCGAAGAATGAGGGATTCAGTCCGGATGACGTTGCTGCGTCATTCTACCACGCTCTCGGCATCAATCACGAAAAGGAATACAAAACCACGACCGGTCGACCAGTGATGATTGTCCGTAACGGCAGCGTCATTCCCGGGTTGTTTGCCTAGCGTTGGCACAACAATGCCCCGATGTGTGACACTGGCTTCGCCAGTGTTTGCGTAAGTCTGACTGAACCAGCAGCCCGAGTGGCACACACTCTCTCTGACCTAGCTGATCGCTTTGAGTGCCTCAGCCGCAGCTTTGATGCGTGGCTGAGCAGAATCTGCGACCCCAGACAGCAGTGGCAGATGAGGTCCGGACGCAGCAATGTCGGACAAGGCAATCGCCTCGTGCAGAACTCGTATTGGGTGAATGCCGTTTCTCAGATCCTCCAGCGGCAGGAACTGTTTTCGAATATTCTCCGCGGTGTCGTAATCTCGACTCACAATCGCGGCCAGCATCTTCTGTGACAGTCCAGGATTGACACAGACGCATCCGGACGTGTACCCGGAGCACCGAAATTTCGACATGTGAATCAGAGCGGGCTGTTCGCCGATGCCGCTGCATATTCTGCTGGAATCAACTTTGTCGACAAGGCGTTTCAGAAAGTCATCCTGCGCCGCATCATCGCGAACGATGGCATACTTGATAAAGGCCACCAATCCATCCTCGACAAGTTCGGCTGCACCCTCCGGACTGATGTACCCTTCCTCTTTGATATACAGGACGGCAGGTCGGTTGATTGCTTCCACGAAATGCCGGAAGCCGGTCATCAAGCCCGGTTCGGTCATCACAACTTTTGTTGGAAGCACCATAGCTGTAGGAAAATCCGTCCCCTTCAAGACGTCGGCCTGATCCATCATCGTGCCGTAGGCCGGGCCGACGGAAGGAATCATCAGGGTTTCTTCCGCCGCCAGCTCGGCGAGCATCTCCAGCAGTGCCGAATACTCGCTCAATCGTGCATGATACAGATTGGCGTTTCCACCGTACAACAACATCGAAACACCACCAGCTTCAAGATGCCGAATGATTTTCTCGTTGTTAGTTCGACAGATCTTAAAATCACGATCTCTCGCCAGCGGAGGGACGGCGAGTACAGACTGAGAGAATTGTTCAGAAGTAACAGGAGTCGTTTGCATCGTCTGTTCCACCGGTTCCGAAAATCACGCCGTAACAACTCTGTTACGTATAAGCACATTGAATAGACAGCGAGTTGTAATGCCGTCAGTGCAGCTTTCCCAGTGACGACACAGGACGAACGGTCGAGGGACGCTCAATCGTCGCCGTAAAGTTCTTCAAACCGCTGTGCGATATCCGCGGGAGTAATATTTTCAGTCCGTGACGCGATCGTCCAGCGATGGCCGAACGGATCATCCAGGGTCCCGGATCGCTCTCCGTAGAACTGGTCACACACGGGCTTGAACTGCTCCGCACCAGCGGCGATCGCACCGTCGAATACAGCGTCTGCGTCTTCCACGTAAATCAGCAGGCCAACGGAACTCCCGCCAATGGTCGGTGGTGCTTTAATCTCCATATCCGGCACTTCGTCCGCCAGCATCACGACGCCACCAGCAATTCTCAGTTCGGCGTGACCAATCGATCCATCCGGTGCTGCCAAGCGCAGAACTTCCTCTGCATCAAACACCTTCTTATAGAACTCAATAGCCTTCGGAGCATCGCGAATCACCAGATATGCGGTCACACCCGAATACTCCGGCGGAACGGACTTCACTTTATCAGACATCGATGCGCTGGCCTTTACAGTACGGAACGGACGACAATATAGCATCGTGGACCCGGCAATTTTTCGCAACCGATCCGATCACCGGATCTTCCGCGAAGCGCCAGGTCGCTTCGGCGTCGCCTTGACAATCACTACCTTCAACCTCGATTGCCACATGCCGTTTCAACATCCTGTGCTCATCTGCTTCCACTAATGCAAACCATCATTGAGGCATCACTCACTTCTCCAGCTCAGGTTTTCGTGCACGCAGCCGATCCGCTATCCATGTATCGATGAACAGTTGAGACATGTGGTACATCAACATTGGCAGAATTGAAAACGGTAACCCGGTGGCCTGAGACACCAGAATGCCGATTGGCAGCGTTTTCTGGCTGCCGGCAAAAATACAGGCACGGCGGTCTTCCTCGGGAAAGCCAGCCAGTCCCGTGACTTTCCAGACCACACACATCGCCAGAAGATGAAGTACGATGCAGCAGCCCCAGACGACCGCGAACTCCTGGTGCCGCAGGTTGCCGCCCAAACCCGTAGTTTCGAACTGAACGCCGCCTCGAAATGCAGACACGAATACCAACATCAGGATGACGGCCTGAGCGATACTGCTGAAGACAGGCTTGTTGACGTCAACGAATGTTTCCACCGGTCGGGACAGGCGAACCATCTGGCCCACGAAAGCGGGTAGCAGCGCCGCCAGAACCAGCCTCCAGACCATCGAACCGAACTGCAGGCTGCCAGACGCATCAGCGGTCCCGAACCATGTGCTGCCGGCCAGCAGCCACAGCGGAGTAATCAGGAAGCACAATCCATTGGTAATCAGCGTCACCAGCAGCGACACAGCGTCGTTTCCAGCCGCTCGGCGAGTCCATACAGAAGCCGCAGCCATCGTGCAGGGTACGCTGGCAGCAATGAGCAGGCCAACCCTCAGGTCTGCGGACTTCTGTAGTGCCAGCATCGGAAAACACAACAGTGGAATGACAACCTGATTCACACCACAGGCAGTCAGGACCGGCAACGGCTTTCGTAACGAATCAAACAGTCGTCTGCTGTTCAACGTCACCGACATCAGAAACAGGATGGCGGCAGTGCAGATCGACGTCGGAACCGATTCAGCCGCGTTCACAAACCACGCTGGAGGTTGTGACGACGCCAGGGCCAGAGCCAGGGGAATCAGGACGACCAGGCCAACCAGAAACCAATTCTTTCGGAACGCAGAAAACATTGATGTTGCCATATTCAGACGCACGCGTTCGGTATCGAGGTTCGTTACAGGCCAGGTGCGTATCTCCTGGCGGACCAGCCGGCAAATCGATTCAGCCCTGAACCAGACAGGACGCACAGCTCTTCCGCCTGCTCCCGGTCGTTTTGCCCGCCTTTACTGCAGGGAGCGTGCGGCAGAGCAAACCTGAAAATAGACTTCGGCTGCTTTTTCCAGTTGATCGATCTCGAGGAATTCGTCTTTGGTGTGAGCCTGATCGATGGATCCCGGCCCGAATACAATCGACGGCACTCCACCCGCACACGTCCGCGAAGCGTGAGTGCCGTAGGGTACCCCGATCGCCGAGTGATCGCCATCAACACGTGCGACACAGCTCAGCACTGACTCCGCAAGTTGTTGATTGTCAGCGTCCGTCAGTGCCGGACTTTCAATCCAGGGGGGCTCAAATTCAACATCAAAGTCCAGCCGCTCGGTCAGATAACGTTGAATGTCCTCTTTGACCTGGTCATGCTTCTCGCCAGGAATCACACGTCGATCAACTTCAATTGCGCACTCGTCCGGCACAATGTTCACACTGGCGCCACCGTAAATCCGACCGATGCTCAATGTGGCACCACCGCACAACGGATGCGGGTTCACCGTACGGGGCAGCAACAGAGCGTATTCCTCCAGAACAGAAACAACGCGGGCCATTCGATATATCGCGTTTACGCCCTGAGCCGGATCGGAGCTGTGGCACGCTCGACCGGCCGTGTGGATTTTGAATCGGGTTACGCCTCGGTGTGCCACAACAACATCCAGCAGGGTCGGCTCGGCAATCACCGCAACATCCGGCGGAGTTGCCAGTAACTTCGACTTACCGCGATCTGTAGTCCAGTACCTGACCAGGTCGGTAATGCCCGTGGTGGTGGATTCCTCGTCACACGTACAGCTAAGAACCACGTTGGCCGCTGCAGGTGGCTGCTCCTGACACAGTCTTCGAAACGCGAACAGCATAGCGGCCATGCCGCCCTTGACATCACACGCACCTCTCCCCGTAATTCGGCCATTCTGTATCTGCGGTTCAAACGGGTTAATGGTCATGCTGTCCACCGGCACCGTGTCCTGATGAGCGTCCATCAGCACGGTGAAGTCAGAGCCGGGTGCATCGAATCGAGCAACGATATTGTCACGTCCTGGACTGACCTCGATCCGCTCATACTCCGCACCGAACGAACCAAGGAAGCCAACCAGCCAGTCGCTCACTCGACCCTCAAAATAGATCGGACCGTCAACGTTTTGTCCCATCGGGTTCACGCTGGGAATCGAAATCAAAGTGGAAAGGATGTCGACCACAGTTTCTGCTGCTGCCGGTGCTGCTGCCATTGTTCGTCCTTCAAAACCATGTTTAAGACGCCGAATGCTGAGTTCTCGGTTGCTCGGCGTCAACGGACTTTCTAAGTTTGACGCCTGAATCCAGCCATGTTTGGCTGTCTGTTCGAGCGACGGCTACGAAACCGCAGACACTCTGTCGCTGCGAACAAGCGTGCAGGACGGCCTGATTTTTCACCAAACAACATCCAGGAGTCCCCGTTGCGATATATCACGATTCTTCTCATCCTGATCTGCAGCTCCATCACCCGTGCAGACGGCCAGCCCAACCTGCTGTTTCTATTTGCCGACGATCAGGCATACCACACGATTCATGCGATGGGCAACGATGAGATCAGAACTCCGAACCTGGATCGCTTATTCGAACGTGGCACGACCTTTACCCATGCCCACAACCAGGGCGGATGGAACGGCGCCATCTGCATCGCCAGCCGTACGATGCTGAACACTGGTCTGTACCTGTGGCACGCCCATGCCGTCGAAACAAAGTTGAAGGCAGAATGGGTTCCTCAGAAAAAACTCTGGGCGCAGCAATTGGCCTCTGCGGGCTACCAGACATTCTTTTCCGGGAAATGGCACGTTAAGGCGGACGCTGCGACGGTATTCGAAGTTGCTCGTAACGTGCGGGGCGGCATGCCCAATCAAACGGACGCTGGCTACAACCGACCAACGTCCCGCGATGATAACAAATGGAAACCCTGGGACACGTCATTCGAAGGATTTTGGAAAGGCGGCAAGCACTGGAGCGAAGTGCTCGGTGACGACGGAGTTGATTACATGAACATGGCGGCAAAGGACGAACGGCCGTTTTTTATGTACCTGGCGTTCAACGCACCTCACGATCCGCGCCAGTCGCCGAAGGAATTTGTGGATATGTATCCGGTGAACGACATCAAGGTACCTGATTCATTCCTGCCCGAATACCCGTATGAGATTGGCAGCAACAGAATTCGGGACGAGAAGCTCGCACCGTTTCCACGCACGCAATACGCTGTCCAGGTGAATCGCCAGGAATATTACGCCATCATCACACATATGGACAAACAGATAGGCCGTATACTGGACGCACTTGAAGCGACCGAACAGACGGACAACACATGGATCATCTTCACAGCAGACCACGGCCTGGGATGTGGTAATCACGGCCTGCTGGGAAAACAAAACATGTTCGACCACAGCATGCGAGTACCATTCACGATCGTCGGTCCGGGCGTTGATGCAGGACGCAAAATCGGCAAACGAATTTATCTACAGGACGCGATGGCAACGACGCTGGACCTGGCAGGCATCTCCATGCCGAAACATGTTGAATTCAAGACCCTGCTGCCCGCTCTGAAATCGGCTTCAAAGGACGTCAGTGGCACCGTCTACGGTGCTTACACGGAGACGCAGCGCAGCGTTACTGTCGGCCACGAGAAGCTGGTGTTGTATCCCAAAATCAACGTGTCATTACTGTTCGACCTGAAAACTGATCCCGATGAACGGCGGGACCTATCAAGTCGAGACGGTTCATATGCTCGCAAGAAAGCGTTGTTCCAGGAGTTTCTTGCCCAGCAATACGTCGTGGGTGACAGCCTGGACGTCACAGCCGCATTCCCGGAATTGTCTGCTCCGTAGCATCTGTCGACGGAACTTCGCGGCAAGACGCCAGTATCTGTAGTTCCCGGGTGTCAGCCTGAACCGCCCTCGACGGGATCAGCCAGTCGAATCGGGGGGTATCCAGTTCGGGGCAATGTCGTCCTGCACGTACTCCGCGAGCAGTTCATGCGGCGCAAACCGGTTCTTGTAGTTCATAGAACCACAATCGCAGATGTAATAGCCCATATACAGCCGTTGGTGACCAGTCCGCCGCCCTTCATCGATCTCACGCAGGATGGACATGGTACCGGGAGCCTGGTCACGTATGGATGGGTCGTGAATGAAGTAGATACTGGACATCACATTGCCCGTCATATCAACGACGCCCAGAGCTACCAGCTTGCCGTGCAGACGATATTGAAACTCACGAGCAAACGGAAAACTGCCGTCAACAAAAGACTCGTGATAATCCTCTTTCGTGATTTCGCGAATTGGCCACTGACGCCTGTCATGCATGTCTCGATGATAGGCGTTGTACAATTCGACGTGTTCTTCTGTGACGGTCACCGGGCCCACCGTAAGATCGATCCTTGCATTTCGATTTCGGGCTCGCCGCTGGCTCTTTGTCGGGCTGAATGCGCCGATATCAACTCGCAGACTGCGGCATTCGACGCAGCCGTCACACTGTGGCCTGAACAACGTCCTGCCAAAACGCCTCCAGCCCCGGGACAGCAGCTCCTCATACCTGGCTGCCGTGAGTGACAACGCGATTCGATACGTCATCCTCGAGTTACGATTCGGCAGATACGAACACGCTGACTCCGCCCCGAGAATCTCGATTTCGTCAGCAGCACGTCTGGTTCTGTCTTCTCTTGTCATTGACACGGACGACCGCAACAGTTTTCCTGCACCTTCGCCTGCCGGATGGACAAAATCTTTGCCACGGACGAAGTGACCACGCGAATCCAACACGCTTCCCCACTATTCTACGATCGAACAGATGCCACTAGAAGTCAGCGACATACTTTTGCGACGTATGCAGGAACTGACAGTGCCGACCCGCCCTTGAAACGTCAAAATCGCGTATCATCCCTGCTATCGACACCTGCGTTCACTGAAACCTGACTGAGCTTCATGGATCATACTGCAGACAACTCAAGCGACGACGCCCCGTCCGGCGAAACTCCTGTCACCGACCCTATCGCCCCGGTCTCACCGCGAGAGAAAGTGCGGCAGTTTCCAACGGGACCAGGTGTCTACCTGATGAAGGACACACAGGCGAGGGTGATCTACGTTGGCAAAGCCGTGAATCTTCGCAGTCGTGCGGGAAGCTACTTTACGAAAGCCGCCGAGATCGACCGCCGCACGGCTGAACTGACCACCGAAATCATCGACATTGATTACATCGAAACCGACAGCGAAGTTGATGCCCTGTTGATGGAAGCCCGGCTGATCAAGGATATTCAGCCGAAGTTCAACAACCTGCTGAAAGACGACAAGACGTTCCCGTACCTGCAGATCACGACCCGGGAAGACTTTCCCCGCATAGAATTTACTCGTCAGCCTCAATCAAAAGGTGTCCGACTGTACGGTCCGTTTACGAATGCCGGCCAGCTACGCGGCGCCATCGCCGTTCTGCAGAAAATTTTCCGGTTTCGAACATGCAGTCTGGACATTGAGGAACACGACGAACGCTGGAGATGGTTTCGTCCATGCCTGCTGGCCAGCATCAACCAATGCACCGCTCCATGTAATCTACGCGTCAGTAAAGAAGACTATAAAGAAGACATCAGACGACTACGTTTGTTCCTGGACGGAAAAAAGGATCGGTTGTTCAAGGACCTGGAGAAGCAAATGCTGGTTGCTTCCGGGGAACAGCGATTTGAACGCGCCGCCCGACTTCGCGACGACATCGAGGCATTGAAGACATTGAACCTGCGTGGCGACCTGGAGCAACATGCGCAGCCTGAAGTCTTTTACGTAGACCCCAGGAAAGGCCTGGCCGGATTGAAGAAAATACTGAATCTCAGCGAAGTTCCCCGACGAATCGAAGGCATTGACATCGCTCATCTGCAGGGTGGGGAAACCGTGGCCAGTTTAGTGCAATTCATAGACGGGCTTCCCTTCAAGCACGGCTACAAACGGTACAAGATCAAGTCCGTTGAGGGCATCGATGACTTTGCCTCGATGCGAGAAGTGGTGACTCGCCGCTTCCGGCGGCTGACTCAGGAAGGAGAATCATTTCCGGACCTGTTGCTCATCGATGGCGGAAAAGGCCAGTTGAACGCCGTGACGGAAACGTTCGCGGCCCTCAACATCTGTCCCCCAACGACGATCTCACTGGCAAAACGAGAAGAGGAAATCTATGTGCCAGGGCAACAGGAACCACATCGACTCAGTCGACACTCGTACGCCCTCAGGTTGTTGCAATATGTGCGTGACGAATCACATCGCTTCGCTCAGCACTACCACCACATGCTGCGACAGAAGGCAACGTTCGGTACCTCCAGCAAAGGCAAACGTGGGCGAAGATAGCACGTTCTCTTTCGCTCCACGGCCGCGACTCTGACACAGCATGCAAAGTTCACACCAATCCTCAAACGCCCCCGCTCACGAACATCCGGCATGTTTGCCTGTCGAACAATTGCTCAAGGATTGTGAGATTCGTCGCACTCGCGCAAGCGGTCCGGGGGGACAACACCGCAACAAGGTGGAAACCGCGATCGAAATCACTCATCGCCCAACCGGAGTGGTTGCAGCGGCCGCTGAACGTCGCAGCCAAGAACAGAATCGGCGGGTTGCTGTGTCACGCCTACGCCTGACGCTGGCCGTGCAGCACCGCACGTCCGTTTCCGAATCGGTGGAAGCGTCTGCACTATGGATCTCCAGATGCGTCTCATCGCGAATTCGATGCAGCGACAGTCATCATGACTTTCCCGCAATGATCGCCGAAGCGCTGAACGCGATCCATTCCAAATCATATGACGTCCGCAAGGCCGCTGCGGCGCTTGGTTGCTCGAGCTCTCAACTGATTCGATTTTTGACCAGAACGCCAGAAGCCCTGAACACCGTAAACCGCGAACGCCAGGCAATGGGCCTTGGTAAATTGCATGGCTGATCCGGACACACGGCGGATCAAAGGCGGGTGCTGATGCAACATCTCCGATCATGGTGAACGTGCACCTCTCCGCGATCAATGACCCGCTGAACCGGCCCCACAGTACCTGTCCGAAAAATGTGGTGGTGGAACTCCTGGCGTCTCACTTCCCTTAATCAAAGAGACGTTCGTCGCAGCAGAGCGATTGGGTCAATCGGTTCAATTCCGTAACGAAAACAGTTTACGCATTGTGGAAAACGGCACCACTTCGTGGCAGCAACGTAACTGCCATCGAACGGCGGTACCGGGTGCGACATCACGACGTAAAACGCTTTATTGCCACAACGGCGACGATTTTAGTGATCCATATTTGGACACGGGCCGTTTCACAAAACGGTCATGAAAACCAGCCGTACATTGTGAGCAATTAATGCTCCCAGCAGAGGATGGCATGATGGGGCACTCCAAATCAGCGATTTAAGACACCGTGTAAATATTTTGTAAACGTTGAGCTAATTTACTTCAACCGCCGCCGAACAACGTTTAGAACAGGGAACACGCCATCCTCCCCCTAGCTCCCTGTCAGGGCACATACCCACGTCATGGTGTCCGTCATTTTTGCCTCCGGCAACCGTCCCTTCATTGCCGATTAATTGCCACTGAACAGCCTGTTTGCAAACACATGTGCCCAAACAAAGCGATGACGTTTTTTTAACAACAAAAATGCACTACTCTAGGAGTCGTTCTACGAATACCTGAACTATTCGTGCAGGTTTCAGTGAACTCACGCGACTAGTTCCGGTCGCGTCGCCGCCTGCAAATCTCATTTGCCTCGCCATCTACTGTTGGCAGTCCCAATCCCACCTCTGATCCTCTTCAAACACACATGATTCATTTCGATTGGAGTGAACCGGCACGGGTGTATGCGCTCTTGATCCCATAGCGTCTTTGATTGGGCGCGTAACCTTCGCACGTAAAGGGAGTAATGAGGCTGGGTCAGTCCTCCAATTCTTCAACACAGGAGTTGCCGATGTGAACAAACAACGCATCCCCCGTTTTGTTAACAAACTCATTCGCCGGACGTCTCGACACTCGAATACGAGTCGGCGTCAACGTGGGCGCCGTCCCCAGTCGCAACCCACCGAATCCCTTGAGGTCCGCTGCCTGTTGAGCGGTGTTGGAATGGACTCCGCCACCGGCAGTATCTCGGGGCAGAAGTGGCATGACCTTGATGCCGACGGGGTCAAGGATGGAAATGAACCAGGGCTCGACGGCTGGAGAATTCAACTGCTCGACGATGCCGGAAGCGTTGTTGCGGAATGCTCAACGCAGAGCGTCGACCTGAACAACGATGGGCAAATTGACCCGTTCAGGGAAAGTGGCTTGTACTCTATCACAATAGAAGCCGGCACCTGGAACATCAGTGAAGTTCAACAGCGTGGCTGGCGGCAAACGACGCAGGCCGCTGATTCACAGGCGGCGTTGTTGTACACGCTCGATCAACAATTGAATCTGCATTATACGGGAAAATACTTTGAGAACTGGGGCGGACTTGGCGAGAAGTGGATGCTGAGCCCCGAGGGCTGGCATTATGTCACCCCGAGCGGCGATCTGTTTCAATGGGACGGGAACAGCGGTGCTCCGTTACCGGTGCAATTGGTCGCTCAGACAAGTCCGAGTGTTCACGAAAACGTCACACGACTGCATGATGCTCAGCCGCCGGAACTGACGTCAGTTACCGTCGAAGACGGCAAAACAGTGACCGGGATGGATTTCGGGAATGTCCCTACCGGGAAAATTGAAGGCCGGAGCTGGAACGACATCAATGCTGATCGCGTACGGACAGTGAATGAATCGTGGCAGAATGGCCGGGAAGTCCAGCTGCACGACAGTGAAGGAAACATCGTCGCAACCGCATTTTCTTCCAACATCGATCGGAATAACGACGGACAGATCAACCCTGAAACCGAATCCGGATGGTACTCGTTTGCCAGACTCGTGCCGGGCGACTATCGAGTCCATCAGATTACGAGGCCACACTGGAACCTTCCCGAAACGACGGGACAGTATGCCGACCAGGCCTTCGCGATGGATCAGGAACTCGACTTTCGCCACCCGGTAAGCTCATTCTTCAATTGGGGCGGTCTGGGTGAACGATGGTTCTGGAGCCGGCGTAAATCCTGGCATTTCGTCCCCCCCGACGGCGGCTTGTACAAGTGGAACGGCAGCTCGTCGCACGATCTTTCGGGGACTCTCATCGCCCAGTTTTCGCCTCAATACTGGGAACGCCCCGCCCTCATATACGCAGCTGCAAATCCGGATCCATACAGCTTTTCGATTCAGGGACAGACACAGCGAAATGTCGACTTTGGAAATATTTTCGGTCGGGACGCGTCTGGAGTCGGCGATCTCAGACTGACCGTTCGTAACACCACAGTTACAATTTCCGGAACTGATCAGGCAAATTCGCTGGCTGTGTATGGCAATTCACAAAACCATGTAACGATCCAGGGGAGCGGAGGCACCACGATCAATGGATCGAATGCCCCGATCGAATTGCTCTCACTCACATCAGGATTACCCGGAGACGTTATCATTTCAATGCGCGGAGGACGGGACCAAATCGTGCTCTTCGACGTCTCACTGAATGCCTCGCTGCATGTGGATGTAGGCACTGGCAACGACACCTTGATGCTGGCGGACAGCAGCATCGCCGGTGATCTGTCCCTGACCAGTGCTCGAGGGGACGTACAGATCCGCTTACACGATGGCGCGATCGCCAGAAGCCTCTCAGTGTTTAACTCCGGTGACGGCGAAAGTCTGACCAGTCTGCAGGATGTCACTGTCGGACGGAATGTCTCCGTGATCAGCTCTGGAGGAGCCGACACCGTCGTCTTTCAGGGTGCAATGATTGCCAACACGACGCACGTCGCCACAGGCAGCGGGCCGGATGCCATCATCGTGCACCGCAGTCTGTTTGAGGGAGCCGTTCAAATCCTGGCGCGTAACGGTAACGACTTGATCGCTCTACACAGAAGCGAGTTCAGAAGACCGCTGCACGTCTATGCCGGCAACAATGACGACGTTGTTGGGAACACATCAGAAAACAGGTTTGCATTTAGCACGGGGTTTTACGCCGGGCCAGGCAACGACACCTACGCCGATGACGGCACAGCCTCGTATGGCCGTCTGGGCGCCGTCAACAGCTTTGAGACTAAGGACGAATCGACGCTGGCGGACCTGATCGACATCGCGCTTAGCAATTTCGACGATCTATTGCTCAACTAGACCCTCCAGAATGTGTCATCCGGAACACCGCGGTCACCAATAGAAGACAGCACCACACCCCACTGAATATGCACTGGGGACGTCGCGCCGCGTGTTGATCGCATGACGGTAATTGCGCCCACGCAGAATGCGCTGCACCGGCGTCGCAATCGCTGCCGAAGCGCAGACAACGACGACGGAGCGACATCTCAGTCTTGCGCACGGGTATCCTGAATAGGGAAATTTGTTCAGCAACCATTCCGGAACTCAACAGCATCCGCCGCCATTCCGGCAATATTGGCACATCAAACAGTGAACGGATATCGCTCGCCCAGGTCGCCCTGTTGGCACAATTCATCTTTCGCCCCCAGCAACCAGACTATTCAAACGTCAAGGAATCCCTGCCTTTCACGTATTATCGTTCCGGACAACCGCTCTGTTCTGCAATCTTTTTGGGACTCCACGTGTGGCAGGCCGATATAATTTGTCGAAGCGGCAATATTTTCAGACAATTGCCCTTGTTTCCGTTCTGCCATATTTTGACCTGACATTCGCCTGCCGTCGACGTTTATCGGTTTGGCAACCCGCGTGAACGTATTTTGAGAGTTGAACATGTCAACAGCAGTCAGCCCCAACAGCGACTATGCAGAATGCGATGAGTTCATCGACTATCAGATCCGAATTGCACGTGATCGTATTCGCTGGACAGACTTACTGACCGCCTCGTTGCTGGCCGCGGTGCTGCTTATCGGCTACGTCCTGATTTTTACGATCTGCGACCACTGGCTGGTGCCCGGCGGGTTCGCGCCCATCACCCGCGCGATCATGCTGGGACTCGTTGTGGTGTCTTGTGGTGCGATCGTGTATCGATATGTGATCCGACCATGGACGCGCAAGATCCATCCTTTGTATGCAGCTCGTATGCTGGACGAATCACACGAAGAAATGGAGGGTGCGCTGATGAGCCTCATCGACGTCACATCCTCCGGAACTCCAACACCGGCGCCGATCAGACGTACGATGGAAAAACGAGCCGCCGTTCGGTTGTCTGAAGTGAATCTCGATCAGGCGATCGAGCGGCACTGGTTAATGCGACTTGGAGGCACCCTGTTCACGTTGGTGGTCCTGACGTGCCTGTATGTCGTCATCAGCCCCAAGTCAATCAATCTGCTGCGTCCCCTGTCCCTATCGAACGCTGCAGTGGCCACCCGAACCCGCATTCTGAAAGTCACGCCGGGCGACGCGACGATTCCCGCGGGCACGGAGCTGGAAATCACTGTCGATCTCAGCGGCAAGTCTCCTGACGACGTTACGGTCATGTACTCCACTCGTGATCAACGTTTCGTCAATGAGAGACTCTCGATGCACTCCACGGAAGACCATGGACGGTATCACGTCATCATGCTGGGCGACGGCGATCGCGGTCTGCGACAGAACTTCACCTATCAGATTATTGCCGGTGACGCATCGTCCGATGTATTTCAGGTTTCCGTCGACCAGCCACCGACTGCGAGCGTCACGGAGCTTGCCTACATGTACAGGGATTACATGGCGTTACCGCCACGCAAGACCGAAAACGGAAATATCGATGTCTGGGAAGGCACCGAGATTGAACTGAAAGCAGAGGCAAATGTGCCTATCGCTTCCGCCAGACTGGTATTTAGTGACGAACCGACTTTCGAAACGCCGGCTGAAGAAGTGCCTCTGACAGTCGCCGGTGACAAACTGTTCGGGCAGTTTCATATGCGCCTGCGAGAGGATGGAACATCCCCGAGGTTCTATCAGATTCAACTTGAAGATCTGGACGGGCGAACCGACCCCGATCCAACCGTATACGCGGTCAACGTGCAACCTGACCAGCCGCCAATTGTACAACTGCTGGATCCAATTCGCGACCTGCGTGTGCCAGCGAACGCTGTCGTATCGTTGCTCGCACGCGCCGAAGACCCGGACTTTCTGCTTCGTTCAGTGAAGCTCATGATAGAAGTGAACGGGGAACCCAGAATTGCAGAACCGCTGTTTGATGCTACGCGCAGCGGGCTCAAAAAATCATGGAGCGGACAGTGGAACTTCCGCCTGGAGCCAATGGGACTACGGCAGGGGGACGTTGTTCGATATTACCTCACGGCCCGCGATAATTGGCCGCCCCTCGGAAGGCAGTCGCGGACCGGCAGCCTGCAATTCGATATTGGACCGCCTGCCTCGAAACAGGAAGTCAATGAGCGCCTCCAGCGCGACAGGGAACTTCAGGATCAACAACGACGTGAGTTGGAACAGAATGATCGTCGTTCTGATCAACTGGAAACGACCGACCCCGACGCTATGCCATCCGATAAGGGACCGGAGACTGAGGTTGGGGCAGAGGATGCCGCA
>JAQWLN010000078.1 GCA_029247265.1 Fuerstiella sp.
TTCACTCCTTGTTTCGGGGCGGAACAACTCGAATCTTTGGCAAATTCAGCACAATCCGAAAATGAAGTATAAACCGCAAAGTTTAACATCGTCACTTACCCTCTGTGCAGTGGCCATTTCTGCCGTTGCCGCAGCCGTCAGCACATTCGGCCCGTCTGTGTTCGCGCAGAATCAGGATCCGCCGAAGAACGCAGCACCAATACAGACGAAGTCTGACCTGAACGCAGCGGACGTCTTCAGCAAGGTCAGTGAAAAACTGGACAGTGTCGAATCCCTGTCCTGTGAAATCTTTCAAACGGTGATGCTGTCCGGACAAAGATTTCATGCTGCAGGACGTTATGTTCATGCGACCGGTAACCAGATGCGGCTGGAGTATCGCATCGTTCCCGTAAGAGCTCTTAGGGCCAGTGACGCTGGCAGCATCGCCCTTAATGGTGAGCCGGAAGAAACTCCTGAGGACAGTATCACAGGATCTTTGCAACAGATCTGTGATGGGAGTGTATTGTGGTCACTGTGGATTAACGGCGATCAGAAGGAATTGACGCGCCGCAACATCCGTGAAATTGTCGACGCTGTGGGTGAACTTCCAAACTTTAGTGCGGCTCGAAGCCTGCAGGCATTGGGCGTGGGGGGATTACAGACTCTTGTCTCCCAGATCCAGGCGGGCATGGAATTCGGAACAGTCATGGAGCAGCAATCCGGCAACAGCCGATTGCTTGTTCTTTCCGGACGCTGGACTGCTCAGGCTCGGAAGGACTACTTTGGCGTAGCGGATGACTCGGCTGCCGTGCTGCCTGAATACGTACCGGACTACGTGCGAATCTATTTTGATGCCGATGTCCTGCTGCCGCGAAGAATCGAATACCTGAAGAAACACCCCGATCCCGAACAGAAGCAGATTCGTCCGGTCGTCGTCCTGGATTTCCGCCGGATCGAGATCAACAGTGGCATTTCAGATGAGACCTTTCAGTTTAAGCATCCCGCCGGCGATCCTATTCCGGAAGTTGACCTGACGGCACAGGTGATCGACAGCATCAAGCAGATCGCAGCACAGGACGCCACGGCCACTGAAGCACCGGATGCGACGACCGAGCAGAAAGATGAATCGCCCGCGAAGCCAGAGTAATCATGGACCTGCCAGCACATGACAAAGGCTTTCGACTGACCGCACTGCTGCCCAGCAGCCTAGTGTCACTTTCGGTACACCTGGTGGTGTTGATCGTCGCAGGAATGTCGCTGCGAGGCTGTGACAGGGGCGTGCCGGTCGAAGCCGGGGGACGAGAGTATCGCGAAGTCGGACTGGCCGTAATCCCCGATCACTCTAATCAGAATACCAGTGTACCCCGACAGAACCCGCACGATGTCGAACTGCAGCAGGCCGCGGATCCGGTCGCACAGCCCGAATCACGGAAATCGATCCCCACCGAAGCTCCCACGATTTCAGAATTGCTGACTACGGACTCCTCGAATAATCCGTCGCGCAATCCACTGGCCGTGGCCATGGACCTGTCGAATACGATTGGCCCGGGAGAACCGATCGGCAATCCCTCTCGCCTTCAGGGGGGAATTCCGCCGCAGATTCGTTCGCCAGCGAATTCGGGACAAGGGTCAGCAGGTTCACCGACGCCTGGCCCCGGTGAGACCCAGTTCATGAACATTATCGACGGTGGCAGCACCTTCGTCTACGTTGTGGATACGTCCAGCAGCATGAGCGAAGGCACACGAATGGGGCTGGCAAAGAGCCAGCTGCAAGCCAGTTTGAGACTTCTGCGGCCGAATCAGAAATTTCAGGTGCTGTTCTACAACGAATCGATTACTCAAATGAAACTGAGAACGCGGCCTCTGCAGGCTATGTATGCCGCCACAGAAGTTAATGTCCAGCTTGGGGCCGCAGAAATTAAGCGAGTTCAGCCCTGGGCAGGGACTGTCCACAAGGCCCCACTGCTGCGCGCCCTTGACCTGCAACCGGAGGTGATTTACTTCCTGACAGACGGCGACAATCCCCCATTGTCGACAAAAGGCGCCGGCTCTGACCTAGACGACATTCGTCGTATGAATCGCAAACGGACGCGTATTCACGTGATCGAGTTCGGTGCGGGCCCCAGAGAATCACGACGTGAGTCGTGGCTGCAGCTGCTGGCGCATCAATCCGGCGGTGTGTACAAGTACGTACCGGTACGTTAAGTCGACGTTATGGCGAATCGACGTTATGGCGAATGCAGGCTGCGGACGACAGCACACGCGAAACGACCACATGCCGAACGAAAAATCGGATCGTCACCACCGTAGTACGCCTGTCTCAGCAGTCCTGATCGATTGACAGAGGTCACGGGAATACCTAAATCAGCATCCGCAGCGACAATCTGAAACAGTTCTCGGAAAAGGCAGCAACGTGACCAGGTCATTCACAGTCTTGAATGTTGACGAAGGCATTTATGAGGCTGAGTGTTCCATCGACGCTCAGTCTGTTGGTGTCGCACGAGGCGATGCCGAATGGAGCGTCCGGATGCAGCGCCTGCACGGCGGATTATCCGAAGGTGTCGACGTCCTCTCGCTGGACAACGGCTGCACTCGACTGGCCGTCCTTCCCACCCGAGGGATGGGCATTTGGAAAGCAACGGTCGCGGGAACGCCACTGGAATGGAAATCACCAGTGGAACGACCTGTTCACCCTGCGTTTGTGGACCAGGGCCGGCGCGGCGGAATTGGCTGGCTGGATGGTTTCAACGAGCTGATCTGTCGTTGTGGCCTGGGGTGGCACGGAGCTCCGGGGACGGATGCGATCCATGACGCGGATGGAAATGTAGTCTCGGAGCAGTTTCTGTCGCTGCATGGCCGTATCGCAAATCTTGCGGCTCATGAAGTCCGGGTCGAGATCTCAGAGGACGGAGCCATTTCGGTGATTGGTATTGTCGACGAAGCCAGCATGTTTGGTGGAAAGCTGCGTCTGACGTCCACGCTGACTACCCACATTGGCAGCACAACATTCGAAATCAGCGATACCGTTCAGAATCTGGGGGCCGCATCGGCGGAAGTCGAAATGCTGTATCACTGCAACATTGGCAAGCCATTTCTCGGCGAAGGTGCTTCGTTCCACATTGCCGCTGAAGAAGTGGCTCCACGAGATGCAAGAGCGGTTGAGGATCTGGACACGTGGACGACGTACAGAAAACCGACCTCGGGATATACCGAGCAATGTTACTTCACGAAGCCGGTCGCAGACGCCGACGGCCGCTGTCTTGCAGTACTGCGGAACCCGGCCGCATCGAAAGCTGTCGGTATTCGGTTTGATGCGTCGACACTGCCGTGGCTTACACTCTGGAAAAACACCCAGCCTGAATCCGACGGTTATGTCACAGGCATGGAACCCGGCAGCAGTTTTCCGAATCTGAAGACATTTGAGCGACAACACGGCCGTGTTGTCTCACTGGAATCCCAACAGTCCGTAACATTCGATCTGTCAGTGACCGTAACCACTGATAAAAATGACACAGCCAGACTGACCGATGAAGTCACTGAATTGCAGGCACGTCACGACTTAAAACTGCACACCGCGCCTCACGCGGACTGGAGTCAATAGAGCGTGTCCAACGTCAGCGAACTGCTTCAATCCCACTTTGGTTTCGACACATTCCGCGGCCCGCAGCAGCAAATCATCGAACACGTGCTGAACGATCAGCACGCGATGGTGATCATGCCCACCGGCATGGGAAAGTCGCTGTGCTACCAGATCCCGGCATTGGCGATCGATGCTCAAAAAACAGACGATGAAAAGCCTCCCATCACGCTGGTTCTGTCTCCGCTGATTGCGTTGATGAAAGACCAGGTCGATTCTCTGCAGGATCGCGGAATCAAGGCCACGTTCATTAATTCATCACTCAGAAAGCACGAACGCGAAACCCGTTACACGGCCATCGCCGATGGGCGATACGCCATTCTGTATGTGACACCGGAACGGTTTCGAAAGCCGGAATTCCTGGAGGTTATTGCCAAACGGACTGTCCGATTGCTGGCTGTCGACGAAGCCCACTGCATCAGCGAATGGGGCCATGACTTTCGACCTGACTATACGCGTCTGGCTGAGTTGCGGCAGTTGATGGGCAACCCCACGACGATCGCCCTGACGGCCACTGCGACACCGGAAGTTCAAACCGACATCGTTCGGCAACTGGGGCTGCAGCCCGATGAGATTCACCTGTTTCATGAGGGCATCGACCGGCCCAATCTGGAGCTGAAAGTCGAAGACGTCTGGGACGCAGATGAAAAGGTCGCCGCCATGAGTCGCGTCTTCGACAGATGGCAGACCGTCGATGCGACTGGCAGCGGTATTGTGTACTTCACGCTGATTCGAACGCTGGAAGAGTTCAGTGACCGATTGCAGAAATCGGGCATTGCACATGTCTGCTATCACGGAAGCCTTGAACGGCGCAGCCGGAAAGCCATTCAGGACGATTTCATGAAGGTCCGAAATCGCCTGGTACTGGCCACGAACGCCTTTGGGATGGGGGTCGACAAGGAAGACATTCGCTTTGTGATCCACGCCGACGTCCCGGGTTCTATGGAATCGTATTACCAGGAAATTGGTCGAGCGGGACGCGATGGCAAACCGTCCGAATGCGTATTGCTGTATGACCAGCGCGACCTGAACACACAGATGGAGTTTCTGCGCTGGAGCAATCCTGATGCGGACTTCTACCAGCGAGTCTACCATCACCTGCAGAATAACACCGAGCAGGTGCGAGCCTTTGGTATCGACTGGTTGAGAGAACAGCTGTGTGATCGTCAGCGGCATGACCGTCGCGTCGAAACCACACTGGCGATGCTGCAGCGCTACGGTGTCATTGAAGATGAAATTGACCTGAGCAACGTCACCGTGCTGTTACCCCTTCCGGAACAACTGGCGGACGAAGAACGACTGGCGGCCAAACTGATGCGCGACCAGAAAAAACTGTACGCGCTGGTGCAGTATGTTCAGTCAGAGGACGACCGCAAACGATTCATTCATGAATACTTTGGCCTGCAAATGCCGAACGATTAGCTGTTTTCCGGTGCCCCCAAAGTGCCCTGTCGGTGTTCCTGAGGTCGGCCGCAGAATCGGGATTGTTTAGGGCATCAAGCAAAAACAGCCGTCGCATCATTGGCGACGGCTGCGTTGGGGCTGGCCGGCGGTCGCCTGACTCTGATGCCCGCTGCTGTTTTCAGCAGACCGCCAGCGACGGCTCAAGACAGCTTAAGGTCTTGCGATACTTGCATTCAGCGACCAGCATCTGCTTGACCAGTTCAACAGAAACTGTCTGCAGATTAACATTTGCCTGAACGAGCGAATCATACACGGCCTGTCCGGCGGCAGATTCAAGAAGCTGGCTTTCAATATCCTGTGTGTTGAATGACATGACTATTTTCCCTTCATTTCCTTTTCAGGGGTTGGACAAGTATTTCAGATGGTGGGTTCGCTTTGTCTGAGATCTTGCTTGGGGGCGTTGAATTATTCAGAACTCGTTGCAGGTTCTTTGTGGCAATACAACGCGGAAGGTGAACGACGTTCGCTTAACACTGATTCCTTAATGCAGGCGCTGTGCCGATTCTCCGGCTTGTGAAAAAAATAATGAGGACGTACTGAGTTGCATGTCTTTCTACGGTGCTCGATGTCGCTATTAAACGCTGATTCTGCCTGACAACTGGCGGGGGTTCTGAACAGGTGTCGTGCTGGCGGAACAAAGTGGACTCAGGCTGACGACACCTTGCTGGGTGATGTCTGGAGAACCGTGTCCACGTCAACGGATTTCCAATCAGAGTGGGCGGTTGATTGAAAATTTGACAGCAAACTCCGAAACTCAGTACACATTACCGGGGTCAGTGCCACTCAACGTCGGTCCGACTCATCAGCCTTCCAGCCGTGTGTTTAGTGTTTTTTGTTGCTGTGCAGCAAACGTCAAACATGCTGAAAACCTCGGCCGGGTTGCGTAAAATCTACAATTCTCTTCCCTTGTTTCTGCTGGTGCTCCCTTGGTCAAGATAAATTTCAGTGCAACCGTTGCGATCGCAGCGATGGCATTTCTGCTGCTGACAACTTCAGTCACCTACAGTCAGGATAGAATCGCGGCGCCAAATCACGTGATTGTGCCCGCCTACGAACGATTTCGGGATACACAGCTACCGGCAGCGACTGCGGGTCGGCTGTTGATCTCTGAATTGAACTGTCAGTCCTGCCACAGGTCCGGTCTGAGCTCCGCCCTGCCACAGCGCCAGGCACCGATTCTGACCAACGTTGCCAGTCGGGTAACGCCGGGATTTCTGAAACAATTCATTGCGAATCCGCAGCATTTGAAACCGGGAACGGCGATGCCGGCCGTCCTGTCCGGAGAAAACGCAGCCGTACAGGCCGAGGCGTTGACCCAT
>JAQWLN010000093.1 GCA_029247265.1 Fuerstiella sp.
CTTTCCGAAGTGATCTGACTCTGGCGGACAGAAGGTCCGAGTTACGCAGCTGATTGGTGATTCGATGGGAGACACACCGTTAAACCGCAACAGTGGTGTTCAACTGTTGCTTGTAACCGGGCGATTTTGATTTTATCTCTAACGTCCGCCGGACGCATCAAAGAACGGCCAATGTCACCTCTATCTTGACGGGAATAAGCCGAATACTCAAATGATCGATTGCCTGAACAGCACGGGGGCTTGACGTGCTGCCGCGCTGCTGAATGTCGGTTGCAACGATTGTGACAGTGATTCGCACTGCGCAGACGGTGTTGGAAATCGGTGCGTGCGACGTCTCCTTATTCAGCAGATTCTGCAACTGGCCATTTGGAGACAGGTTTTCAGGTGGAAAGTTGTGGGTCGTTTCGAATGCACGGATTGGGCAATTCAGCGAATTGGCTGCGAGCTGGCTAGCAACACCTGCGGAAATCCGGGTGTTTCAGCGCGTGTGCCGGTGGCGCCTTCTATTTCCGGTTGCCATGAAGGCGATACCGATTGGGGATACCACCTTTACCTGTTGGTTTCAACAACTGGAAAAACGATGAATTTCACATCGCGATCGAAAACTCGTTCCGCTGCTCGCCGCCGTCACCAGGTTGACAGCCCGGCCGAAATCGAAACGTTTGAGGCACGTCTGCTGCTGACAACCCCGGACATTCTGACACCCACGGGAACAATTACGGACGCAACGCCTGAGTTCACGTGGCAAGCGGTCGCTAATGCCGAGAGCTACGACCTGTGGGTAACAAGCCTGGAATCGTACGAAACGGTTTTGGTCGAAAGAGACATCGTGGGTACCTCGTTTACTCCGACTGCAGATTTGTCTCTTGGCAGGATCCGAATCTGGGCGCGAGCCAATCTGGTTGGCGGTGGCACATCCGCATGGTCACCTGCATCCGAAGCCATCATTCGTTCTGCCCCTGTTGTGACAGGCCCGGCTGGTCAGGGACCACGAAATTTGACGGCAGACACAACACCGGAGATCACATGGACTTCGGGAACCGTCGCCCGTCGGTTTCAAATCTGGGTATCGGACCTGACGGCCAGAGCCAGTGCCGAAGCTGAGGCTGCAGCTGCCGGTATCACGACACCTGTGGATGTATCGTTGTACGCGAAACAATATATAGTGGACAACCTGACTCCAGCGCTGGACGCCAACGGAGATCCCGTTCTGGATTCCCAGGGCAATCCGGTCTATCAGGAGGTTCGTTCCTTCGTGCTGCCTCAGGACCCGGACGATCCGACCAAGGGAGAACTTGAGTTAGGAACAGGTCGATATGGAATCTGGATTCGGTCTATTGACCTGAGCGGTCGCATTTCGTCGTGGAGCGCAGCGTATACGTTTGATGTCGGAGCCATGCCGCAGAATCTGTGGCCGAATGCCCCGTCGTTCGAAGACTCACCAACGCTCAGCTGGAATTCGGTGGATCGCGCGACGCACTATGAAGTTTACGTTTCTGGTCCCGGTGTTTCCGGACCGTTCTTTCGATACACCGTTCCAGCGACAGCCAACGCCGTTACGCACTCGACTAAGATTCTGCAGTCCCAGGCAGGAACACCGATTGTTGATAATGGGGACGGCGTACTTACTGCCAGCGAAACGCCCAGACTTGATGCCGATGGAAATCCCGTTCCGTACGTGCTTGCCAATGGCGACTACGACTTCTGGGTACGAGCCGTCAATATGGGCGAGGGCTTGCCGTCGGTATACGGAGTTTGGAGTTCCACAACGAGTTTCAGTACGCTTGTGGGCCCAACGATCACAGCACCGGTCGCCGATCAGGGATTCGTAACAGCAGCCCTGCCAACCGTCGAATGGACGCCGATTCACGGTGCGGCACGCTACGAGATTCTTGTCCACAAATTCAACTCGCGGCCTCCGTTTCTGGAAGCAACAAGTACCACAACGACTTACACCTTTACTGAAACGTTACCACAGGGTCAGTACACAATCTGGGTGCGAGCTGTTGATACACGTGGTGACTTTTCTCCGTGGAGTGCACCGTTCACGATCACCGCCACCGGTGGACGCCCTGTCGTAACTTCTCCGACAGAATCGGAAGTCGTTGACTTTCCGGTCTTTACCTGGGTTGCTGTCGACGGTGCCGCATCGTACGAAATCTGGGTCGCCCATCTCGGTGTCGACTTCACGTTTATCAATGTCGAGGGTATTACAGGTACCAGCTATACCCCCATCGACGCGACGGATCCCAATGCGGTACCTCTCAGCAATGGCGACTATCGAATTTGGGTGCGGGCCATCTTTGCGGACAATACCACAGGTCCATGGAGTAATCCTGTGACCTTCGTCGGTGGCGTCGTTGTTGACGCAGACGAGACTCAGGACTCCGCCCCGTTGCTGGCCAGGGTGGAAGTGGCTTTAACTGAGACCGAAGTGACTCCGGTGGCCCGATGGGTCCCCGATAATCTTCCTTCCCAACAACCGTCAGTCGACGCCGGTGAGACTCCGGATGTCGGTCCTGAATCCGAACACGTCGATCATCCCGCCGTAATTAACATTGAGAATGCAGCGGCCAATGCCCTCCCGTCAGACATTCTCGCTCGCATCGCTCAGGAATGCGTCGACACCGAGTGGTGGGACAACAACGCGATGTGATTTGGTTGAAGCGGTGGAGAGTCCCTGATCCGGTGTTTCTGGGTGCGGCCCGGCAGACGATGCCAGATCTGCAGCTTTCGCAGAAACGACAAAGTACGCCGCAAACCGTACCGTATTGCCAGTGTCTGGTTGCCCGAGGCGCCGGGTGTCCGTAGACTGGCCGGCTGAGCGCTGTGCAACGCCGTCGCTCGCTGCAGATCACCCGTTTTTGCAGCAATTCCCTTGGTTTTCTGACAAAGTCCCGTGAGATGAGACACGTTCTTTCTGCGCTGGTGGTGAATCAGCCGGGTGTCCTGGCCCACATTTCGGGAATGCTCGCGTCGCGAGCGTTCAATATCGACAGCCTTGCCGTCGGCGCCACGGAAAACGAAGAGTTTTCTCGTATCACTTTCGTGGTGCGAGAGGACCGAAAGAAGTTCGAACAAGTCCGTAAGCAGCTTGAAAAAATCGTCACCGTAGTGAAGGTTCAGGACTATGTGGAACGGGAATTTGTCGAGCGTGATCTGATGCTGATCAAAGTCAGCACTTCAAACGGACGACGTTCGGAAATTCGTGAGTTGACGGATATTTTTCGTGGCCGAATTGTGGACGTCGGGTCAGAACACGTCATGATCGAGATCTCCGGCCAGGAGAACAAAATCGAGGCATTTATCGAAAGAATGCGTGAATTCCGCATTCTGGAGATGGTTCGAACCGGTCGAGTCGCGATGCTGCGTGACGAAACAATCACTCAGGATCTGTCTCCGGACGTAATTCCGGAATGTTCAGAAGCATCCACGTCCTGACCTGATCTGGCCGCGTTCGTGCTGTATTCTGGCACCCGGAATCAGAGCGGCGAGCCATTTCCTGAAAGCCCACAGGCCCTGCGACAACCATTCTGTCGCGCAAGCCTTCAGGGCCAGCAGCTTCGCCGGTCGGACAATAGACTCAGAACTTCAAACGTCTCTAACTTCAATCTTCAATAACAAGAACGTTACACTCAACGAGGTCAATTCGATGGCAGCTAAAGTTTATTATGACGACGACGCGGATCTGAGCCTGCTGAAAGACAAGACGATTGCCATCATTGGCTACGGCAGCCAGGGGCATGCTCAGGCCCAGAATCTGCGAGACAGCGGTTGCAACGTGATTGTCGGCCAGCGGCCCGGCGGACCAAACTACGATCTCGCCAAGAGCCATGGCTTCGAACCCATGTCTGCGGCTGACGCAACGGCCGCAGGTGACCTGGTCAATATTCTGCTGCCGGACGAAGTTCAGGGCGACGTTTACCGCAACGACATTCGTCCACAGCTGAGTGCCGGCAATCTGCTGATGTGCTCGCACGGTTTCAACATTCACTTCGGCCAGATCGTTCCGCCCGAAGGTGTGGATTGTGCCTTGGCGGCTCCTAAAGGCCCTGGACATCTGGTTCGCAGCGAATACGAAAAGGGGGGCGGAGTCCCCAGCCTGATCGCCCTGAGCGATGGAGCTTCTGAAACATCACGTCAGCTGGCCCTGGCATATGCCAAGGGTATCGGTGGTACTCGAGGCGGCGTCATTGAGACGACCTTTGCTGAAGAAACAGAAACCGACCTGTTCGGTGAGCAGGTTGTGCTGTGTGGTGGAGTTTCCGCGTTGGTCAAAGCCGGTTTTGAGGTTTTGGTCGAAGCAGGATACCAGCCGGAAATGGCCTACTTTGAATGCATGCACGAACTCAAGCTGATCGTGGATCTGTTCTACGAAGGCGGTTTGAATTACATGCGATACAGCGTGTCCAACACGGCCGAATACGGTGACTACTCCAGCGGACCACGAATCGTCACGGAAGAAACCAAGGCCGAGATGAAACGCGTGCTGGATGATATTCAATCGGGCCGATTTGCTCGCGACTGGCTGCTGGAAAACAAAGCCGGTCAGGCATCGTTCTATGCAACTCGACGCCGTGAACGCATGCATAAGATCGAATCAGTCGGTAAGGATCTCCGCCGCATGATGACCTGGATCGACTCAAAGGAAGTCTGAAGCCAGCATCGCTGAAGTGTGGCGACACCTGCCAGCGTCAGGCTGCCAAGCTGTTCGCCGCACTTGCTGCGACAAGCACTAAATCCCGGATTCTGTCAACCAGGGCTCGATCGCTGTGGCCCAGCGTTCGTAGCCCTGCTCGCTCAGGTGCAGGGCATCCGGCATGATGTCTTTGGATATCGTGCCATCTGGTTGCGTGAACACGTCACCAATGTCCATGTAGTGAACTCGCCGTCCGTCAGCCAGACGTCGGATGCTCTGATTGATGGCGATGTTGTTCAGACGCCGCACGTCCAGTGACGATTGGCCGCGAGGGAAAATGCCCTGCAACAGTACTTTCGTGTTCGGTGATCGTTCCGCAAGGATCTCCAGAATACGTTCGACGCCCTGCGCCACCTGCTGCGGGTTCTGCAGAAAGTGACCTGTGTTGTTGGTGCCGATCATGACCACGGCGACTTTTGGTTTGAGATTCGCCAGGTTGCCGTGAGTCAGCCGCCAGATGACATGCTCCGTCCGATCGCCGCCAATTCCAAGGTTGATGGCTTTGCGATCGCCGTAGAATTTCTGCCAGACGTTTTTCCCCGAGCCTTCCCATCCCTGAGTGATGGAATCACCGATAAACGCGAGCTCAACGTCTCCCTTTCGGGCATTGGCTGTCAACTGAGCGTCTCGCGCCTGCCAACCAGCCTCGTCGCCACGAGTCGCCGGAATGACAGCCGGATTGACATCGTAGAACTGCTGCAGATCCACGTAACGCTTCTTCAACCCTTCCAGAATGGACGCGTATGCGGGGTCGCCGTGAACACTCGTCATTTCTTCCGGATCGGTTTTCAGATCGTACAGGTTCCATTCACGCATTCGCGGAAAGAACATCAGCTTGTAACGATCCGTACGAACTCCATCGTGTCGCGGTACGTTGTGGACAGCCGCATTTTCGTAGTAGGCATAGTAAACCGCATCGCGCCATGACGCTGTGGGCTGGCCCGCATTCTTCAGCACGGGCACCATGCTCCTTCCCTGCATTTCTGTCGGCACATCAGCTCCGGCAACGTCCAGAAACGTTGGGCCGTAGTCAATATTCTGAATCAGTGCGGATGCTTTTGAGCCTGGTGCAATCACGCCCGGCCACCGAATCAGGAATGGCATCCGCAGAGACTCTTCGTACATCCAGCGTTTGTCGTACCAGCCATGCTCGCCCAGATAAAAGCCCTGGTCTGAGCTGTAGATCACAATTGTATTGTCGGCAATGCCCTCTTCATCCAGATATTCCAGCAACTGACCGACACCATCATCGACGGCCTGCACACACCGCAGGTAATCCTTGATGTACCGCTGGTACTTCCAGCTGATGACCTGTTTGTCAGTCAGTTCGCCAGCCTTCATCTTCGCGATGAATGCCTGGTTTTCCGGTTCGTATTGAGCATCCCATGCTGTTTTCTGTTGATCCGTCATGCGAGCATACTCGCGGTTTGGATGATCGTTCTGAAAGTGCTCCGGAAACAGCCCGTCCCCGTGAAACTTCATGTCATGAGCCCAGTGGAAATGATCCCTGATCGACATTTCATTCTGCTGAAGCAACTTTGAACGACCTTCGTAACTGTCGAACAGCGTTGACGGCTCGGGTATGTCTTCATTCCTGTACAGAGAAAAATGACGTTCCGGCGGTGACCAGTTGCGATGCGGAGCTTTGTGCTGACACATCATGATGAACGGTTTGTCAGGGTCGCGTCTTTCCTTCAGCCATTCCAGAGTCAGGTCGGTGATGATATCCGTGCAGTAACCTACGCGCCGTTTCCGCGTGCGATCCATCTGAATGAAGTCCGGGTTGTAATAATTCCCCTGCCCCGGCAGTATTTCCCAGTGGTCAAAACCCGTCGGATCAGTCGACAGGTGCCACTTGCCGATCACCGCTGTCTGATAATCGACATCCTGCATCAGCTTGGGAAATGTCGTCTGCGTGCCATCAAACCGGTTTCCGTTCCGCAGAAAACCGTTCACGTGACTGTGTTTACCGGTCAGGATGCATGCCCGAGAAGGACCACAAATGGAATTCGCACAGAAGGAATTCGCAAACACTGCCCCTTCGTTGGCGATTCTGTCCAGGTGTGGAGTCTGATTAATTTTCGAACCGTAGGCACCAATCGCCTGCAAAGCGTGATCGTCAGAAAAGACGAACAGAATATTCGGACGTTTATCCGCGGCCGACAGTGTTGTACACAGAAAGCAGGACACCAGCAGAATAAGCACGAACGCGCAACAGGGAACGAACTTCTGCGATGGTCGGACATTCAGCGGCCACACTCTGACAGCGGGCCGGGGCCGCTGCTCGTTTAAGCGGTAGAGCAAATCTGAATTGACGGACATTTCAATATTAGGGCGGACTGCTGTGCGAGTGACGGCCACAGTTGTTCTGGTCATTTCAGTACTCTTGCGAAGGAATATGAGATCTGACATGTAAAATCTTATCGCTTGTCGCGAACAGGGCAGGTATTTTACTCTAGAATGTCAATGGCTCAAGTAGCTCTGTACTCCCGAACCACGGCTGGCCCCGCCTGTGCATCGTTGTTGATTTTCAGCACGCGATCACCATGGCCGGTTGGTTTTCAAAGCCCCAAAACGGCTTCTCGTAAATATGAACCTCGACATCGGCGATTGCATCGTTCCTTACAACAACCACGGCGTGGTCTTTCTCTATCCGGATATCTGGCAGGTCGAGGAAGAAACGGATGGCCAGGACGTCATCATTACCGTCTCCAGCACAGGAACCTGTTTTTGGACCCTGCGAATCCTTCCGGCAAGTCCTGCTCCGCCGCAGACCGTGGAATCGTGCGTCACGGCATTTCAGGAGGAATATGAGGATGCAGAAGTCGAACAGGTCGACACGGTGCTGGCCGAAATGCCTGCGTATTCCCGGGACGTTTCGTTCTTTTGCATGGAACTGCTGAATACGGCCGCCTTGCGCAGTGTCCGAACATCCGATTTCACCCTGCTGGTCTGGTGGCAGGCAACCAGCCATGAGCTGGATGAACTGCGTTCGGTTCTTGACCAAATGACAGAATCTGTGCGAGCAACCGCGTTGATGGACTGAACCACCAGTGCCGGAGTATCATGCGGTAACGTCGCACAGCTGTTAACGTCGAATAGGGGACGGCGTTTCGTCGGTTACTCTGTCGTTTAACGACGGGCGACTTGCGGATAACAACTATCAATACCGGCCACAGGAAGCGATGACACGTCATCGAACTCAATAAGAACAGCCCACACCAATAACATGTCCGTCGTAAGCCATCCCGCACCCGAAGAGTTTCGCACATATGCAGCACAGGCACGATTTGTGCCCGTGTTTCGTCAGTTAACCTCGGACACTCTGACACCCGTTACGGCATATCAAAGGCTATGTGACGGGCCGTGGTCGTTTCTGTTCGAAAGCGTTGTCGGCGGCGAGAAGATCGGTCGCTACAGCTTTGTGGGCAGCACCCCGTTTCTGTCAATCACAGCGTGGGGCAAACGAGTTCAGATTCGCACTGCCGACGGAACAACGAAGGAGTGGGACAGTGACGATCCATTGAAAGATCTGGATGCGCTGGTGGCTGAGTACGAGTGCGTCCCAGTCCCTGGTCTGCCTCGGTTCTGTGGTGGAGCCGTCGGCTTTGCCGGCTACGATATCATCCGATACAGCGAACATCTGCCCAATGTGCCCGACGATGATCGCGGGCTGCCCGACATGTGCTTCGCGCTGTACGACGGCATGGTCGTCTTCGACCACATCCGCAAAGTTGTGCTGGCGGTGGCGTTAGCTGACACAAAGGAATGCGATCCCGATGACGCTCGAGCCATCGCGGAAGAACGTCTGCAACAGATTTGTGCTCGACTGGCCGTCGGCAACGATTCCGTACAGTTGACCGATATCGACCTGACGGTCGAACCCAATCTGCCGATTGAATCCAACTTCACTCAGGACGATTTTGAAACCTGTGTCGAAACCTGTCGCGAATACATAAAGGCCGGAGACATCTTTCAGGTTGTCTTCAGTCAGCGGCTGCAGCATGCCAGCGAAGCAAAGCCACTGGACGTCTATCGTTCGTTGCGGATGGTCAATCCCAGCCCATTCATGTTTCTGCTGCAAACTCCGGAACTGCACCTGGTCGGCAGTTCCCCGGAGATTATGGTTCGTGTGGAAGACGGTGAAACGACCATTCGTCCACTGGCCGGGACCAGGCGCCGCGGGCACACGGAACAGGAAGACAAAGAACTGGCCGATGAATTACTGGCCGACCCCAAAGAACGGGCGGAGCACGTGATGCTCATTGACCTCGCCCGCAACGACGTGGGACGAGTGGCCGAATTCGGCTCGGTCGAACTAAGCGACGTCATGGTTGTGGAACGTTACAGCCACGTCATGCACATCACGTCCAACGTTGTTGGTCAGCTGCGAGAAGGCATGACAGCTGTGGAAGCTCTGCGAGCAGGATTGCCGGCCGGCACAGTTTCCGGTGCACCCAAGGTGCGAGCCATGGAAGTGATCGACGAGATAGAACCACACAAACGGGGCCCGTACGGTGGCGCCGTCGGCTACATTGACTTCACAGGCAACATGGACACCTGCATCGCTCTGCGAACGCTCGTAATACACGATGGGACCATTTACGTTCAGGCTGGTGCGGGCATCGTGGCAGACAGCGTACCGAAACTTGAATACGAAGAAACACTGAACAAAGCCAAAGCCATGCTTAAGGCCATCCACGTCGCGGAAACACAGCTGTCAGAACAGGGTTCATGACAACTTCCTGGGACCAGCTTAAGGGACACGACGAACAGCGCGAGCTGTTTCGGCGTTCGCTGCAGCGCGGACGATTGTCTCATGCGTACGTTCTGGCCGGACCGGAAGGAATCGGCAAACGTCAGTTCGCTCGCCTGATGGCCCAGTCGGTGTTCTGCCGCAATCATGAGCTGTCAGAACTGCTGGTCTGCGGTGACTGCCGCGCGTGTCGCGCCTTCGCCGCGAACACATGGCCTGACTACATTGAAGTCGGAGTGCCTGCGGGAAAAAATGCCATTCCCATTGCCGCGATTGCAGGAGAAGACGGCAAGCGTGGTCGAGAAGGCCTGTGCTACGAATTGTCGATGGCCCCACAGGCGTCAGATCGACGAGTGGCCGTCATCAATGACGCCGGTCTGCTGAACACCGAAAGTGCCAACGCTCTGCTGAAGACCCTGGAAGAACCGCCGGCACATTCGCTGATTGTGCTGGTGTGCGATAACCCGGACACGCTGCTGCCCACCATTCGTTCTCGTTGCCAGATCGTCCGCTTCTTTCCGCTCACTCAGCCCGACGTACAACAGATTCTGCTGACTCAGGAAATCGTGGAATCCGAAGAAGACGCTGCATCCATTGCCTCTCTGTGTGAAGGCAGCCTTGAAACCGCTCGGCAACTGTTGAATCCGGAATTGCGAAAACTTAAAACTTCGGTGGCAACACAGCTTGAGCAGATGGAAGGCATGAAACCGCTGAAGGTCGCTGCCACAGTCGTCTCTGGCATCGAAGAAATGTCGTCCAGCACTGCCGAACAGCGCCAGAATGCTCAGTGGCTGCTGCGGTTCGTGGCGGACGCCATCCAGCAACGACTGCGAGCACTCGCGAAGGGTGATCTTTCTGACGCGATGACGCAGCGGATGGGCGCCAAAAACGGGCTCGACCTGCTGTCGCCGATGCTGGAGCGCACAATCGCCGCCTCACGTCAGATCGATGGTTCATCTCCGGTCAAGCTGGTCATGGAAGCATTCTTCGACGAAGTCGCTCGCATGTTTCGGCAAGCCGTCAAACGCTGATGATCATGGGACGACGATGAAAGCCGCAATTCAATGAACACAATATTCCGTTCGGCGTTATTGACCATTTCTGTGACAGCTGTGTCGCAGGTCTGCATTCTCGCAGATCAGCAACCTCCGGCATCGCCCTACATCCTGGGCTACACAGACCAGTTAAGCTACGTTCCCGGCGAAACGGTTTCGTTTCATCTGTCGACAACCGCGACGAAGCTGTCGCTTGCCGTCGCACGCATTGGACACGAACGGGGCAACGTCTGGGAACCGTCGGACGTCATCGCGAATGCTCATCCAATTCCGGACCGAGCCTCGTCCGATGGCTGCAAGTGGCCCGTGGCCCGCGAATTGAAAATCCCGGATGACTGGAAGTCCGGCTACTATACGGCAACGGTTTCCACTAGCGACAGCGACGCCACGGCAACGCTGTTCTTCGTGGTACGGTCAGCGCATCCGGGGAAGAACACGAAGATCCTGCTGCAGTTGTCGACGAACACATACAACGCCTACACCAACTGGGGCGGACACAGTCTGTATTCGTATCACGACCGCGATGGTCTGCAGGGGCATAAAGTTTCATTCGACCGACCATTGCGTTCGCAGTTTGGTAACTGGGAAGAACCTTTCATCAAATGGGCAGAAGCTGCTGGCTATGATCTCGATTATGCCGTCAACAGTGACCTAGAATTTCATCCGGAGCTGCTGCAACACTACCGATTGGTGTTGAGTGTTGGCCACGACGAATACTGGTCCGCACCGATGCGTGACAATTTGGAAAGCTTTATTGCAGACGGAGGCAACGTCGCATTCTTCAGCGGCAATACCTGTTGCTGGCAGGTCCGCAGTGAGGACAGCGGCCGAGCTCTGACGTGCTGGAAACAGTGGTACAACGTCGATCCCCTGTTCCGCACCGGTGATCACGGGCTGCTGGCGACTGCATGGAGCCATCATCTGGTGCAGCGTCCCGAAAACGAGTTGACGGGTGTCGGGTTCCTGTGGGGTGGATACCACCGCAGTCATGGTCAGTTCATGGACGGCGATGCATCGTTTGGCGTACATCGTCCTGACCACTGGATCTTCGACGGAACACACATGAAACAGGGCGACCGATTTGGCGGCAAAGATACGATTGTCGGTTATGAATGCGACGGCTGCGAACTCAAGTGGCAGGACGGCGTACCGTCGCCGACGTGCAATGACGGCACGCCGGAATCATTCGTTGTTCTGGGTACGTGTCCGGCCCGCTGGGCTGCCGGTGACTGTCTGTGGTATGATCGATTCCCCAAGGACCGAGTCGGCAATGCCGTGATGGGTGTCTACACGAAAGGCGGCACTGTGTTTACAGCCGGAACCACCGATTGGGCTCACGGACTGCGAGGTCACGATCCTGCCGTGATGCAGATTACTCGCAACATTCTGGACCGACTTTCACAGTAAACGAAAGTCACACTCAGCAAACGACGTTTGCTGAGAGAGTGCCAATGGCTTTGCCAGTGCTGTCTTTCACGACTTCTGCACTGGCGAAGCCAGTGGCACCCCGGCTACCCGGGATGATTCTGTAAACGTAACCGTTACACTTTGGTCATGGCCCGACGAAAACCAGAAATCCGAATGCGAACCTGGGGGATCTATTCCCAGTGGTATTCTGATTCAAAACAGCTGCCGAAAATCGTTCAGGTCACCACGCAGGTGCCGGCAGAAATTGACATCGAATTCGGATTTGTGGTCAATGTCAAAGGGGCGAAGAATCAGGAGCTCGAATACTGTATCGATCATCCAGGCATTCTGGATGACAAGGGAAACCGGAGAGCTCCGTTCACTGGTGCAGTCTACGTAAAAACAAACGACTGGGATTTCTTCCTGGGCGATACGATCTGGACGCCGGTCGATGACAAACTGGGGCAGTGGCGTTTGACGCTGGAAATGGGCGGCACTCCCATCGCGGAAAAATCATTTAACGTGTTTCTTCCGACCAAAAAGTACGGTTCGACTGCCACACAGGACGACTCGGTGATGTGAACCGCTCCGTTTTAAAGAGTGTGGCAATGGCTCTGCCAGTGGGCCTGCAGTATTGATCGTGCTACGGGACACAGCACAGGCAGAGCCAGTGCCACCCAGCGGTTTCCGAGGTTTTCCACGCCCCTTTACGAGCCATTCTTTTTCCAAAAACGCCTGATGTGGCTGTTCTGTTTAAAGCATTGCTATAGCATCCGGTGCGATGGCGACTTTGGTATCGTTTGGCCGCCTCATGCAATAAGAAACCGACTCTGGAGCTACACTTGGAATCTCAATTTCCTTTGGAAATGGCGCAACGAATCGAACGCACGGGTGTCATTTCCGTACTGATCATCGACGACGTGGCTCACGCTGTCCCGCTTGCCCAGGCTTTACTCGCTGGAGGCGTCGACGCCATGGAGCTGACGCTACGGACCGACGCTGCTATTGATTCACTGAAACAGATTCGCGAACACGTCCCGGAGATGCTGGCAGGCATCGGTACGGTCCTGAGCGCTGAACAGGTTGATCAGGTGGTCGAAGCCGGAGGCCACTTTGCCGTTTCTCCCGGACTGAATCCCGACGTGGTGGATCGAGCTCAGGAGCTGGAGCTTCCGTTTGCTCCGGGTGTCATGACCCCGTCAGAGATTGAAGTGGCTCTGGAACTTGGCTGTCGTGAGCTGAAGTTCTTCCCGGCGGAACCAAGTGGCGGCCAGAAAATGCTGGACAGCATCCGCGCTCCCTATGCTCACCTTGGCGTTCGATTCATTCCACTCGGCGGAGTCAACGCGGGCAATATGGAATCATGGCTCCGCAATCCGGGCGTGCTGGCGGTTGGCGGTTCGTGGCTGACGCCGCGTGACGTCAGCAACGCGAAAGACTGGGACGAAGTGACGCGACGAGCTGCCGAGGCGCGAGCGATTGTCGACCGTGTGCGAGCATCATGACGGAGTAGGTTATGCAGGTGACAATCACTGCCGTCGGTCCGGACAACAAGGGTCTGGCTGATCCCATCATCCACTATGTTTCGGGTGCTGGCGCAAACATCCACGAAATTCAGATGTACGACCGCGACACGGAACATCTGTTTGCGATGCTGATGCGGATCGAATGGCCCGAGGACGTAACGTCTGTGGCAACTCTGCGCGATCACCTGCAGGAGATCGGTTCGGGCCGCGGTCTGGAAGTGCGTGTGTGGGCGCGCGACGAACACCAGCGACTGCCACGACTGGCAATCTGTACGACCTATCGAACGGAACCGCCTCTGGCCATTCTGCGAGCGATCCGTGACGGACGACTGAAGGCTGAAGCGGCCGTCATGATTGGCAATCGCAATGCGTGTCGCAGCGTGGCTGAGCAGTTCGATGTTCCATGGCACAACATCGGCGACAGCTCCGGTAACGTCGATTATTCACAGATGCAGGCATTGATTGACGACAACGAAATTGATTATGTGATTCTGGCACGGTACATGCGGGTTCTTCCGGCAGACCTATGCTGGAAGTTTGCCGGTGGTCGTATCATCAATCTGCATCACGGTCTGCTGCCATCATTCCCCGGCTTTCGCCCCTACGAAGACGCCCACCAGCATCACATGCTGTGCTACGGAGCGACTGTCCACTTTATCGTTCCGGAACTGGACGCCGGCAATCAGATTATTCACCAGGGGTCGTTTAACGTTCAGCCTGGAACGCAACTGGCGGACATCAAGCGACAGGGTGAGGGCGATCACGAGCCGAATTGCCTTCTGGAAGGCGTTCGACGGGTTGTCGACCGGGAAGTGGAATTGCATTTCCACCGCATCACACGTGTCGAACGGTAGCCCTGGATGAGCTGTCGCTACGCGAAAACCTCATTCACCACCCGACCGTAGACATCGGTCAGTCGAAAGTCTCGTCCGGCGTAGCGATACGTCAGCTGTTCGTGGTCGAGGCCCAGAGCATGCAGAATGGTTGCATGCAGGTCGTGCATGTGCACCTTGCCTTCCACCGCTTCATGACCGATTTCGTCGGTCGCTCCGTAGCTGAATCCCTTCTTCACACCACCGCCGGCAAGGAATACGGTAAACCCACGAGGGTTATGATCACGCCCGTTGTTGCTTTGTGAAAACGGCGTGCGTCCGAATTCGGCCCCCCACCACACCAGCGTGTCTTCCAGCAGGCCACGCTGTTTAAGATCCGCCAGCAGTCCGGCCACCGGTTTGTCTGTCGCGGTCGCGTGGTCCATATGCTTTGGCATGTTGCTGTGCTGGTCCCAGCGGGGATTCGGGGATTCGTCGGCGTAGTTAACCTGTACGAATCGAACACCGGATTCGGAAAGACGCCTGGCCATCAGGCACTGCCGTCCGAATCCATCCGTCTCGGTCGTACCAATGCCGTACATCTGTTGAGTTGCTTCCGTTTCACGCGACAGGTCCAGAGTGGCTGGTGCATCGGTCTGCATACGCCACGCCAGTTCGTAACTCCTGATGACGGCTTCCAGTCGACTGTCATCGTCGGATCGTCGCTCCACCTGAGCCTTGTTCAGCCGTTGCATCAGTGTAAACCGCGCTTCAGCGTCTTCAGAACTCAACTGCGGGTTTCGAATGTGATCAATCGTCATCTGGTCGATGGAACGACTGGCCCGGCCGATGGCGGTACCCTGATAGACGGACGGCAGGAAGGCATTCGAATAGTTTCGCGGCCCGCCTTTTGTGTCTGACGGCTGCAACTGAACGAACCCGGGCAGACTTTGATTTTCAGTTCCCAGACCGTACATCAGCCACGAACCGAATGACGGTCGTACAAGGTTGGTGGCGCCGGTGTGCATGAACAAAGTCGAAGGCCCGTGCGCGACGCCTTCTGTATGCATGCCTTTCAGAAAGCACAGGTCGTCAACGTGTTTTGCGATCTCCGGAAACAGCTCGCTGACATGCTGCCCGCAATCACCGTGCTGGCGAAACTTCCACAGTGGCTTCATCAGAGATCGCTGACTCACTTTTCCGAACGTACCGAAACGAACACCGGTAAAGTCAATCGATTTACCTTCACTGTTGATCAGTTCAGGTTTGTGATCAAAGCTGTCGACGTGGCTGGGACCACCCTGCATGAAAATGAAGATAACGCGCTTTGCCCGTGCAGGCAGCATCGGCTGCCTGGCTGCCAGTGAATGAGTCGCCGCCGGCGCAGCGTTGGCCTGCTCTTCTGCAAGCATACTGCCCAGTGCCAGCGAACCGAATCCGCATGCGGATTTCTGTAACCAACTGCGTCGATTGTGTGTGAACATAATCAGTCAATGTAGCGAAAATCGACAGATGCAAACAGGGCCTGAAAAACAGAAGCCCATGCATCAGCGGAGTCCACTCCCTGTTCGGCCAGATAACTCTGTAAAGAACTCAACTCGACCGCGGTGGGCAACCGTCCCAATGTGCGGCGAAACACTTCTTCAATCATAACGTCAACTGCCGCATCATCGACAGATTGAGTTGCCAGAAAATGCGATGCTGCAACCCTGGACTGTTCCAGCATGAAGGGACTGTTCAACAGAAACAATCCCTGTGAGGGCAACGTACTGCTGGTCCGCTGGCCCGTCACGAGGTTGGGGTTGGCGATGTCAAAGACCTCAAACATCTCCAGCATGCAGTTGCGGAAGAAGGGAACGTAGACGCTGCGGATGTTTCGGCTGAACTGGTCATGATTATAGGCGTTGTCGTATTGAGTGATTTTTTCGATCGTGCGACCGCCCACCCGATTCAGATCCAGCTGACCGCTGATCTGCAGCAGTGAGTCTCGCAACGACTCGACATCCAGTCGGCGACGAAGGCCTCGAGTCAATAAAATGTTGTCCGGATCTTCAGTCGACACAGCGGACGAGGAAAGCCGAAACACGCGTGAAACAACGATTCGTCGAATCAGCTTCTTGACCGACCATTCATCGTCTTCCACAAAAGTTGCTGCCAGGTAATCAAGTAATTCCGGATGTGTTGGCAGGCGCCCCATCTTTCCAAAATTGTCGGGTGTGCGGACCAGGCCTTCACCCATCAGATGCAGCCAGACGCGATTAACGAAAACTCGGGCCGTCAACGGATTCGCCGTTGAAGCCACCCAATTCGCCATTTCCAGGCGACCGCTTTGGTCCTGCGGCAGGTTGAAAGGCAGCGTGTCTCCGTTCTGGTCGACCGGGCTGGCCGCGGACACGAATCCACGAGACACGATCGGACCGAGGTTGCGAATGCCACCTCGAACATGAATGTGCCAGTCGGCCGGTTCCTTCTGATCACGAACTCCCATCGCCTTCGGCACCTCCGGCCGGGCTTTCTTATGCGTCTTCAGCTCAGCTTCCAGCGATGTCAGACGTTTGGACCATTCCAACTGCTGCCGCTGTTCGTCTGCAGCCACAACGACATCCGCAACGGTATCGGGCAGGAACTGCACGGCATCGACGATCACGACGCCTTTCCCCGACTTTTCTGCATCGATGGTGACGACGGCTTTTGAACCTGCGACAAACGGAAATGTTCCAAGCTCTGCGAACACACCGTCGACCGGAGTCTTTCGCTGGTCAATTTCGACAGTTGTCGAACCATTGGCGTGGGTGACTGTGATCGGAAGTCGGCTGCAGCGTGATGTCTGATAGTTATGAGCCAGGCGGACGCGATACTTGCCGGATTCGGGCAATGTCGTTTCGAAACGTACACTGCGACCGGTCTTCAGAAAATTGTCGTGTCGGTAGCCCTCGCCAACAAATGGAGCCAGAGACGTTGAGTGAACCCACTCGCCTTCAAACTTTGCCTGAGTATCATCGATAATGATCCCGGCCAGTGATGCGGCGTCGATGCGGGAGGTTACGCCCGGTCGTTGTCCCTTCACTTTTTTCTTCAATCCGGCGATGTCGGCCAGCAGTGATTTTTCCTTCGCATTCCAGTCGGCCAGCATCTTCTGCTCAGAATTCATCTTCAGACTGGTCGTCACATAGGTGCTGACGTTGCCCGGCAGCAGAGTTTCTGTGCTGCGAAACACTCCGGCCATCGCGTAATAGTCGGCGGTGGGAATGGGGTCAAACTTGTGGTCATGGCACCGAGCGCATCCGAGCGTCAAGCCCAGGAATGTGCGGCCAATGGTGTCGACCTGTTCATCAATCACTTCCATACGCAACAGTTCCTTGTCCTGCTGTTCGTAGTTGGTCGGCCCCAGCGTCAGGTAACCGACTCCAGTCACCTGATCGTCATGCTGTCCATCGCTGTCATGGGGCAGCAGATCACCGGCGATGTGCT
>JAQWLN010000109.1 GCA_029247265.1 Fuerstiella sp.
TCTCGAGTGACCGCTGACCGAAGAAGACCATCCGGTGAAGACACTCGGACTTGAGACTGCGAAACCATCTCTCCATATAAGCGTTCAGGTTGGGACTCTTGGGTGGCAGCAGGACGACTTCAGTGTCCGTGTTCTGCTCCAGGAATTCCCGCATGGCGATGAAGCTGGCGTCTCGATCCATGATGAGGTGGCTGGCGTCTTTCAGGAACCCATCTTCACAGTCGGTCAGATTGCGGCAGGCCTGTTTCATCCACGTGGCATTCGGACGCCGACACGTCTGAATTCGGATTATCAGCAGGGTCAATGACTAACTGCACGTCCGGCGTGACGGCCAGAAACTGAGTCAGTTGGAAGCGATAAAACATCTCGCTTGTAAACTGCTCACGCAACGAACTGACGGCCGGTTGACCGCTGCTGATCCCGATACCAAAGACATCGCGATCTTCTCGTTGGTAGCCAACCCCAGTACTAAACGTCGTCTGCATCAGTGCCGCGTCGCCGTCAGAATAACCAAAGTGGAAAAACGGCAGCCAGCGGTCGCAGATGAACTTCTGCGCGGTGAAGGCAACGCCATGCCCTTCAGGTGTCCCTGCGGTCTGTCGCGCATCCGTGTGCCAGAGAGTGACATGGATATTGTTCAGATAGATCTCCTCCTGTGAGGACGTCACACCAAGTTCTACGTAGCTGAAATATTCCGAATCATCGAAGAACGTATCGAAGCCGGCACGTGTGGGCTGGCCGTTAGCGTCGCCGAACCCGCCCTGCAGGTAGAGATGTTCCGTCAGCATGCCACCTGCGGCAGCACCGAGACCCTGGTTCGGTGCAGCAATCGTCGGATTGGTTGAGAATGCCAGATTGACGAAGTGTGTCAGGGGATTCATCATCGCATAGACATCAACGAAATCCGTGATATCGATCCGACCGACGGCAATCGCCAGTTGCCTGTCGAAGAGGTGTTGCTTCCAGTACATGTTGGTTACACCGTAACCATACTCATTAAAGAAGGTCCCCGTCGGAACAGCTGATCCGGCTTCGAATCCCAACGTAAAAGGAGTGATGTCCGCCATGCGATGACGGTTCTCGCCTTTGAATACTATTGAGCCGGAATGCCCCGTGCCACGTCCGAGCAATTCCCACTGGCCGTAGACGCGAACCAGGCCGCTGGCCCCTTCGTTGCGGCCCGGGCTGGCAGTCGCTCCCTGATAGAACATCGATTCGTCGATGTTGAATTGAAGACCTGTGCGATTATTGACGCCACTCTTGTAGTCGTACCACGACTGAAAATTATCGTGTAGTTTCTGCCAGCGATATTGTGGAGCCACGGTGGCGTCTTCGACCAGCTGCCCGCCAACGCTACTGGGCCCGCCGAACTGCAGAATTTCATCGTACACTGAGCCCGTGCTGCTGGCCGATGCCGACGTTCCGTCGCCGAAGTCCGGGGGAAGTGCCGGCTGTTGCGCGTGAGCGATGTTCGGTGAACAAATCCCAAACACGAAGCCCATGCGTGAACCGTCTGTCCATCCGCCGCAGCAGGTGCCCGCAGTCGCCCAAAATTCAGCTGCCGTCCACCTCGAATCCGTCGTCAGCAAATTCGTCGTGCCGACGCGAATGACGTCCGAAGTCTCCACCTCTCTCCCGTTGATAACCATAACCCTGATGTCGCTGTTGCTTTCCAATGCATTTCCCGGGCGATGCCACGTGTCGTCAGGGACAGAGTATGCCCTTAGGTTCTGAGCAAAATTGTGGTGGATCACGGACAGTTTGAAATGCAATAAAGTTGCATCGACACGCACAAATTGTGCAGTTAAAACAGCGTTTGGGAGCCCCGGGACTGCCCCGTGTGCGAAGAAAGGCCATCGAAAACATCCCCCGCCCGAAGAGAACGCATTGGTTGCTCAATGGGCATGAATATGTCTGTGTGTCAGACGGCGACTTATGTGTGGAAACTCACATCCCGACGGATTCCAGAACAACAGCATTGAGAGTTCGCCCCACTTCGACACCAGTTCCCTGACTGGGTGGACTGAGTAAGCAGTTAGGGGTTATTCCGGAAATTCCTGAAAGTTGTCGTGTTATGGTTGCAGTGATCCTGTCAGTCGTGCCGAAACTGATCGTAGGTAATGAGTCAGCATTCCAGCAGCCTGCATTCGGTTGCTGCTGTTTTTGATATACAAAAGGATATACGACGATGCGAACGCACACACTGTTGACCAGAGTCGCGTGTAGCGCGGTGTGCTTTGGAGTCTTCCTGTCCGGCCCGGTCATGGCTGGCGCCAAGGGGATCATCAAGGACATAGAATTGTCAGCCGATGGCACTCTGTATGGACAGGTCGCTGCGTCTGAGGGGCGTCCAGTGTCGAATGCTGTCGTGCAGCTCAGATATCAGGGCAAGCCGGTTGCAGCCGCAAAAAGTAACACTGAAGGGCGTTTTGCCATTTCCGGCGTTCGTGGAGGTGCCCATGAAGTCGTCATTGGTGCGTTGCGAACTCCAGTTCGGCTGTGGGCCACAAAAACCGCACCGAAGGGTGCAAAGCCGGGGCTGGTCATCGTCAGCAAACAGACCATTGTCCGCGGACAGGACTACGACCAGAATGGAAATCCCGTCTACTGCGAAGGGGACATTGTTGGTGGCGGACCCACCGGCTTTGGACTGCTGGACGTAATTACTCTGGGAACACTGGGACTGGGCGGAGGAGCACTTGCAGTCGCTCTCGACAACCAGAACGAGATAGACAAGCTGAAAGCAGCAATTCCTGCCAGTCCATAAGTAATGAAACACACACTTTGCTGTGCGTTAGTGCAACAGCAACTTAAAAAAATCGAGCCGCTTTGCCTTCAGCAATCGCGGCTCTTTTTTTGTTGTAAAACGGGGCCTCACTGCGGGTCCGTGAGCAGCAGCATGGCCTCTGAAGCAGCCGCGATCGTCTGTTCGATAAGTCCCGACGTGTGTGCGGCCGAAACGAACAGGGCTTCGAACTGACTGCACGGCAGGTAAACACCGCGATCCAGCATCGAGTGAAACCACCGTGCGAATCGGTCAGTATCGGAAGCCGTCGCCGACTGCAGATCGGTGACCGGCTGTTCGTTGAAGAACAGCGTCAGCATGCTGCCCACACGATTAACCTGCACGGGCACGTCAGCAGCCGCAGCGGCATCCAGGAAACCCTGCTGCAACTGTGAGGCAAGAGTCTCCAACTGGTCATACGGATCTGCCTGTCGAAGCTGCTCCAGCGTTGCCAGTCCACTGGCCATAGCGATGGGATTGCCGGACAGCGTACCTGCCTGATAAACCGCACCCACCGGTGACACGGCGTCCATGATGTCGGCACGCCCGCCGTAAGCGCCCACGGGCATTCCACCGCCGATGATCTTGCCAAGCGTTGTCAGGTCTGGTGTGACCCCCAACCGAGTCTGTGCACAGCCGAGAGCAACGCGAAACCCGGTCATGACCTCGTCAAAAATCAGGACAGTACCGTGGTCTGTACACAGCTGTCGCAGTGTCTGCAGAAATTCATCGGTAGGAATGACGCAACCCATATTGCCGCAGACGGGTTCCAGTATCACAGCCGCCAGCGAATCGCCCTGCTCTTCAAACGCCTGTCGCAGTATCGCCACGTCGTTGTAGGACAGTACAAGTGTGTCGGCCGTGCAGCCTGGGGGAACACCGGGGCTGGATGGTGCACCCAAAGTCAGTGCGGCACTGCCCGCCTGCACCAGCAGACTGTCCACGTGGCCGTGGTAACATCCGGCAAACTTGACAACCACGTTTCGCCCCGTGAAACCACGTGCCAGTCGAATTGCTGACATCGTCGCCTCTGTCCCGGAATTCACCATTCGAACTTTTTCGATGCTCGGAACGAGCTCTACGACAAGTTCCGCCATGTCGGATTCCGAAACAGTGGGGGCACCAAAGCTGGTTCCCGTTTCGATGGCGCGCTGGATTGCTTCGATGACGGCCGGGTGCCGATGTCCCAGAATGTGAGGCCCCCATGACCCGACATAATCAATGAATTGATTACCATCAATGTCAAACAAAAATGGGCCATCGCCACGTTGAATATATGGTGGAGTGCCACCAACAGCCCCGAATGCGCGAGCCGGACTGTTGACTCCCCCGGGAATAGATTTGCAGGCTCGATCGAACTGTTCCTGGCTCCGGGATCGATTTGAAGTGTCGGACATTATTCGTGTGTCTTTTTCTGGCAGAAGAGTGGTTGTGTGCCACTGGCTTTGCCAGTGTTCCGGTGAACCTCAACTCACTGGCCGAGCCAATGGCATACATCAATCAAAATAGAATTGGTATGACCTTGTGTGAGGTCCAGCCCGGGAAATGGGGCTGGGACGTACTCGAACTCGCCAGAGTTCGAAGGTTTTCTCTATGTCGCCCAAAACCCGGCGACTTCGGCGATCCCAGTATTCCAGCCTCGAAGAGGCGTTAGTTTTCGAACTCGATGACGGTCAATCCGTCTTTCGCATTTAGTTCATCAACAATGTCAAAGCCGATGTTCGTATTCGCGACGTTGAGTTCCTGGAGAACAGGCAGGCCAGCCAGCTGTTTGAATCCGTCGTCGGACAGCTGTGTTCCCGCAAGGTTCAGCTTCTGCAGCTTCTGCATCTTCAGAAGAACAGGGACTGAGGTGTCGGTAATCTGAGTTGCCTTGAGATTCAGTTCCTCAACGCCTGAAAGTTCACTGAACGCAGCAAAGGCATCGTCGTTCAGTTTGGTTTCCCAGAAGCCCAGATATGTCAGCCCGGTCAGTTTGCCAATGTGTTTCATTCCCTCTGCAGACGCAACGCGACACTCGCTGATATCAAGATAATTGACGTCAGGAAGCGTGGATATCGTCTCAAGCCCGCTGTCATCCAACGAAGTGTCGCGCAGTTCAAGCCGCTGAAGACCTGACAACTCGGCGATGTGTGCCAAGCCAACTCCCGTGATGTCCGCACCGCGAATACGAAGCCGCTTCAGCTTCTTCAGATTGGCGACAGCTGCCATGCCTTTGTCCGTAATCTTCGTGTAGTCCAGCTGAATTGACTCCAGCGTGGGCATCCCTCCCAGAACCTCAAGCGACGGATCACTGACCGATGTGCAGTAATTCAGATTGATGGACTTCAAAGAAAGTCCCTTCAGCATGGCGACGCCGGTGTCAGTGGCTTTGGACTTTTCCAATTGAAGGTCAACCAGCGTTTTCAGTCCGGAAAAATGAGTCATTCCGTCATCTGTGATATTGCTGTTCCGCAGGTCGATCGCACGTATCTTTGTCAGACTGCGGATGGCCGCCAGACCGGAATCTGTAACCCCCGTCCGTCGCAGCCCCAGAACTTCAAGGTTCTGCAGCCCGGAAACGTGTTTCAGTGTTGCATCGGTAATCGCGGAATCGCTGAGGTCCAGGCGCTTCAGACCCGTGTAGCCGGTCAGCACCTCCATTCCTGTATCCCCCATACCCGGACCTGAAAGCCGCAACTCCTCAAGGCTGTGCAACCCTGCCAATTGGGCAAGCGTCTCAGAAATGTCTTTGTCGGTGTTCTTTGAACATTTCGTCACAACCCCGGCGGCATTTTTCGTGAGAATGAAACCCGCCTCGGAAAGAGCCGCGACAGCCCCTTCGTCATCAGGGGTCACACTGACGGTCGGAGCCGAGGCTGGTGCCGGAGTACCGGGAGCAGCCGGTGGCGTCGATTCTTTGGCGCATCCTGCAATCACGCACGTAAGGACGAACGACAGAGCAGGATTTGGCAGATAACGAGATTTCATCAGGAACAAAACTCCGGGCGAAACAGATGGTGAACTGGAGGCCCTCAGCCTACGCAGAAGCCAGCAAATTGGCAACAAATCCAGCCGATGGATTGGGTAATCTCGGTCGTTTGATTGCTGTTTTCCCGGACATTGGTATCGTAGCAGACTGTCAACCCTGAGTTTGGCACCGTCCCGGCTCACTTCCTGACATACGCGGCCGCACATGTCTTGCTGAGATCGCGTACTTACCGTTCACCCTTAAGCCTGCCTGAGGTACCTATAGTCATGACAAGAGAAACGAGTCGAAGAAGCTTTATTGGCCAGTCTGCGGCACTCGGAACTGCCTTCTGGGTGGGTGGACAAGCGTCGCTGAAAGCAAACACGTCGGCCCTGCAGTCACTTAGTGCAGCCTGTGTGGGAGTCGGCGGAAAAGGCGGCAGTGATACCAGCCACATCGCTGAACAGGGAGTTGCCATCGCCGGACTCTGTGATGTTGACGGTGGGACACTGGTCAAGAAGGGCCGCGAGTTCAAGGATGCCAAACAGTTCACGGACTACCGTGAAATGCTGGACAGTCTGGGCGACAAGGTGGACATTGTGACCGTCAGCACGCCGGACCATAACCATGCCGCAGCAGCCATCAAGGCCATGCGGATGGGCAAGCATGTTTACTGCCAAAAGCCGTTGACATGGTCCATTCGAGAAGCCCGCACGATGCAGGAAGTCGCCAAAGAAACGGGCGTCGTCACACAAATGGGCAACCAGGGAACTTCCGAAAACGGACTTCGTGAAGCCGTGGAAGTTATCCGTTCAGGAGCCATCGGCGACGTTAAAGAAGTTCACATCTGGTCCAACCGCCCGGTCTGGCCTCAGGGAATTGGCCGTCCGGAAGGTTCAGACCCGGTTCCTGAGAACCTGAACTGGGATGCGTGGATTGGACCAGCTCCGATGCGACCATTCAAAAAAGGTGTTTATCACGGTTTCAACTGGCGCGGCTGGGCCGACTTCGGCACCGGAGCGCTTGGTGATATGGCCTGCCATACCACCAACATGCCGGTCATGGCACTGCAGCTCTGGGATCCCGTAGCTGTTACGGCCGTCAGAAATCCGGGTATTTTCGAAGGCGAAACCTTCCCGGCCAGTTCCAGCCTGCTGTTCGAATTCCCGGAACGCGACGGACTGGCACCGTGTAACTTCCATTGGTATGACGGTGGTGACCTGCCGGAGGATTCCATCATCAGCCAGCTGCCGGAATCGTTCCAGAAACGAATTCAGCAACAACGGGATGGTGGTCGCAAGACCAGCGGTGCTGTCCTAGTCGGCAGCAAAGGCCTGTTGTTCTCGCCGGATGACTACGGTGCCAAGTACTACTTGCTGCCCGAGGACAACTTTAAGGACTTCGCAAAACCAGAGCAGACACTGCCACGAATTCCGTACAACGGCGGTGGCGATCAGCGGCAGAAGTGGGAATTTGTGCAGACCTGCAAGGGCGAGTACAAGACAGGCACGATGTCCAACTTTGCCTATGCCGGCCATTTAACCGAAACGATTCTCGTTGGCAATCTTGCCATCCGCTCTAAAGAAGGCAGCCGCATTGAATGGGATGCCAAGAACCTGAAGAGCACGAACATGCCAGGGATTAACAAGTTCGTACATCGTGAATACCGTGATGGTTGGTCCATCTAGGGCTGCTCAGACGTTGATTCGCTACGTTTTCGCGTAGCTGTCACCATCGTCGGCCGGTCTGTCTTCAGATGTGACGAAATCCAACCCGTTCTAAAACGGCATAAGCTGCCGAAGACGATCCGTCTTCGGCAGCTTTCTTTTTGCGCGCGACGGGAGCAACCCGGCAATGAATCTCGTATCCACCCCAAACAGCTTGTGCACAAGGACTTGCGCGCGATCGGGATCATCACTACATTCCGAAGTATCCGTACAACCCTCATATTTTAACTCAACCTGCCAAGGGTGTTTTTCCGATCGAACAGAGTAACCGATAGCGCCGGTACATCTCGCGCTGTCTGCCCCTACGGATCGATCGGAATAACCGATGAACACGACACGGACTTTTGCTTCTACCTGTTTGGCCCTCAGTTGTTGCGCCCTGATCACCGCTTCCAGCGTGTCAGTGGGCGACCAGCCGGGAGTCATACGTATGACGTCACGTGATGAGACCTTTGACCCGCCGGCTCCTATGCCGCCGGCTATCGAAGATCCACCCGGGGCAAATCCGGACTCGCCTGCGCAGATTCCGGTTCCGATTCCGGATAACGATGTTCCGCCTGTGAACAATGGCGGGAACACACCTGACACGGGGCCGACGAATCAGAACGGACCTGTCGTCAACTTCACAGAACCAACAGACTACACTCCATACTTTGCACAAAGTGCTGGAGTCACAGAATCTCCGGTCCTTGGCCGTCGCGTGGTGGACAATCCACTATTCGGGCCGCAACTGATGTTTGAATCCAACGTCGGCGATGGTCTGGGCTTTGACGAATCTTACCAGCGGCTGAATGCCAGGATTCCATATCACGTCGTGCCGGGTCACTCAGTTCTGATCGGGGACCTGTCCGCTTCTCTCACGAATGACAGAGGAGAGGCTTACAACTTTGGGATGATCTGGCGTAACTACGATGCCACTCGAAACAGGGTCTTTGGCTGGAACGCGTACGGCGACGTCGATGACGGGCAGCAAAACAACCGATGGAAGCGGTTTGGTGTCGGCATGGAGTCACTGGGCAAGTACATTGACTTCTTCGCCAACGGTTATTTTGTTTCAGGCACGGACAGCGTTCTTTTGAACAGCAGTCTTGGCACAGACCTGACTCTGGGTGGCAACAGTGCATTTCGTACACGCACGTCAACATGGGACAATGCGTATTCCGGGGGCGACTTCGAAGTCGGCGGACCGCTGCCATTACTGGGACGTCGCGGCATCAATGCGTACGCCGGCGGCTACTACCTGAACAACGACCAGGGCTATGAGACGTACGGATACTCGGCTCGAGTCCAGGCGCTGATAACTCAGTCCGCCACGGTTGACGTGCGGTATACGGGCGACGACACATTCGGCGACAATCTCTGGGTCAGCCTGGCATACACGATTCCGAATTATCGTGAACGAGCCATCCTGCAGCCTAAACGAGTTCGTGATCGTCTGGCAGACCCGGTCTATCGAAACAATCGTATCCACACCAATATCGACGTGGTCGATACCGCCGAAGCCATGATCAATACGGCCCAAGGCCGAGCGTACAACCTGATCTATGTTGATCCGGATACCACAAGTACCACGGCTGGCGGTAACGGAGCGGGTACGCTGGAAGATCCTTACACGTCTCTGCTGATCGCAGCTATGAACAATAATGCGGGAATCGACGTGATCAACGTGAATCCCCGCGACGACGACAGCAACACCAACCTGACGGTGCCTGGCGGGCTCGCTCTGTTCGACTGTCAGGTACTGAGATCCACGACCGAAGCCCACACGCTGGCCACGATTGCCGGTAACAACTTTATCATTCCGGCCGTCGCCACCGGCACCAATCTGGGTGCGTCGATTGCCAATCCCACGATGG
>JAQWLN010000112.1 GCA_029247265.1 Fuerstiella sp.
GCATCGTCGGTCAGTGTGTGCAGTCGCAGAAGATAGTTTTCTGCCGCTGATACGAGTCGCTTTCGCGCTGCGATCCGCAGAGCATCGAGTCGCGAGTTGTCCAGCGAATGGATCGTCAGCAGGTCCGCCCATTCATCGAAGGAGGGGGCGAGTCGGACGTCGATGAATGTTGGTTTTTCGGGCGTCATTTGAAAAAGTGAGTGTCATCGATCGGTCCGCAGTGTCCCCGCGCTGATCGCAGAATATGGCGGCGTATTCCTGGTGGTGTAAGGTGGATGCCCGGAATTTCGTGTGTTTTCCGAGGATCAGTAGGATGTGTTTCCGAATGTTCGACAATTGTGCTGCCGTGCGAAGAAATGCAGCAGAACGCGGTGGACTCACGGTGTTACCGCAACCGTCTCTCACGCGACTCAAAAAAGCGACGAAGACTTGTGGCGTAGGATTCGCCGGTGTTGATCGACAGTTGGTCAACTCCGGCACGCCGCAGTCCTGTTGCCAGTTGCTGCTGAGTGTCTTCCGCCCGTTTCGCAAACAGACGTCGCACTTCGGGGTGTCGGGTGTCGACTTCGACGACCTCACCTGATTCCGCGTCGCGAAGTCGGACAAAGCCGACATTTGGCAGAGTCTGCTCACGCGGGTCAACGACCGTAATCGCCAACAGATCGTGTCGCCCATTGGATATTGCCAGCGCTCTGCGTGAGGCCTCTGCCTGAAAATCGCTGATGAGAAAAACCACTGCTCGCCGTTTCTGCACTCGATTCAGATACTGCAGGGCGGCTTCCAGGTTTGTTTCCTTCTGAACCGGGTCGACCGCCAGCATTTCCCGGATCAGGCGCAACACGTTGCTCTTGCCTTTCCGTGGAGGAAAATAGTGATGCACTTCATCAGCGAATAACTGCAGTCCGACTTTGTCATTGTTCTTTAATGCTGAAAACATAAGCAGTGCAGCCATCTCAACCATAACGTCCAGTTTCGACTGCTGACCTGATCCAAAGCTGCCGGACGCCGAAATGTCGACCATGAACAGAACGGTCAGTTCTCGTTCTTCGCTGAACCGTTTGATGAACGGTGTTCCTGCCCGAGCCGTGACATTCCAGTCGATTGTGCGAATTTCATCTCCGGGCTGATACTCGCGAACTTCATCAAATTCCATGCCGCGTCCGCGAAAGACACTCCGATACTGTCCTGCCAGCAGGTCGTTCACCGAACGGTTGGCGACAATCTGAATGCGCTGCACTTTGCGGAGGATTTCAGCTACCGATGGTCCACTCATGGTACAGGCACCGCGCTGAGAATTTTCCGGATGACGTCATCCGAGGTCATTTCTTCGGCTTCAGCCTCGTACGTCAGAATGACTCGATGTCGCAGTACGTCGTAGGCAATGTCTTTGACATCCTGTGGTGTCACGTAGCCGCGACCGTTCAGGAAGGCGATTGCTCGAGCTCCCTTGCCCAGAAAAATGCTGGCTCGAGGCGATGCTCCGAAATCCACAAGCTGAGCGATGTCGTTCAGCTTGAACGCTTTGGGGTCGCGCGTGGCTCGCACAATGGCAACGATGTAATCTTTGATCTGGTCGTCGATGTAGATCATCCGCACGACCTCCTGCATGTCGAAGATATCCTGCGGGCTGAGCACGGGCTGCACCGGGCGGGCGGTCTCGTTCAGTGCCATGTCCAGAACCTTCCGCTCCTCGTTCTGCTCAGGGTACGTGATCGTGACCTTCAGCATGAAGCGATCGACCTGCGCTTCCGGCAGTGGATAGGTGCCCTCCTGTTCGATGGGATTCTGTGTGGCCAGTACCAGAAACGGACGGTCCAGTGAATAAGATTCGTTGCCGATTGTGACCTGGCGTTCCTGCATGGCTTCCAGCAGGGCAGACTGAACCTTTGACGGGGCACGGTTGATTTCGTCCGCCAGCACCAGATTGCTGAAGATTGGTCCCTTGCGAGTCGCAAACGATCCGTCGCCGGGCACGTAGATCATCGTTCCTATCAAGTCCGCAGGCAGCAGGTCGGGCGTAAACTGAATGCGGCTGAAATCAACGGAAAGGGCCTCTGCCAGCGCTGTGATGACTGTTGTCTTGGCAAGGCCGGGAACGCCTTCCAGCAGTACGTGCCCTTCGGTCAGCAATCCCACCATCAGGCGAGAAACCATGGCTTCCTGGCCGACCACGACCTTTCCCAGTTCTCCGTTCAGCCGAACAATCAGATCGGCTTTTCCCCCCACTTTTTCCTTAATGTGTTGAATATCCGCGTGCATGACTGCCTTCAAAAAACGTGTCTCTCAACTCTGGAATCACCGATGATTTCATAGAATAGCGACATTTTGCCATTTGGCATCGCGTGATTTCAATAGACCACGGGCTGCGTCCCGTAAATCAGCGGTCGTAGCACATTGCGCAGTACATTTTTCTGTCGCGCAAAGAAAAACCTGACGACGTCGCAATGACGAAGTCAGGTTCGGTGACTTTGCTCTTTCCGAGCAGGCTGCTAATTACTCGCTTAGCTGAAACGCTTCCACGAACAACCCGTTTTCGTCCTTCTTTGCATAACTGCCGGCCGGATGAATGTACTTTGCGACGGCTTCGAACGGCGGCAGCGTGGTGAAGTCGACCTTGTCAAACAACTCATCCATACCAGGAAACTGTTCGGCGGCCGAGCCACTTTGCAGCATTTCGTAGATTGATCGATACTGCTCAGCAGGACGACCGAACTGAACAGAAAGTGCATCGTCAGGAAAATGCTGTGCCACGCGACGATAATCAGCAGACTCGGAAAGCGAAGGGGTGTCGCTGTCGTTTCGAAGAGTCTGGTCGAGCAGGGATTCGCCCATGCCGACCATCAGGCGACCGTCGGAAACCACGACTCCTACTGACTGTCCCTCTTCCGGGCCAGTGATTTCATAAAGTGTCGCTCCTCGGAATTCACGGGATTCCATACCCAACTGTTCAGCGACTGTTGCCAGTAAGTCCGCCGCTGATTCGTCGTCACGAACTCCAAGTGCCAGCAGCATCTGATCACCGCCATAGCCGGCGCGTCCACCAGGAGCGCCCACCAGACGAATCTGTCCGGTCAGCTGATCAATGATGTCCTTCTTGATGTGCAGCCCAGGGCCACTGTTTGCGAGCTGATCCAGACGTTCGGCGACCGAGCCGGCACCCTGGAAGGAATCAACGAGTGATTCGATGGCGGTAAACGCTTCAGCGATGTTCCACTTCAGGGCTACGTACGTCGTCGCGTTATCCTTGACCCATGATGGCGGTGCCTGATCTCCTTCTTCCAGCTGAAAGACCTGCATCAGGGCTAACGGTGGCTGTTCAGAGTAGAACACGGATCGCTGAACAGTTTCAAAGTCACCGCTGCCGGCCTCTGCAACTGTTCCCATGGCCTTCATTTGTGTCAGGCCCGTCATTGGCAGAATGCCCAATGCCATGCCTGCTCCAGCAGTCACCTGCGGGCCCAGTGATCCGGAAGTGATGAGATTCGTCACCAAGCCAATGGGGTCGAAAAAGAATGTGCTCAGTGACGTTCTGTCGCCCGACTGGCATCGAGACAGTATGTAGGAATAGGCTTCGTTACCGGTGAAGGCATCAGAATCTTCCCCGTCCCAGTTCGTCAATGTGGACTCCAGCAGTTCGCCTCGGTTGGAAATGACCAATCGGCCGTCCTTCACGAACCACCCGAACTCTTTGGCGAGTGGTGTGGGTGCGCTGCCCGGATACTGAATCTGGAACATTGCCAGTGCGGTACCGTCAAACACTTCGTCTTCGTGACTCAGTTTGGGAACGTTCGACAGTGCGTTTACGGCTTTGGCCAGCAGGTCCTGGACCTGTTGTTCGTTTTCACCGAAGTCCACGAATATCACAACTCCCACCTTGTTGCCCTGAGCTGCGGAAATTGCCAGTGAGATTTCGCCACTGGGGATCCCTACAAATTCTTCCAGAGTCAGTCCCAGGACTTCTTCAACCTGAACTAGGCCTTCATTCAGCTCACTGCTGAACGCAGTAGTGACCTCGGCTTTAAAGTCATCCAGAGCAGGATCATTCCACAGCTGACCGGCAGATGATTCCGTGAAATGGTTCTTTAGCGTGGTGATGTTCGGGAAGGAGACGTACAGGAAGGTCTGCTTCGGAAGAATTTGATCGCTGAGCACCCTGGCGGTCTGAGCCTCCGCAGTCAGTGCGGTCGCCAGAATCGAGGAGACAGTCAGTACACCAGTGAATAAAGCTCGATACATCGAACTAACCTTAGTCTAAACAAAACGAGTGATGGATATTGGCAGAGTAGCCGTGCCTGCCGGGACCCGGTCAGGAACCCAACTTTTCAGAGTGTAGTTGATCGCCATTCGAACGAACAGCATACCTGAAGCAATCGTCGGTGGACTGCTCGAAGCCGTTTTTTTGCGGCGACGGGCACTTTGAATGGGCCCTGAACACCCTTCGCACTCAGCGGCAGATTCCTGGCTTGTTTTCTGAAATTTATCAGCAATATCACAGGCTCAGATGCCCAGTTCCCCGACGATATGCTTCCCGATGTTGAGGCACGCCGTGGCTGCGGGGGACGGAGCATTACAGACATTCAGCACTCGGTCCTTGCGCAGAACCAGAAAATCATCCACTAATTTTCCTTCAGAGGCCAGGACCTGAGCACGTACTCCGGCCGGCGCCGCGACAAGGTGTTCACTCCTGATTTCCGGCACCAGCTTCTGCAAGGCTCGCACAAATGCGGCTTTTGACACGGACCGCCAGATCTCGCCCGCGCCTGTCTTCCCGTAACGCCGGGCCCGTCGAAGGAATCCGGGATACGTACGCGACTCGAACAGGTCCCGCGGATTGATTTGTCCCCAGGAATATCCTTCGCGTGCGAGGGCCAGCACAGCATTGGGGCCGCATTCGACACCGCCTTCTATCATTCGTGTGAAGTGTACGCCCAGAAAAGGAAATTCAGGGTCCGGCACCGGGTATATCAGCGACTGGCAGAGATGTTCAGCCTCCGGCACCAGAGTGTAATACTCGCCGCGAAACGGGACGATTTTTTCCTTCATCGCCTGGCCGGACATGCGAGCCATGCGGTCACTATGCAGGCCCGTGCAGTTCACCACCTGATTCGCTTCCACTGCACCGTCCGGCGTGACAAGAGTCACCGCGTCGGTCGCCTGCCGGATCTTGACAACCCGGGAATTGAACCGTAGCTCGGCGCCTCGAGTCTTCAGGATTTCACCCAGCTTCGTACAAACTCCCGGATAGTCCACGATGCCCGCTTCCGGAACATGGATTGCCCTGATGCCAGCCGTGTGAGGTTCAAGCTCTTTTAGTCGATCCTGGGCAATGATTTCACACTTCACTCCGTTCTGCTGTCCGCGACTGAGAATATTGTCCAGTGCAGTGAACTGATCTTCTTTGGTCGCGACAATCACTTTTCCTGTCTGGTTCCAGGCAACACCGTGTTCTGTGCAGAACGCTTCCAGCGCCACTTTTCCTTCACGGCAGTTCTTCGCACGCAGGGAACCCGGCTTATAGTAGACGCCCGAATGAATGACGCCCGAATTGCGGCCCGTCTGGTGGTATGCCAGCGACGATTCCTTTTCCAGTAATACGATCTTTCGGCCTGGATCACGTTCAGAAATCTGCCACGCTGTGGCAAGTCCGATGATTCCACCGCCAATTACTGCGACATCATATTGCGACATAAACGAGCTTCTACTGCGGGGGGAATTACAAAAGAGGCGGGGAAAACAACGGGAGTCCCGTGCTGCGCGGCAATCAGTTCTGTCAGGTACAGGGACTGCCGACAAAATGGCTCACTGTCCGATTTGTAGCCGCAAACGGCGTCGTTGTCTTGATTTGTTTGGAATTGTCGCAAGGATTCCCGCATTCTGAGCGTCCGGTTGTTGCGACCTTCGCCCGGCGTGACAAATTGGCGATCTGACACTCGATGAACCGTGGAAAGAATCTGAAATGCCTTCGAAAACTGTTTTGAGCATCGGTCAGTGTCGACCGGACAATGCCGCGATCACACATTTCCTGACATCAAATTTTGACGTGGATGTGCTGGCGACGGATCTGGCCGACGATTCTCTCACGGCCCTTGAGGGGAAAACGGTGGATCTGATTCTGATCAACAGAAAACTGGATGCCGACTACAGCGACGGAATGGAGATCATGAAACTCATCAAAAGCAATCCGCAGACGGAACAGATTCCCGTCATGTTGATCTCTAATTTTCCCGAATCGCAGGAACAGGCTGTTGAGGCCGGCGCAACGTACGGCTTCGGAAAGGCAGAATTGTCATCGCCGGAAACTGTCGAACGCGTCCGCGACGCACTGGGACTTGACTAGGTCGTGTTAAACCTGTCATCTGATGAGTTTTCGCCGGACGGACGAAATACAGGTTCGACGTGCAAGCGAGTGGGGAGACGGTTCGCGACGGAGCCGCGTTAACACGTGCAACTCAATCCGTACAGAATTCGTTGTTTAACCGCGTTGCCCATCGGGCCGCGTTGTTTGCGTTTGCGAACCGCGGGGCATTGCCCGCGCGGTTAAACGAGTACAAGTATGCGGCCGTTATAGAAACCGGCCCATGTCATTCCCGGGCGTCAGCCCGCACCGGCCCGCGGGCCGTCCCGCGTGAGCCCAGGCAGTACAGGAATTCCTGTCGACGCTCGTCAACCTGGTGAGTCACACGAGTGTAAATGCGACTGCCACAAATCGTTGGAGTGGCAAACACACTTTCGCCAAGTCTGTTGCGAGCCAGGTCTTCAAAGGCATCCGGTGAGGCTTTAAAGACGAAGGTCGTGCCTTCTTCGTTGGTGGCGTAAATGCGGTCGCCCACCAGCACGGGTGAACTGCTGAAGGTGCCGCCGAGGCGACTTTTCCACAACTCTTTTCCGGTGGCGCTTTCCAGACAGGTCGCAAAGCCTCCATCCAGTGTCGCATACAGGTAGCCATCACTGCAGAGCATCGACGGCACGTAGGCTCGAACGGTGTTCTCCCACGTGACGGTTCCGGATCCGTCGGCAACGACGGCGGCCATGTGGTTTTTGGGATAGCCACCGCTGGTGAAAATGTGTACGCCGTCCGTCACTGTGGACGTGACACATTCTGTTGTGGCTCCTTCGATCTCCCAGTTCGTCTTGCCTGTGAGTGGATCCAGACTTGTGACCTTGTCACAGCCTGTGAGAAACAGCTGGTCTTTTCCGGCAACATTCAGAATGATGGGCGACGAATAATTGGGCTTCGCCGGCCGCAAATGCTTCCAGACAATATCACCGGACGCGCGGTCCAGCCCGGCAATGGCACCGCCGCTTTCACCCTTGTTGTCCGCCCCAACAATGACCAGGTGTTCGTAAGGTGCTGGCGACGAACCGTAACCCTGGTGCACAACGTAATCGCTGATTCTTGTTTGCCAGAGTTGCTCACCGGCCATGTCGATGGCTGTTGTGAATATGGCTCCGTTGTTCAGGAAGTTGATAAACAACCGCTGACTATCGTACGCGACCGTTGATGAGGCCTGAGACGCCTTCTTGTTGCCTTTTGTTTCCAGGTTGCCTTTGTGAGCGATGGCTTCCCAGATGCGTTCTCCCGTGTGCCGGTCAAAACAAAGGACAGACTGCAGGTCACGTTTCGGATCTGCCACGGCAAGAAAGACTTGGTCACCGATCACGGTCGCAGAACCGTGTCCGCGGCCGGGCACGGGGACTTTCCACAGTACGTTTTCTGTTTCGCTCCATGTCAGTGGAGGCGACTGATCGGCGCTGGCAATTCCGTTCCGCCCAGGTCCTCGCCACCACGGCCAGTCGTCCGTGCCAAAGCTGATGGCTTCGGCCGTTGCGGCCGGTTTTTCGGCACCTGCCGGGACTTGTGCGACCGATAACAAGAGAATGGCCAGGACAATAGCTCGCATGCGACGGCTCCGCGGAACAGGTGGGCAACTTGACTGAGGTGTTGATTCAACAGCTACGTTCATATCGGATTCACCGATCTAATTCCAGCGGCAGAAGGCAAGTCTGGTCCCACTCGCGGCAACTGCTCGGCTTCAGTTCTCTATGGCGACGCGTCGACTTCTGAGTCGTTATCGATCGCTGAGCCGTTGTACGTGACCCATTTGGCACCGACGATCTGGCCGTGGTTGTTGTTGCCGGAGTGATCTGTGAGTTGATCACCTTTATTTTTGTCGCAGTGATACAGGGCCAGAGTGTGTTCGTCTGTTTCGTGCCGCGTCGCGGGAGTGAAATGAGCGTCGTAACGGACCGTGTTTGAGATTCGGATCTCTCTCATCGCGCCACTAAACATTCCGCTGGGGCTGGGGAGGCCATTGTCATTGGGATTGCCGCCCAGCATTACCGTCAATGGCGAATTGAGCGTTGTGTCGAAGTGTCGTTGCTCCCTCTGCATCTTTCCGTTCACAAACAGAGTCAGTATCTGTCCGTCAAACGTCGCAGCCACATGAATTGGGGTGTTCATGAGAATGTCGTCTCTGGACTCGACGCTTTTGTAACCATCGTGGTCCGCCCTGCCGTTTTTTCCGGCGTTCAGAGATGATTGTAGTTTTCCCTCCGGTGTTGGTCCGAAACCGAGACCACCAGTCTGCAGGTCTGAAATTACGAAAGTGGGCTCGTCGGGAATGACGGGCAGCGTAATGATCGCTTCCACCGTGAACGGCTTCCTGACATCCAGTTTGACGGGGGTCTGAACGGATGCGTTCTTGCCGTCAAATAACAGTGCATGTTGTCCCTGTTCCGCAGGCGGGATGGCAGATGGCAGCCCCGGTTCACGGATTTCGGCAGCGACTCGAAAGCCTATGTCGAAGAAGCATTTTTCCGGCGCCCAGAAAGCCCGCTTGGCTGAACGGATCTCGCGGGCATGTCTAAGAAAACTTCCTCCTCGACATGCGCGATGGTAATCTTGGCCAACATCGGCAGCGCTAGGTGGATCGTCGGTGGGCGACGTCTTGTAGTAACTCAGAGATGCCTGGTCATGGCACCATTCCCAGACATTGCCGTGCATATCGTGAAGGCCAAAGGCGTTGGGACGCAGTCGCCCCCCGGCTTAGTCCACTTGACATTTGTCTCAAACTGGGCGTACTGCGCGAGCGATTCGCTGGATTCGCATCCGTACCATGGTGTCATGGTGCCAGCTCGACAGGCATATTCCCACTGGGCTTCCGTCGGCAGCGAAAACGTTATGTCCGCGTGCTGGCTGGAGAGCCACTGGCAGCACGCGGCGGCGTCGTTCCAGGAGACATTGACGACAGGGCCGTTATCGTACTTGACGTCGCCCCGCGCCTTGTTCAGCGTGTCCCAGTTTATGTCAGGGCTGTGCGCAACGTTTCTGCCGCGCTCGGGCTTTGTTCCGCCTATTCCATTTGTTTCTGCGTCGGTCTGGTACTGCGTTCCTTCTACGAATTTTCGAAATTGTCCTGTCGTAAATTCGTACTTGCTCAGCCAGAACGGCTTCGTGATGCGCACATAGTGCTGGGGCGATTCCATCGCCAGCGTCGTCAGGTTGGCTTCCGGGTTTGCGGCTTTTGTTTCCTTGAATAACTCGAATTTGTCTACGTCATTCGTCCCCATTAGATAATCGCCGGGGGGAATAAGCACCATTGTCAGATTGACGTCGGTCCCGTCGGGATTCTGACCAAGAACGATTTCCTTCTCTACGGGCAGGCCCAGATGTTTGGCCCAGGCCTGCTGGTGTTGCTTCGCCATGTCGGCATCGAATGGTGCGCTCGCGAGCGGTGGTGCATCGTCGGCACCCAGCAATTGTGAGGCGGGCACATCGTTCGTCACAATTTCGGTGTTGGATATTTTCTCAGGAACTGCAGTGATCTTCTTCGAAACCGGCGTCGAAGAAGTTGCTCCTGAAATCAGGTGCGTCAGGCCCGTCGATTCCGTGATTCCCAGTCCGATCAACAGCATCACGGTCACCAACGCCACCATCTGCAGCGGCCGACGGGACGAAGGCGTGGCCGGTGACGCAACGGGGCGAAGTGCGGCCGACGTTATAGCACCAACGTCGGGAACTCGCTTTTCCTGAAGTTCCGCCAGGCAATGTTCCGGTACTTCGCTGACTTCTTTAGCCGAGGCATAGCGTTCGTCAGGATTCTTTGCGTGAAGGCGCGTCACGATTTCGCACATCCATTCAGGGATCTCCGGAATGAGATCCTGAATTGGGCGAGGCGTGTCTTCGGTCACGCGTTTCAGAACGGCTAAGGTGTTTGATGCGCGAAATGGCGGTCGTCCGGTCAGCATCTGGTACAACACGCTGCCCAGACTGAACAGGTCCGCTCGCTGGTCCAGTTTCTGACCGAGTGCCTGTTCCGGTGCCATGTACAACGGTGTGCCGGCAATCATGCCGCTCTGCGTCATGCTGGCGTCGTCGGCCGCGCGACCCAGCCCGAAATCAGTAATCTTGACGTGATCATCGATGCTGGTTTCCAGCAGAATATTGCCAAGTTTCACGTCGCGATGAATCAATTTTTCCGCGTGTGCTACGGCCAGCCCGTCAGCGATCTGCTTACCCAGTCGCAGCACATCGCTCAGGTCCAGTGGCCCCTGTTCATCAAGCCGTTGCTGCAACGTCTTTCCCGGAATGTATTCCATGACAAGGTAAGGCAGCGGAGCTTCATCCACGGCGTAGATGGCGACCACATTGTCGTCGCGAACCGCTGCCGACGATCGTGCTTCTCACAGGAAACGCTTGCGGGCCGGTGATGTCGCCGCCATTTCCGGAGCCAGCACCTTAATTGCCACCACGCGGTGCAGTTTTTCGTCGAAGGCCTTCAGTACTGTGCCGAAGGCTCCGCGGCCGACGACTTCCTTGATCTCGTAATGAGCCAGCCGTCCGATCGAGCCAGGCTTTGTTGAAGCCTCCAGATAGCTAAGTGAGACTTCGTCGGATTGGTCGTCCTGTGATTCGTTCGAAGTGCCAGTATTTCCCGGAATCATCCGTTTCGTCGGGATCTGATCATCCTGCGTCGAATCATCCTCACTCATCATTGTTGCCGCTGTCTCATCGCGTGGCTCTTCCAGCATCTGCTCAACGACCGGGGATTCAAGAAACCGGCTTTCACCGTGGTGTGAAGAAACCAATGCCTCAACACGGGTCAGCAGCTCTGCATCCTCACCACACTCAGACTGCAGATAAGCCCGTCGGGTGGCGGGGTCCGGAATTTCAATGGCGGCGAGGAACAGCTCTCGTTCATTCATGATGGCAATCTCGATCAAATCAGCAGGAAATGTACTGTCGATGTCAATGCGACGTTTTGCCTGTGATCACGCCAGAAATCATTCATTTTTTTCTGCAGTCGTCTCAGACGCCCCGATTTCCTGATGCAGCCACGCCCTGGCGAACGCCCAGAGTCGATCCGCTGATCGTGCAGATATCCCCAGCATTTGGGCTGCATCGGGAACCGTAACCCCCACGAAATACCGCAGATGAACCAGTTCCACGGCTTTCGGGTCGACGGTCTTCAGGCGATCCAGGGCCGCATCCAGTTCGATCAGGTCCTCGTGAATCTCAGAAGCGTCAATCGAAACATCCAATAACTCCTGACGCTGCAGGTCACCGCCCCGTTTGATTCGGTTTTTTCGACGGGCATTCTCAACCAGAATCCGTCGCATGGATTCAGCAGCCGCTGCAAAGAAATGTCCTCGGCTGTCCCAGTGCTGTGATTCGTCCACGTTTACCAGCCGCAGGTACGCTTCATGAACCAGTGCGGTGGCCTGCAGGGTCTGCCCCGGGTTTTCGTGTGACATCCGCTGAGCGGCCAGCTTTCGCAGTTCATCGTAAACCAGCGGAAGTAGTTCCTCAGCAGCGACAGCATTCCCCTGCTTGACACGTGCGAGGATTTGGGTGACGTCATTCATGGGCGGGACCATACCACGATGAATGCGACAGTTCGATCATGCGCAACGTCTCAATCGTCGATTGGGGCTGTCAATCAAGCGGACCTGAGTTGCGTGTCCGGGAGACCATTTCCGACAATTTCGCCAGCGAAAATGACTACGCCGAACTGGCTACCGCCTGGTCGATTCTGCCGTTCTGCAGATGGACGACACGTTGTGCACACGCCACGGCGCGGTCATCGTGAGTTACCAATAGCACTGCACCACCATCGGCTGCAAAGTCGGCAAGGTATCCAAGCAGTGTGTCGGCGTTGTCGTGGTCTAGGTTACCGGTGGGTTCGTCTGCCAGAATCAGCTTCGGTTGGTTTAACAAAGCGCGGGCCATGGCCGTTCGCTGGCGTTCTCCGCTGCTGAGTTTCGCTGGCACGTGCTGCTGGCGATCGGATAATCCGAATCGTTCGATCAGCTGCAGCGCTCGATCTCGCGTTTCTGCTTCAGTTCCGGGCACTGCCATGGCCGGTGCCAGAACGTTTTCCAGAACACTGAGATACGGGACAAGGTGAAACTGTTGAAAGACAAAGCCAATATTCTGTGCGCGGAAGTCCGCTCGAGCATCGGGTTTCAGGCCGTAAGGATCCTGTCCATCAACCTGCACCTGGCCCGAATCCGGTTTCAACAGACCGCCTGCCATCAACAGCAGAGTTGACTTTCCGGAACCGCTGGCTCCCTGAACGGCGACGAATTCGCCAGCCGCAATCTGCAGTGAAACGTCGTCAACCGCATGGACGGTCGAATGCGCGTCCGTGTAGGTTCTGGAAACACCATCAATCAATAGCAGCATTTTTGTTTCTTATCCTCCCTGCAGCACAACAGCAGGGTCTTTTTGAGCGGCCATAAGAGCTGGAAGCCAGCTGGCGATTCCTGATAGTGCCAGCGCCAGAATCGGAGCCGAGATGATTGTCGTCAGCAGATCGCCAGTCGCGAACAAAAGCTGCCAGTCCAGTTGGTTGCTGGATAATCCTCCCAGCGACCAGCCAACGCAGTAACCGAGTCCGATGCCGAGCAGTCCGCCCATGATTCCGATCGCTGCGGCCTTGGACAGAAAGACAAGGATAATCTGCCTGGCCTGCAGCCCGACCGCTCGCAGGATGCCGATTTCTTCGGTTCGTTGCCGAGCGTTCGTAAGCGCCAGCAGGAAGATGGTCACCGCCGACCCAACCAGAACCAGAGGTACCAAGACGGCCGCGAACCCGGCGTGCTGTTGTTCCAGATGCTGGCGTCCCTGTTCCTCACGTACAAGCATTGCCTGGCTGGATTCTTTCTCCCGCGCCAATGCTGATTCCGCAGTTTCCTTGGCTTTGGCCCGAGCCTCGGCACGAGCCAGCGCCTGTGAAAATTTTTCAACGACCTGTGTTCCCGGCAGGATACCTTCGATTTCTGCGCGAATGGCGGAAATGCGATCGCCCGCACAGTCGCATTCGAGAGCCAGAATCGCGTTGATCAGATTCTGCATACCGAGCATTTCCTGGGCCTGTCCCAGATTAATCCAGACAGTCACGTCGTCAGTGGACCCGCGTTCGGGATGCACCTCAGAAATCGTGAAGTCGTGTTCTCGGAACGTCACGGTGTCACCGACTTTCAGTTCCAGCTCTTTTTGGATCTCGTAGCCGACGACCATTTTTCCTTCAGCGACTTCTTCGAGCAGGGGTTTCTTGAGGCCTCGATGCTGAATCGGAACTTCGCCGCGCGTGCCGATCAACATGACTTCTCGGTCATGTTCCGGCCACTGAACTCGCTGCGACACACTGGGCAGCAGGTGGTTAATGGTGACGATTTTGGACTGGCCAAGTTTGTCGACGTAACTTTCCGGCATGGTGGCCGACATGCCGTTCAGCAGCATCTCTGAACGGGACTGTTCCTCAGGAAGGATCAGGATGTTAAATCCCAGTCCCTTCATATGCTTTCGCATGGCGTCTTCGAGTTCGGCACCGGCCTGTTTGACAGATTCTTCTTTGGCCGCAATTGCGGTTTCAACTTCAGATTGTTTGGCCTGCATCAAATGATCGGTGATGACACGGTCGGCGCGCAACAGGGTTTTTGCTCCGACAAGACAGGCCACAGCAGTGGTTACGGAAATAACACCCATCAGAAAACTGAGTTTTCGATGTCGGATTTCTCGGATGGCAAGTCGCCAGACAGTCATGGCATTTCCTTTGCGGGAGGGGCCAAACACCTTCCGGGCTGACGCCCGAAAGGTGTTTGGCCCTCTTCTGCTGGGCACTCCTGAGCAGATTAGCTTGTTCGTGGCATGAAGAACAATGAGGCGACGACAACGCCAATGACAAGAAACATCAGCACAAACAGGACGTTCTGGCCCATGCCCGCTGACGGAGCAGCGCCGGCGTCTGAAGCAGGGGCGTCATTGGCGTGCGACGCGGCTGGCTGTGAATCGTCATTTGAGGTGGAGTGCCCTTCTTCAGCAACGACGTCCTGTGACTGAACTCCGCCATCCGGTGTTGAACCTGCAGTTTCGGCAGCCTGGGCAAGAAGTACTTCAGGTTCTTCGACGGATGTTGTGACGGAGCTCTCTCCGTCAGCAGCGTCGTCCGACAGCCCAAACCCGGAAAACCCAGCCAGGGGAGGCAGGTCTTCATCCAGCGGTTCCGTGGGAACGACCATTCCGTCCCAGTCGATGTTCATGACCAGATCGACTCCGGGGTTTTGAGCCTTCACGGTACACTGACAGGCGCCGGTCAGAAATTGAGACGCGTCTTCAATGACGTCCGGGGCGATACCCTTGCCAACAAGTGCATACAAAGCCCGGCCACGTCCGAAGATTGGAAATGCCATTGGCTGGCCACTGAGTTCGTCCTCCATCAGGTCCGGTTCCACTCGCTGCAACATCTCTACCAGCGCTCGTTCTTTGGGATCATCGCGTGCAACTCGAATTGCAGAAAACGCGATCTTCAGTGCGTCGGGATTAACTGACAAGTCGCCCAGATCTTCTTCTTCAATTTCCGGCAGTTTTAGTTCGCCCTGCAGTCGCTTCAGTTCGGAATTCAGAGTTTTGAATGCGCTGTCATCCACTTCCGGCTGACCGCATTCCAGTAGAATCCAAACGACCGACTCTCCTTCGATCAGCTTTCGGCCAACCTGGGCGCGTGTCGGCGAGTCCATTATCATAGCCGCATTTTCTGCAGTGAAGTCGCCCTGCCAGATTGTCTGTGGCGGGCCCCACTTTGGCGGAGACTGGACAACCATTCTGGGCAGCTTGTCCGTATTCTGATCCTGCCACATCTTCTGCGTGACAGAGTTCTTGTCATTACTCACATCGATCACACTGACGATCAGGTTTGTTAACGGTTCACCCTCGGCACCTCGCGGCTGCATGGAATCGACGACTGTCTGCTGTTCTGCGGTCAGGTCACCACTGTGAAAGACGAACGCGACGTACGCGTCCGGTCGCCAGTGTTCCAGTGCGTAGCGAAAGACCGGCACAGAACAGGCGATGGCCAGTGACGCGCTGACAATGACCATCAGCGCCACGGCAGTGGTTGTTCTGCGTCGCTTTGACGAAGGTCCACGGCCGCCGCTGGAATACAGACATGTACGTCCGAAAGCAGCAAGTCGCGAAGTGGCTGTATGGCGCGGCATGGCGGATCTCGTAATGGCTGCGAAGGATGCCCGGCAATGCCGAACATTTCGCAATTGGCAGGACAGACGGAGGTATGAGCGGTGCAGTGTACGACCATGCGTGGGGCCGTTCAACCGCCTTACGCCGATGGTTTTCGCGAGTAGCTGGAATTCGCGATTTACTGCTGGCGGCGGCCGGTCAGGTGAAATCTTCCTGTGCAGATGGGGAAAAATGGCCACACGGTGTCTTCACTGAACGTCTCGTGTTATCGTCAGTTTAAGCGACTGTGACAACTATGAGGCTGTTCGTGTCAGACACATTCTGCAGAGTTGTACTTGACTGTCGTGATTCTTCTGCCCCGCCCTGTCCGCCTCCCTTGAAAGGAAACGAGATGCCTTCGTTCCTGTTGCTTCGCCTGCCGAAGATCGTGTTCATCACATTGACAGCTTTTGGGCATGAATTCAGTCAGGCGGCAGATTGGCCGACCTACCGAGGCAACAATGGTCGAACAGCTGCCAGCAGCGAAACGGTCGGCGTACCGCTAAAGGCTGCATGGAAATACGAATCTCCGGCACCACCGGAAATGGCATGGTCCAGCGGCGAGGGCCGTGAGATTGAAGGTAAGCAACTGGGGCACCGTGTTAAGTTTGACGATGTCTTTCATCCTGTTGTCGTCGGTGGCAAACTGTTCTTTGGTGCCACAGATGACCAGCTTCATTGTGTTGACGTTGCCACTGGTGCAACAGAATGGACGTTCTTTGCCGGTGCTCCGATTCGGCTCGCTCCGACGGTGACTAATGGTCGTGCCTATTTTGGTTCTGACGACGGTCATGTTTACTGTGTCGATGCGGCCAGCGGTAAGCTGCAGTGGCAGTTCCGTGGCGGTCCCGAAGAAGAGTGGCTGCTGGCTCGTGGTGAAATGATTTCGCGATGGCCCGTACGCACAGGAGTTCTTGTTGATGACGGTGTCGCATTTTTCGGCGCGGGGATCTTTCCACACGAAGACGTTTATCTGTATGCAGTAAACGCAGACGATGGTTCGGTGATCTGGAAACAGGACAATCTGAGCGCTGGTGATGCGGGGCGAAACGAAATTTCTCCTCAGGGATATTTACTGGCCAGTGACGATCTGCTGTTTGTGCCGTCAGGGCGCACTCTTCCGGCGGCTTTCGATCGCAGGACGGGCAAGCTGGTGCATAAGCGAACCCACAGCTGGCGTTCGACGGCGGGTGGTGTTGTGGGCGGTACCAAGGCTTTACTGGCCGACGACCAGCTCTATTCCGGAGGCCCGCATCATCTGCTGGCGATGACTCAGGCAAAAGGCGACGTTGGTTTCGGGTGGTTTGCCGGTCGGCAGATGTCCGTGATTGGCGATGCTGCGTACGTGGCCACCGGCACTGTTGTGGCCCGTCTTGATCGCGTCGACTACGCCGTCAATAGTCGCATACGACACAAGCTGGAAATGGATATCTATTCGTTGTCTCGCAAACTGAGATCGGAAAGGGACAAGGACAAGGCAGACGCAATTCGAAAACAAATTGCCGATGCCAATGACGGCATTCGTAAGATCGCCGACGTTGGTGTCGCATGGCAACAGGACACGCTGGATGATGCTTCTCTGCTGGCCACGCCAAATGTGGTTTTTCTGGGAGGGGACGACAAGGTGACAGCCTACTCAGCTGAAACCGGCGACGTCGTCTGGCAGAGCACCGTTGACGGTCGAGCGCGCGGGTTGGCGGTTGCCGACGGTCACTTGATCGTGTCTACCGACAAAGGCAGCATTCATACGTTCACCAGCGGTGAGCCCAGCGAAGCCGCGACGCACGTCGCAGCAAAATTCTCAACGTCGGAAGCGTATCAGCAGGCCGCGAAGGAGATTCTTGCTCAGACAGGAGTGAATCGTGGATTTTGTCTGGTGATCGATGGTGAAGAGGGTCACCTTGCATACGAGATTGCTCGACAAAGTGAGCTGGAAGTTTATGTCGTCGAATCCGACGCCGGGAAAGTCGCAAAGGCACGAGCGAACCTGTCCGCCGCCGGCGTTTATGGCAGTCGCGTCACCGTCCACCAGTATGACGCGAACGATATTCCGTACTCAAACTACTTTGCGAATCTGATCGTCAGCGACCGATTTGTGAAGACGGGACAGTCGCCTACCGATCCTGCTTCGGTTGTTCGTCACCTGAAACCAGCCGGTGGCATCATGTGTTTTGGGCAACCCGGGCAAAGCGACGCCGCTACCGCCGCAACGGCTGTCGCAAAAGCGGGGCAGTCGAAGAGTCTGACGGCCCCTGAGGTCACTCAGAAAACTGCCGACGGCTGGGCTACGCTGTCTCGCGGAATGCTGCCGGGCGCCGGTGGCTGGTCACATCAGTACGGCAACCCGGCAAACACCGCTGTCAGTGATGACCTGCGAGTCAAAGGCGGCCTGGGCGTCCTGTGGTACGGCGATCCCGGCATCGGCGAAATGGTCAATCGGCATGACGGTGCCGTCGGTCCGCTGGCGATCGGTGGACGGTTGTTCGTGCAGGGCGAAACAAATATTCGCGCATACGATGCTTATAACGGACTGTTCCTGTGGAATTACGATAATCCCAATGCAATTCGTACGGGCGTCTATATGAACGTCAGCCCGGGCAACCTTGCCGCCACCGAAGATCGTTTGTACCACTTCGTCGGGGAAGAATGTTTTGAAGTGGATGCCGAGACCGGAAAACAGGTCAGAGTCCACCGGTTGCCGAAGTCTCGTGATGACGGAAAACACCAATGGGCGTATGTTGCCGTTCAGGACGATCTGCTGTTTGGTACGGCTACGGTCATGGAAGACATAGATGCTCGGAATCGTCGCCGCGGTCGCAGAACGAAGGATGCGACCGACGGGATTTTTGCGATTGATCTGAAGACCGGGAAACACCGCTGGGATTATCAGGGGCAAAGCATCTCGCACCGCACAATCGCGATTGGACCGAAGCGTGTGTTCTTCATCGACAGCACGATCACCAGCGAACAGCGAGCGGAGATCCTGCAGCAGGACAAGTCGGCGCTGGAAGGTCTGGAAGGCAAAGAACGTGAGATCGCGGAAGACCGATTGAAGACAGCCGACCTGCGTCGCGCCGTGGGAATTGATTCGCGATCCGGTGAACAGCTCTGGTCTCACCCCGTCGACGTGACTGATTGCAGCGAAATCGGCATCGGTGGTGGAATGCTGACGCTGATGTATCAGAACAACACGTTGATTCTGGGCGGAGCCAATGCCAATGGTCACTACTGGAAGCAGTTTGTTGCCGGCGAGTTTTCTCGGAGACGGCTTGTCGCGCTGTCAGCCGACGATGGTTACAAGCTGTGGTCCAAAGACGCCAACTATCGGCACCGTCCGATTATCGTTGGTGAAAAAGTTCTGGCCGAACCATGGATTTATGACCTGCAGACCGGTGAACAGCAGACTCGAAAACATCCGATCACGGGGGACGACGTTCCCTGGTCGATGATGCGAACCGGTCATCACTGCGGCATGCTGACGGGGGCGGATTCCGGCATGATCATGTTCCGTTCCGGGTTCACGGGATTCATGGATCTGGAACAGGATGCTGGTGTACGGCACTTTGCCGGTCATCGTCTGGGTTGCTGGATCAACGCCGTGCCGGCCAACGGCCTGGTGATGATTCCCGAAGCCAGTGCTGGCTGTGTGTGTCTGTTTTCCATTGCGTCGACCATCGTGCTGGAACCACGCGAAGCGCGTCGGCCGTGGGCGATCTACAGTTCAGTGGGCACAAAGACTCCGGTTCGGCATCTGGCCCTGAACCTGGGTGCACCTGGCGATCGCAAGGATGCTCACGGGACGGTGTGGCTGTCGTACCCTCGGTACAAGGCGTATCAGGAAACGTCGCTGGACGTGAAGCTCGATTTGAAGCCACAGTTTGGCAGTAAGGGCGGCTATCAGAGCGTCAACGAAAACGCGACCCGTCTTGGTGATGCTCAGGCGCCGTGGCTTTACACCTCGTGGGCAAACGGGCTGAAGGAACTGACTCTGCCATTACTGGGCAAAGACGATGCTCCCGCGACGTTCTCTGTTCAACTTCATTTTGCCGATGTCAGAGACGCTGACGAGGGAGCAACGTTTGACGTGCAACTCAATGGCAAAACCGTTCTGACCGACGTCACTCTCGCAGCGGCGGATGGTAACAATGGGGCTGCGATCATTCACGAGGTCAAGGATGTGGAAGTGACGGATGATCTCACAATTGCGCTGGTGTCCAGGCAGGGCACGCCGTTGCTGAATGCGGTGAAAGTTCTGCGTAACGAATGACGCAGGCGACTGACTACGGTTCCTGTCGTCGTCAGCCCGGTCGCCCTGGACTTATACGGGCGAGTGGGAGCCGTGCGGATGCGTGATGGCCCATCGTGGCAGGCACCCGTTACGTCGCGATTCAGCGGCAGAAGTTGCCGCTGTGGTCCATTCGCAGTCCCGTATGCGGTTCGAGACCACGAAACGGAATTCGGGTCCCGCGGTGCGCCCCTCGGAACGGCTTCGGATATTGACGAGCCGGTGCCGCGCCGCGAAAGTCACCGGCGGCGTGACTGTATGCGCCAAATGTCCGGCTGTCGGACCATCGCAACGGTGCGTGCGCGAGGCCGCAGTTTGTCCTCAGCGGGAGAACACCCAAGTGTTTCGGATCGTGAGACCATTTCGGCTATTCTGCAAAGCCCTTGTCGCCGAATCGACCCCTGGACGACTTGCGCTGGGATTTGCGCTGGGCGTACTGATCGGTTTTGTGCCCAAAGGAAACCTGCTGGCTCCGGTGCTGGGAATCATCCTTGCGGCCTCACGAGCAAATCTGGGCGTCGCGGCGGCGACGATTCTTGTGGTGAGTTTCATCTCTCCGTTCTGCGATCCTCTATCTCATCAGATAGGAACGTGGCTGCTGGCTCACCCGTCACTGACCAGCGTCTGGACTGAACTCTACAACACACCTGTTATGCCGTGGACGGCATTCAACAATTCCATTGTCCTGGGCAGCTTAGTGGTCGGCAGCGCAGCGCTGTACCCGGCATACCGACTCTCAAAACCTGTCTTTGAAAAATATTCAGAAAAAATGACTGACTGGGCAAAACGATTCTGGCTGACCCGTCTTCTGATGGGTGTGGAATGGGCCAATGGACTGAGCAAGTCTGATTAGAACTGAGTAAGTATCATCGACAGACTGTGTCGGAACTGTTCGGAAGCTGCACACGGAGGTGCACATGCGTTGGACTTATGTAATACCGCGGTTGATTGTTGTCACGCTGATCTGGGCATTCATGGCATTCGGATTCGATCCGCTATTGCGATATTCTGCCATTCAGTCGCTGCAGGCGGTCACAGGAGCGAAGGTGGACATCGATTCCGTGCGAACGGGGTTTTTTCCACCGCGTTTTTCCGTCGATGGCGCTGCGTTTGCAAGCTATCGCACACCGGGACTGAACATGCTGCAGTTTGACAGCATGAACTTCCATCTCGCCGGCGCGCCACTGTTGCGAAAGTCGTACGTTGTTGAGGAAGCATCTGTGACTGGAGTGCGTTTCGGAACGTCTCGAAACGACAACGGTCAGCTGGAAGTTGTACCGCAGACTGACGAACCGGAGACCCCCTCATGGATCGCAGAGAAGCTGAAGTCCGCCGGTGACGAATGGCTGGAGAATTTCACTGAACAGGCGAAGGGACAGCTTGATCCGAACACGCTGGAATCGTACCGCCTGGGCAATCAGCTGTACGTGAAATGGGACCAGCGTTTCACGCAGATGAATGGATTACTGGACGAAAAGAAACAGCAGGCCAAATCGATTCGAGAGAAGATGGATCGCGCAAAGAAGGCGGACACCGTGCAGCAGATTCAGCTCTATCTTCAGCTGGCTCAGCAGGCAGATCTGCTGATGCGTGAAACTCGTCTGATGCGGACTCAGGTGCAGGGGGTCGTACCGGAGGTCAGGCAGGATTTTGCTCGACTGGATCAGGCCAGAAAGAATGATCACCAGCAGGTCATGCACAGGATTCAATTGCTGAAGCCCGACACTCGTCGGATTTCCGAGTCTTTGATCGGTGACCAGATGTATCTTCAGCTGAACCAGATTCTTTCCTGGCTGCAAACAGCCCGCAGCTATCAGGAAGATCTCAGGAGACCGGCACCGCCGGAGCGTCAGCGTGGGCGGGAATTCGAATTTGAAATTTTTGATCCCACGCCGAAAATGCTGTGTCGAAGAATGTTAGTCAGCGGTGAGTTGATGGTGGGCAGCGTACCAACACCGTTTGAGGCTGTGTTGACTGACGTTACGAGTGATCCGCCGATTCTGGGCACGCCTTCTCTGCTGCGAGCGACAACGGCAGGTGAACGTCCTTTCGAATTGCTGGTGCAGCACGATGCAACAAATGACGTGGCTCGAACGGATCTGGCAGCGGAATATACAGACATCACAGCACAACAATTGTCGGCGGGTAAGCCGGACGGTGACCGCCTGACCGCCAGTCTCAGCAATCTGCACTGGATGGCGCGCCTGACGCTGGTCGAGAATCAGGTGCAGGGGCAAATTACTGTTTCGTCCGACTTCGGCAGTCCCGAATTTCATGTGAAGAATGAACTCGCTGCCGGGCTGGCAGGCGTTGCGCAGCAGACGCTGGCTGACATTCAGCAGGTAAACGCAACGATTCAGCTGGACGGGCCGATGCTGAAGCCAAATGTCAGCGTGACATCTGATCTGGGTGAACAGATTGGCACCGGATTCGACACGGCGTTTGCGCAATACCTGCCTCAGTTACAGGGTATGCTGGCCGGCAAGGTCAGTGAGTACGTTGACGAACAGCGACAAAAGATCGCGACGACGTTTGGCGGACGCCACAGCGAACTTCTGGCGGCCAACACCCGAGTGCTGGAAGGACTGGATCAGATTCGTCAGTTGGCGGCGGCCGTGAAGTCGGGTGAAGCGGATCCCAACGCCGTTTTTCGAACCGTCTCTGAGTCCGGTGTCCTGTCTGACAGGGACCAGCAGAAGGCTGACAAGGTCATGCAGAAGACCAACAGGGTTCTGGACGGCTTAAACGATCCATCGAAGGCGTTTCAACAGGTTTTGCCCGGCCTGCGAAAAAAACTGTTCCGCTAAGACCGGGGCCGATGATCCCGATCAAAGTTCTTTGATGCGGATATTTCACCAGGACACGTCAAATGGTCCGGTGCCCGATTTGATCCCGTGAACCTGCAGACTGATTTTCCCTTTCGGGTGAGTCTTGTAGACGCCGTCGTGTGTCAGGTCGGCGACCTTGTGTCCGTTGATCCATGTCTGAATGCGAGCACCGTTGGCAACTGCACGGTACTTGTTCCATTCGTCATTCCTGATGTGACTGTGTGAGTGCTTTTTGTCTTTGGGCGCTTCCGATAACCAGCCAAGTCCTGTGGCCTCGCCATAA
>JAQWLN010000121.1 GCA_029247265.1 Fuerstiella sp.
ACCTGGACGGTTACAGGAAGATCGGGCACGGCGGAGCTGTCTACGGATTCTCCACGCAACTGGAAGCGCTTCCGGAGCGGAAAATCGGTGTGGCTGCGGTTTCGTCGCTGGACGGCAGCAATGGTGTGGTGCGTCGACTGACTGATTATACATTGCGACTGATGATTGCCGCCCAGGAAGGCAAACCGATCCCAACGTATCGCACAACAGGGCCTGTTCCATCGGGACGAGTTCAGGAATTGATCGGCACCTATCGCGAAGTTGATGGCAAACGTCTGACGCACATTGGTGAATTGAATGGCAGTGTCACCATGCAGCGTGGTTCGTACCGCTACGACCTTCGTGCAGCAGCTGATGATGGAACGCTGCTGACTGATGACGCGGCCGGAGTCCGCACTCAGGTGAAATTGCGAGACGGCGAAACGTTGCTGGTCGGAGATGATGCTTTCAAACGCCTTCCGAATTCACCGCCTGCAGAAATTCCGGAACGCTGGAAAGGTCTGATTGGAGAATACGGGTGGGACCACAACACGCTGTACATTCTGGAACACGGTGGTCAGCTGTACGCGCTGATTGAGTGGTTCTATTACTACCCACTGACAGAGATCAGCAAAGACGTTTTTGCCTTTCCGGATTATGGCCTGTACCACGGCGAAGGGCTTAAGTTCGCCCGAAATACAGAAGGTACCGCAGTTAACGTTGTTGCCGCGGAAGTTGACTTTCAGCGACGCGAAGTAGGTACGAAAGACGGAGAGACTTTTCGAATCGTGCCTGTAAAGCCAATTGATGATCTTCGCGAAGCGGCGCTGGCAGCAGGTCCACCACCGGAGCCTGGCAACTATCGTGACCCGGATCTGGTAGAACTAACCTCTCTGGATCCGACGATCAAGTTGGATATCCGTTACGCGTCGGCTAACAATTTTACCGGTGCTGTGTTCTATAAACAGCCTCGAGCGTTCATGCAGAGACCTGCCGCGGAAGCCGTCGTGCGAGCACATCAGCGACTGAAGGAACAGGGCCTCGGCCTGCTGATTCACGACGCGTATCGGCCGTGGCACGTCACCAAAATGTTCTGGGACGCGACACCGGACGACCTGAAGGATTTCGTTGCCAATCCGGATCGTGGATCTCGCCACAATCGAGGCTGTGCCGTTGACCTGACCTTGTACGATCTCAGCACCGGTGAACCGATTCAGATGGTGGCGGGCTACGACGAGTTTTCACCACGATCATTTCCACTATATCCCGGTGGCACCTCCCGACAGCACTGGTATCGCGAATTACTGCGACGCACGATGGAAGCCGAGAGCTTTTCCGTTTACGAATTCGAATGGTGGCACTTCGATTTCAAAGACTGGAAAAACTATCGTATAGGCAACCTCACCTTCGAACAGATTTCCGAATGATTGCGCCGGACGTCGTGCGACAAAGTGTGTGAACAGCACCGGGAAAACGATTTCAGTCTGTTGTTATCTGCTGAAGCGGGACGTTTCCGTGCCAAGTCGCCGACTGTGGCATGTGAAACATCGCGAAGGATGTCTGTATCGGGTAATTACAAACGCAACCGACGGAAAAGCAGGGGGCGTTAAGTAGTCCGTCGGCCGCGATGAGACTGTTACTGCAGCCGGAACGCAGATTGCGAATGGCGTACTCCTGTCGTGTGTTAATGTCGACGTATGTGGCACAATTTGATCGCAGGAACAGCAGGTTCTTTCCTCCAACCGCGTAATTGCAGCCGCCTCGACGAAACAAGGCCGCTCCATTCACGAGATCTCCGGAAGCCACGCCATATGTGTGCCCTGTCTGATTAATAAATGTCTCGGGACCAAGGATCAGCGGCTGCTGTCCACGCACTGGGATTTCCCAGACTTCCTGGCCGGTTGTGCCGTTCAACGCGAACGTGTGACTGGACTTGCCGGCCAACAGCAGGTCGTGCTCGGTCGAATAGGACAGCCAGTCGTCCTGAGTTCTCAGACTCATGAAGTGCAGGGTCGTCAGAGTCGCCGGCGGATCGCTGCGAACGGTCTTCCATAATTCCTTGCCAGTTCGTGAATCCAGCGCCAAGACGGTTGATGGGAGTGATTCCACCTTGTCTCCTCGGCGACGCATTAAACCGATTTCCTCCGGAGCATGTGAATCGATGCAGAACACGCGTCCTCGGGCCACGGCAATGGCGGCCGTGTTGTATCGGTGCTGTGCCTGACGACTCCACAGTTGCTTGCCTGACACACGATCAATCGCGACCAGCAGTTCGCTGTTCCATCGCCCTTTTTCGATGGAATTTTGTGTGTTGAACCGCACGGAAATCAGTACAGTTCTATCACCCACACGAATATCCGACGCACTCACTGGTACATCAACTGGTCGATTCACGTCGATGGCAAACGTGTCCTTCGTTTCCCCGGTTGCGGGATCCAGAACAAGACACGTCCGTTCGTCTGCCACGTAGACAGCATCGGACATTGACGCATATCGAGCTGAACTTCCCAGCTTCCGGGACCACAACAGACGCCCGGTGTAAGCGTCAATCGCTTTGAGCGAGTTTGTGGCAACCTGCAGGGCAAACATCCGTCCGCCTGCGACCTGCGGTTTCAGGCCGTGGCCATAATCCTTCCGTTTGTAGAATCCGTGGTCGCGTCCGTCGCCATACCACAAGACCGCCAAAGGAGCCTGAACAAGTTCATCGCGAGAATAAAATGTTCTCGCTGCGTCGCCGGATTCGTGAGACCAGACGGCGCTGCCGGGCAATGGTCCCTCTCGTCGAAGAATCAGCATCTCGTCAGCCAACTCGATCTTCACGCCGGGAAAGTCGCCTGCTGAAACAGTTTTCAGAATGGCTTCCCGGTCTGGCTCATCTACTGGCAGGCATATTGCTCCCCCGTATGGTCGCAGGTTCTCATACACAGACCGCAATCGCAATTCGGTCGTAAGCTGCGATCGCTCAAGGTCCTCCGTTGCGATCAAACTGGCAATGTACGGAGGCAACCGCACATCCTTCGGGGTGGCAACAAGCGCCTGGAATCTCGACTGAAACTGCTCGTCTGCACCGAACTTTCGGCGGAGGAGTTCAATACGTTCTGCATCAGTATCGATCGCAATAACGTTGAACCGACTCTGAGTCAGCAGTTGTTCCACCAGGCTTCCGCTCTTCAGGCCCGCCACGATGGCGTAACCGTCGCTGCTTCCCGCAGCCTTAAGAATTGAGGACGTGATATCCTCCCCATCGTCCTGAGTTGCGACGGCATCGCCGATCGCGTCGGCATGATGCGTGGCTTCAACCGTCTCGCCGCCGAAGCACTGTATGGAACCGTCCTTCGTGACGACGACCAGGCGATCATTTGCCGCCAGTATGCTGGATGGTTCGGCCGTCAGGGTCTTTGTCCAGGCAACCTCACCGGACGTCGTAGCGTCACCGGCCAGTTTGACGCAAAACAGATTTCGGCCGCTGTGAGCGATCAGTTGCCTGCCAACTTTCAGAAGCGAGGTTGTCTGCTGGTTCATTCCGGCAAAGGGCGTGGATAGTGCCCACAGTTCGGGAACATCCCAGCGCGCTGGCTTGATGTCCCCGCCGTTGAATTCTTTGTCCTGCAATGATGTTGTTGCGTTCGCCATGTCGTACGCGTAGATGGTTCCATTGTCGACTCCGTATGCGATCGTGCCGTCGACAGCGGATCGATAGTCGCAGCCGGGGGCGAACTTGTACGGAAACATTGGACCTTCAAACAGGTCCACTTTCGGACTGCTCCAGCCCTTCGGCGCATCTTCGCCGGCGGCCGCCCAGCGACTGGCGATTTCACGACCATCCTTCAGGCTGACGATGCCGGTCCGCCCCACCAACGCTATGTCACCACTGAGCACAACGCGACTGTCACCGTTGCGATAGCCCTGGACAAAATAGTGCAACTTACCTGTCTTGCGATCCAGCCGAGCCGGCATTGACCGACCGTTGGGCACGATCAGCATGTCGCCGCTGACAAGCATATGTCCCTGCGGCGATATGCCGGACTCCTGCAGATAGTTGTGATCGACCCGAACGTTTTCGATGGCATGACTGTTGTCGTTCGTCCAGATCAGATGTCCGGTCTTCGCATCAACGGCGTGAACGAACACGCCGAGTGTCGGCCAGATCCCGGCTCCGAAGTAAACAACATCATCGGCATAAACAGGGCCACCTCGTACCGGCCAGAACGACACAAGGCGAGCGTTACCCAGATGACAATATGCTTCGCGGTCTTTGGGTGCACCGGTAACTTTCCAAGTCAGTTTCCCAGTCGCAGCATCAACGCAATACAGCCAACCGTCGTCTGATCCGACACACACACGCCCCTGAAACGCCACGGGGGCCAGTCTGATTGGACCGTTTGTATAGAACCGCCAGAGTTCGTCGCCCGACGCAAGGTCGTACGCGGTCAGGCTGCCGTCAACCATTGAGGCGACAAACATTCTTGAACCCAGCACAACCGGCTCGTACGACGCGTCAAAATGCAGACGCGATTCGTTTGGCCACGCTGGCATGGGAGCGGGCAACTGGCGTGTCCACTGCAGGTGAAGTTCCGAAGGGAGTTCGGCTGTCGACGTGCCGCTGCGCTGTGCATCGTTTCTCCACATGGGCCAGTCCGCGGATTCTGCCACGCCTGACGGTATGGAGCAGGTGGCAATTCCGGACAACAGGGCGATCAGCCGTGGATTGAACATGAGATGAGTCTCCGAATTCGTGTCTTAAGCCTGCTGACTGATTCTTACACAATTGCCAATGGATTTACCTCATCCCGTTCGTCGTTTCCAACGTTGATACCGCGAAATGTAATGAAACGCTGTACTCCTCGCAGTTTTTCGGGCGATTCCTGCCGTGGACTTTCTACAGTGCGTCTATGAACATCCCCATCTCTTCGTTTTCCAATTTCAAAAATCAGGTGCCGTCCGGTGATTCGGTCTCGCGGATGGTCTGTGACCAATGTGAGTGGATTCATTACGATAATCCTCGAGTCATTGTGACGGGACTGTGTACCTGGCAGAATCAGGTTCTGCTGTGTCGCCGGGCCATCGCGCCACGATATGGATTCTGGACGCTGCCCGGCGGATTCATGGAGATCGGTGAAACGATTGAAGAAGGTGCCTGCCGGGAAGTTCGCGAAGAGGCCGGGCCGGAAGTGGACGTTCAGCTGCTGCTGGCGACCTATTCCGTAACCAGAATCGGTCAGGTTCACATGATCTTTCACGCGGCAATGCGTTCCCCGGAGTTTGAGGCAGGGCAGGAAAGCATTGAGGTACAGCTGTTCCCATTGACGGAAGAATCCATTCCGTGGGATGATCTGGCGTTCCCGGTCAATGCTTGGGCATTGCGAGATTTTCTGAGTCTTTCCGGAAATACACCCACTCAGCCGTTTACGACTCGACCGGAGCATCGGGGCCAACGGATGGCGCAGGAGCCGTTCCATCCCGATTTTCCTCCGCCCCATACAGACGGCACGTCATGCGGCAAACTGATCACAGGTGAACAAGGATGAAAGAACCACGATCGTGCGGTTTCCTGATCGTCAAAGGAGACCCCATTCAGTCCTTCCTGCTGATGAAACATGCAAATCGATGGGACCTCCCGAAGGGACACGTTGATCCGGGTGAAACAGACCTTGAATGCGCACTGCGTGAACTGGAAGAAGAAACCGGCATCCACAGCGACCAGATCGTCGTGGACGACGACTTTTTACACGAAACCCGGTACATGGTGAGCGGTAAACGCTACGGGCTTGGCAAAGGCCCGGTTGAAAAAACCATGCGGATCTATCTGGGACGACTGGTCGAAGACGTGGAGCTCATACTCACCGAACACCTTGGGTTTGAGTGGCACGATTGGAACCCGCCTCACCACATTCAGGCCAAAGCCATTGACCCCCTGCTGGAACACGTCGCTGCAGTGTTCAATCAGCCGACGGCGGAATGCGAAACACGTCCAGCTGATCGATCACCGTCGTGAAAGAACTGTCGGCCGGGCAATTGATATCACAGGGCTTTTCGGTGACCGGGTGTTGAAACTCCAGTCGCACGGCTGCAAGCATCAGTCGTTCTGCGCCAAAGTGTTCTCGGTACACGCGATTGTGACGACCGTCGCCGTGTGATGTGTCTCCGATTACCGGATGTGAAACGTAATTGAAATGCCGGCGTATCTGATGATATCGCCCCGTCTCCGGCTGGACTTTGACCAGCGAAGAACGCGTGGTCGCGTGCTGGCCCAGTGCGATTGGGACCTGGAACTGTTTCAGCGTTCGATAGCTGGTTGAGGCGTGCTGCGGTATGGCCCATGGGTGACCGTCAGGTTTGTCCCGCCCGCGAGACGATTTCAGAGGAGTATCAACCTGTCCCTCAGGCATGGAAAACCCACGAATCAGTGCATGATAGGTCTTCTTGACGCGACGCTCCGAAAACATCAGCCCGCAGGCCGACGCTGCAGCGTGTGACCTGGCCAGCAGCAGGACACCTGACGTGGCACGATCGAGTCGATGAACGGGAAAAATATTCTGCGCTAACTGGCTGCGGAGTATTTGAACAACGACGGATTCCGCGCTGCGATCAGCGTCACTGCGGTGAACAAACATGCCGGACGGCTTGGCGACGGCCACGAGATGTTCGTCCTGATACAGAATCTGCACTTCGTTCATCCTGCCGTCAAGACTCGATCGCGATATTTCCAATCTGTCGTCAGAGCACTCCTGTGCTACCTGCTGCCGCTGCACAGCGATTCAAGATCTTCGAAGTAATGTGGATAAGTTTTGGCTGTACATCCCGGATCCAGAATCCGGATGCCGCTGGCTCGCAGGCCGAGCAGCGAAAAACTCATGGCCATTCGGTGATCATCATAGGTCTGGATTTCAGCAGGTTGAGGTTCCCCCGGGTACACTCGCAATCCATCCTCGAATTCCTCGGCCCAGATCCCGGCACGTCGCAATTCGGTAACGACAGCTGCGATCCGATCCGTTTCTTTGTGACGCATGTGCCCGACGCTTCGAATCGTCGTTGGCGAGTCTGCAAAGACGGCCACTGTGGATAGCGTCTGAGCTGTATCGCTGATGGCGTTCATGTCGATGTCGACGCCACGCAAAGGCCGCCCCGTAACGGTAATGCTGGAATCATTCCATTGTACGTCACACCCCATCTGCTCCAACGCTGAAGCGAAATGCACGTCGCCCTGCAGAGCCCCCTTTGTTAAACCGTCAACCGTCACCGTGCCGCCGGTGACCGCAGCAGCACCAAAGAAATAGCTGGCCGCAGATGCGTCCGGTTCAATTTCGTATGACTGCGGCTGGTACGTCTGAGGTTCGATTCGGAATGCCGAAAGGTCGTTCGGGCACTCAACATTCACGCCAAACGCCTTCATCATCTCAAGCGTCATTGTGACGTACGGCTTCGACACCAACTCGCCGTCGACTTCCAGGCAAACAGCGGTCTCAGCGGCAGGAGCCGTCATCAGCAGACTGCTGAGAAACTGGCTTGAGATGTTGCCCGCGATTTTTGCAACACCGCCCTTCAGCCGCCGTGAATTGCTGTTCACTCTAACGGGAGGACATCCTGAAGCCGCGTCCTCGCAGTGAAGGTCGGCGCCAAGAGCGTTGAGCGACTCAACCAAATCGCCGATGGGGCGTTCTCGCATGCGTTCGACACCGTCGAGTCGGTACTGCCCGTCACCGACTGTACAAAAAGACGTCAGAAATCGAATGCTGGTCCCGCTGTTTTCCAGCCAAAGGTCTGCGTCAGGTTGCGAAAACCGACCAGCGCAGCCGTCGACAGAACATCTGTTTGCGCTGGCGTCGTGTTTTACCTCGAGACCCAGACGCGAAAGACTGTTCAGCATGACCTGAGTGTCCTGGCTGTTCAACACGCCATTCAGTTCAGATCGACCGCCTGCAAGTGCTGCCAGAATAAGTGCTCGATTGGTAATGCTCTTGGACCCAGGTGGACGGATGTCTCCTGAGACTGGCGAGTTCACACAGATGATTTCTTTGACGTCTGACATGCGGAGATGTGGCGGTCTTTCGGTACCTCAATATTGTCCAACGCCGCTGGAAGATTCAGTTGCGTTTCGGACTGTTAATTGTGTTAAGCAAGAGGCCTTCATGCGCTCAGGTCCGGATATCCCTTGTGCTCGAACAATGAGGGCACACCAGCCTGATCGGGGCAACATAACGAAGTGTTCGACCGCACTCCCCGTGTTTGCCGCTTGAATCGTCAGAATTTCCCGGCAACGGCCGTTCACAAAGTCAATTGGCATCAGAAGGTCAAATGGCACGAACCTTGGCAAGGCACGCCCATATCTGTTTGTTCTGAGACGCCGTCCGGTGACTGCCTGAGTCTACGAAACGTGCCCCTTATATCACACTATGGGCGGTCACAGCGGCCGCCAGAGGCTCTCGCATACGGAGGCACTAATGAAAAGAACGTAAAACCCGTAAACTACGGCGTCTGTGTGATTTGACGAACGGAAACAGATTAGTAGACTGTTCTGATTAATGACTCTGGGGGCATTGCGCCAAATAGGTCCTGATGTTTTGTGGCGGTATCGACTAGTAACGAAGAGAGAGAATTCGAATGAAACACATAACCTTGTCAGCAGCAGCTCTTGCACTGGCTCTGTTTGGATCTGGTCTTAATGCAGATGCGGGCCACAAAAGTCATGGCTCCTATGGTTCCGCAGGATCAACAGGATCCAGTGGCGGTTCTTATGCCAGCAGCGGTGGCTCATATGGTTCATCAGGTGGCTCTTCAGGTGGAATCTCTCGTCGCGAAGCGCGACTGATTGAGCGAGCCGAGAGGCGTTCCGCCTCACACGACTCCAGCGGTTCGCTTGGTTCGACGGGCAGTTCTGGCGGATCCTACGGATCTCACGGTTCTTCTGGTGACAGTTCTGGATCTTATGGTTCAACTGGGCACCACCATCGCGGTCTGCTCCATGGTTTGTTTCACGGATCGAGCGGATCTCATGGCTCCGCTTCTAGTGGTGGCGCTTCGAGCGGAGGCGCTTCCAGCGGGTCTTACGGGTCGGCATCTTCCGGCGGCCAGCTGCAATCGGCATATGGAGTTCCAGCCACTCAGTATCAGGCGGCCCGCAGGTCAGCTGGTTACGCTGTGCGACCGAACGCCGTTCCAGCAGTGCCCGTGGTGCAGGCAACTGCCGCCGAATTCGCATACATTGTTGTGCAGTTGCCAAAAGATGCGACGTTGATTCTTGGCGGCAACACGACTTCTGTTACCGGCAACGTTCGGAAGTTCAAGATTCCGCTGTCCAATTCAGAGCGAAGTTATCCATACACGGTCCGAGCGGAAATGACTCGCGGCGGGCAGTTGTATGTCGCCCAAAGCACTGAAACTCTGGTCGCTGGTGAAACCGTAAACGTGAAAGTCAACGACGTCGCTGCACAGCCCGCTGTTGACGTGGCTGCACGATAATTCGGAGAACGGACCGGGCCGACGGATCACAGCAGGTCGCTGTCGTCACGGTCGCTGGTAACATGAACAACGGCACCCTGGCAAAATTGTCGGGGCTGCCGTTTTTTTTATGCGCCGCTCCCGGAAAACACAAAGGTTGTCAGATGATGAGCGGTGGAAAAAAATCAATCGTCGTTGCTGCCCGCGTTTTTGCTTGCTTAGTGCACACCGGCAAGGTGAGATTACGCCACGGGAGTAGTCCACGCGCCGGATTCAGAAATCCGTATGGCAAAGCCACAACGTAAAGCACGTTCCTATGCAATCGTCGTATCACGAAGTTAATCTGTGTTCCCGCCGTTGCTGTTGCATATTGATTCTGACGATCGGCATGGTCAGTGGCTGTTCGGTGAAAACGGACGGCCCCGAGGTGACGTTGGAAAAGGCGAACATTCTTTCAGATCGGGGTCGATTTGAGGATGCCGTGGCGTTCTATTCAGATGCTGCAGCGTCGCTCCCGAATCGCGTTGATATCTACTACAGACGTGGTATCTGTTACGAAAACCTGAATCTGCTTCCGAAGGCGTTGGAAGATTATTCAATGTGTCTTGAAGTGCAGTCGCAGCACCTGGATGCTCTGAATAACAAAGGGGTCGTTCTGGCAAAACTGGAACGATACCAGGAGGCGGCAGAAGTGTTTACAGATCTTCTGCGGCATCAGCCGAACAACGTTTTGGGGCTGAGAAACCGTGGTCTGTGCCAGCATGATCAGGGGAAGTTTGATGAAGCGCTGGCCGACTATGCGGCTGCGGTCGCAATGGCTCCCCATGAAGCGGAAAGCTGGTTCCAGCGGGGCAACGTCTATCTTGAGACGAGACGCCTGGCAGAAGCAGAAGTCGATTACGCACGGGCTATTGAACTCGATGCCGAGCATGCGAAAGCGTGGATGAACCGCGGTGTTGGCCGTTACAACGCTGGAGAGCGGAAGCTGGCCATGCAATACCTTGAACGTGCCAGCAAACTCGACGAGAACATCATTATTCCCGGGATTGACTGGGAAGAACTCGCTCCGACTGCTGCTGAGATCGTTGCGGTGCCCATGAGTGGTGGTGCGACATTCAGCTGGGAGATGTGTTCAGCTGTTGCCCAAACAGCACTCGCCAATCGCGGCTTCGAGCAGGTGTTGATGGGCGACGATTATCCATCGTTTCGCTGCAGCAGACTTTCCGCACAAAAGGATGGCAAAGACGTGGACGTATTTGTCGGCTGCGAAACGGCGGATTCGGTCAATGTGGCGTTGGCAGCCATGGTGCCGAATCAGGCCCCCAGCACACGCGTGCTGATGATCCTTGGTCACGACCAGTCCACGGATGATGCGGTTGCTGCATATCGCGTCGTCCGATTTGTCGAAAACTGGATGCCGGATCCGGAGAATATGACGGCTGTCGTTGTATCGATGGGCGTGTTACGAGACCAGACGACTGTTGCTCCGTAGTCATACTTCCAGCTTGCAGTTGTTGACACTGTCGCTGAATCCTGCGTCGCTGTCAGCTGTTATGCTGGCGTCGTATCTCATACAGCAGGATCCCGGCCGCAACAGACGCATTTAGAGAATTCACACGGCCCATCATCGGAATGCTCACATGATTGTCGCACACGGTTTGTAACTCATTACTGATTCCACGTGCTTCACTGCCAATCACCAGCGCAGTTGGGCCATCGAGTTGGCATGTCCACAGTGAGTCATCTGCCTTTTCTGATGCGGCAATAATCTGAAAACCGGATTTCTTCAGCTCGACGACAATATCGACCAGATGCGTGGTCATCACAATTGGCAGATGATGTACAGCCCCGGCGGAGGACCGCGCTACCTGGGGCGTAACTCCCGCCTGTTGGTCACCGCCAATGACGACGGCCGTCACATTTGTGGCGTCGCAACTGCGAAGTATTGCGCCAAAATTGAACGTGTCCTGAATTCGGTCGCAAACGACAACGATGGGCGCCAACGACGAGTCAGATGCCCCACTATCCCGTAGTCGTGCTCGTAGCTGTTCGAAGGTCTCGTAGGGATACGGTCCCATTCGGGCAGCAAAGCCCTGATGATGTTCTGCGCTGCACAGTTCGCTCAGGCGGTCTGTGCTGTCGTGACGGGCGCTGATTTGAGCGTCATTCGCAAGCTGTTCCACTTCGGCAGATTCTGACGCCGTCAAAGAATCTGACATATACAGTTCTTCGAAGGGCCACTTGGCCGCCCGCAACGCTTCCGTGACTGCGTAACGGCCGATCAGCCAGTTCTTTTGATGACTGGCCTGAAGCTGTCGGCGGCGGCTTTTCCGCTTATCTGATCGTGACATCTTTACGCCGCAGTCTTACGTCGCGTTGACGATGTCGTCGCCGTGTCCGTAGGGATAGAACAGACGACCGATTTCGTCGGCCAGTCGGAAGAAATACTCGTTTCGGAATGTTTCATAGCTGACTTCTGAAGCGGATCGTGGCACCTCGGTAGGAAACACAGACTGCACATCCCTGTCAAAAATCCGTGTGCCGCGTCCGTCCGTCTTCATTTCGTAGACACTCACCATCGCTTCACAGCGACCTCGAAACAGACTGGTGCTGTCTCGCTCGTACAGAGCAAAGTCAGAGATATCCACATACACCACGTAGTTTACGTCGAACTCTGCGCCAACTTCTGCGGCCGTGTCCCAGTCCGGGTTGTTGACCATCCATGCCTGGATGACATCCGGATTGATGATTTCAATCTGGTGGGCGTGCAGCATTGTCGCCAATCTTAACGCCAGCATCTGATCGATGTTGTCATGAAATTTGGTGAGATCGTCGGGAGCGTAGCAGACAACAGCGACACGGACATTCCGATCCGTGAAGGACTTGTTCGTTTCCTTTTCGAACAACGGCTGCAACTGAGGTGGACCGCCGATCAGGTACCCCAGCAGGATGAAATAGTTGCAGCCCGGTATGACCAGCAACAGTACCAGCGGCGCCAATAGTCGGCCGATTCGCCTGACGAGGTGATGTGGTCTCATCGTGTTCTCAACTGAATTTGGAGTTGTCTGAACCATCGTGCCGTCCGTCATTTGCAATGTTGCGAGTCGCCGGGAGTACCGGCTGCCCGCTGGTCGAATTAGTGAATGGATTCGCTCGCTCGATAGTCATACAGATATTGACTGATATGCAGCGACAGCCGATCCAGGAATCCCTGCAGGAACATGTCCTCGGATCGCTTTTCCCGTGGGACGGGATAGGACGTCGGAAACTTCAAAGAGAAATCTCGATCGAACACCTGAGTGACCGGAATCGGTGTCTGTTTCCCTTCCTCGTACACTTCGTGGACGCGGATCCGGCCTTCCGCCTTACCCTGCATCAGGTTTTCGCTTTCCGGGACGCGATAGTCGAACTCACGAATTTCGATGTGCAGAACATATCTGGCGTCGAATTCAGATGCCAGATCGGAGTAGTCCCCCCACTCGCCGTGGTCGTCGTACCAGGCAGCCACGTCACCTGACGGGATGACCTGTACATTGTGGGACTCAAGATTTCGCGACACTCGATCCACGATGTCAATCTGCAGCGACTGAAAATTCGCCAGGAGCCGGTGTGGTGCGGAACAAATGATCAGGACGGCATCCTCGCCATCGCAAATGTCTTTACCGGTTGCGGCCTCCAACTGAGACGGCACCTTGGGGTCGCCAAACACAGCCTTGCCGGCCATGACGAACAACGAGCAACCACTACACGTCGAAACCAAAAAAGCGGCCAGCAGCAGCGATGCGGAAATTCGCGTCATCGTACAGTGCTGTATGACGCATGTGTGTATCTGATGCATTGTGGATGAAAGGCTCTAAGCGGTGGCGCGGGTGAGGGGCTAAGCAATAAACGATTGAAGTATCCAAACGCTGAACGCAAGAAAGATGTAGCCAATAGCTCCGAAAATCAGCCAGCGAAACGGTTCGCGAGTCAGAAACCACCGGCCGGTTGATGCAATAGTCGCCGTCCACGGAATGCAGAGCCCGCAGACAGCGGCCAACAGAACACCGCATGGATTGGCCGACCATGCCGCAGAAAATTCACCTCGAACAACATGTGAAAAACTGGTTGTCATCCCACAGTGCGGGCAGCGCAGTCCGGTCATTTCTTTGAAGTGACACGGCGGAAGCCCTAACTGGAGATGTGTTCCAAATCCTCGGGGGTCCGGCTGCAGCCAGCACGCCACTGCGAAAACAGCAATCATGCCCGCGGCAAACAGTCCCATCAACACTCGAATGCCTGATGTCGGCCGTTCATTTTCTGGTAAGGATGCCACAGTCACTCGGTCCCGAATTTACGCATCCGGAGTCACCAACAGATGAGGTATCTCCTGACGGGCGTTTTCGAACAAGTTCAACCGAACGCGATTGCGAACATTGCAGGAGTGGATCGGCGGAATACGCCGAAGGATCCCGTGGCGGAGCAGAAAACGAACCGGCAGAACGCAGGATGTGCCGATGGCCGCTGCACCAAACGTTCTGGGTACGGAATGTTGGTTGCCATCGTCGGACGGACTCATGTGCCCGACGCCTGAACCGACTGTGATTCATGGCCGGCACAGATGAGTCGTGTCGACACGAAAACGATTCAGTGAACGATGTGGACCGCGCTGGCGACTGCTCTCCATGACGGTAACCTTCCGCGTTGAAGCACTCAATGTCCGGCGGCAATTACGTTTCTTCTTCTTCATCGGGAAGGTCGGTCCGAGTGTCAGATTCCGAAATGGTGTCTGACTCGATTGGCGGACTGTCCGCATCACCTTCTGCTGCCTGTTCGGCCTAAGAGCCTTCGGGATCTGAGGGTTCCGGTTCGTCTTCCTGCCCGGCACGGGGGCCCAGAAGTTTCCGCACGTCACTGCGTTCCAATTCTTCGTGCTCCAGAAGTGCCTCAGCAAGTGCATCCAGTTTGTCCCGATATGTCGTCAGCATGTCGATGGCCGTCTGGTTGGCTTGCTTCAGAATGTCCTGGACTTCGATGTCGATAATGCGAGCGGTTTCTTCGCTGAACTCACGGGACGAATGCATCTCTTTGCCAAGGAACGGATGCTCATCCGACTGCTTGAATGATACCGGGCCGACCTTCTCGGACATGCCCCAGTGAGCCATCATGTGTCGTGCGATTCGTGTCGCCTGCTCAATGTCGCCTGACGCACCTGCCGAATACTCGTTGAATACGATCATTTCAGCGGCGCGTCCTCCCATGGTCATCACAAGACGTTTAAAGAATGCGTTGCGTCCGACGTTGGGAACCTCTTTTTCCGGCAGGAATCGTGTGACACCTCCGGTTTGACCACGTGGCACGATGGAGACTTTATGTACGGGATCCATGCCCTCCTGGTACCACGCAAGTACAGCATGCCCGGCTTCGTGCCATGCTGTCAGGCGTCGCTCTTCAACGTCCACCTTTTCGCTGCGGCGAGTTCCCATCACGATCAGATCTTCTGCATAATAGAAGTCTTCCATCGAGACGATTCGTTTATCCTCGCGAGCTGCCTTCAGCGCCGCTTCGTTGACGAGTTTCTGTAACTCAGCGCCGGAATACCCCATCGTGGTCTTGGCGAGCGCCTCCATGTCAACGTCGTCAGAAAGTGGAACCTTCTTGGTGTGGACCTTCAGGATTCCCAGTCGTCCTTCGCGAGCTGGCAGGTCAACGGTGACATGGCGATCGAAACGCCCCGGTCGCAGCAGTGCGGGGTCGAGCACGTCGTGGCGGTTTGTGGCCGCCAGCACTATGACAGCCTGAGTCTGCTCAAAGCCGTCCATTTCGCTGAGAATTTGATTCAGAGTTTGTTCACGTTCATCATGGCCGCCACCGACACCAGCCCCGCGGACACGGCCAACCGCGTCAATTTCGTCAATAAAGACGATACATGGAGACGCCTCCCGCGCCGTCTTGAAGAGGTCGCGAACGCGAGTCGCACCGACGCCAACGAACATTTGAATGAATTCAGAGCCGTTGATGGAAAAGAACGGCACTCCCGCTTCGCCGGCAGTTGCTCGGGCCAAAAGTGTTTTTCC
>JAQWLN010000125.1 GCA_029247265.1 Fuerstiella sp.
GATACCGTTCGGCAGTTCGACCATCCGACGGAAACGACTCAGCGTGGTCGCGTCCATGCCGATCTTGTTCAGGTCGAGCGCGACCACAGTCCGGTACAGAACTCGCATGACAACCGCTTCGCCGAACAGCACTGGCAACACGCTGACTCGCAGGTCCACCTGATTACCGCCGACGTTCAATTCGATTCGACCGTCCTGCGGCAGGCGGCGTTCGGCGATGTCCAGGTCGGACATGACCTTGATTCTGGAAATGATGGCGTTGGCCAGATGCCGCGGAGGTGGCACCATTTCATACAGAACGCCGTCCGCTTTCACCCGGATTTTGAATTCATCTTCAAAGGGCTCAAAGTGGATGTCGCTGGCCTGGTCGCGAATGGCCAGCAAAATCACCATGTTCAGCAGCTTTTTGATGGGCGCCGCATCCGACAGCTCTTCCTCTGAAGAAAGGTCGTATCCCCTGATCGAATCTTCATCATCATCGTCGATCGCCAGTTCGTCAATAACATCTTCGATACTCTCTTCGCGATCCGCGTAGTACTGAGCAATCGCCTCTTCGACTTCCACCAACGTGGACACAGCACCGCGAATTTCGTTGCCCAGAAAATTGCGAAGGTCGTCCAGCGCCGCAACATTCTGTGGGTCCGCCATGGCGACAGTCAGCACATCGTTACGCAACGACACCGGCATGATCTTGTAGATTTCCGCCATGGTCTGCGGAACGAGTTCCAGGACCTGTGGCGGAATATTGGTTTCTGCCAGATTGATGACCGGCATGCCCCACTGTTCCGCCAGAGCCTCAGTGACCTGCGCTTCAGTCACCATGCCAAGACGTACAGCCACCTGTCCGATCAGCCCCGAGCTTTGTTTCTGTTCTTCCAGAACATCCCAAAGCTGGTCATCTGTCAGATAACCGAGATCAACAAGAATCTGTCCGAGTTTGCGTTGAGCCATAAGTTGAACCGGACCGGGTTGTGGTCTACATCGTTGCGAACGTCACCTTTCCCGAAAGGGAAAGACCAGAAGGAACGGCGTTCCAGCAGCCCCTTAATCGTCGTCATCATCATCGTCTTCATCGTCGTCGAAGACGCCCTTCTTGGCCCGTTCAATCCTGGCTCGAAGTTCGCCAGCATTGTTTGATTTCATAATCACGACCTGTTCGTCACACAGGCCATTCTTCCACAGATTGAACAGCGAATCGTCCAGCAGGATCATGCCGAATTTTCGGCCCGTCTGAATGGACGAATTGATACGGAAGGTCTTCCCTTCGCGAATCAGATTTGAAATTGCACTGGTGACCACAAGCATTTCGTAGGCCGCGACCAGCCCCTTGGGCTTTCGAGGCAACAGCGCCTGACTGAGAATCCCGATGATCCCGTTCGCCAACTGAGTACGAATCTGTTCCTGCTGATTCGTGGGAAAAACGTCGATGACTCGGTCAACCGTACCCTGAGCACCCGTCGTATGCAGCGTACCAAAGACCACGTGGCCCGTTTCTGCCGCGGTGATTGCAGCCTCGATGGTTTCGAGGTCCCGCATTTCACCAACCAGAATCACATCCGGGTCCTGCCGCAGCGCTCCACGAAGGGCGTCCGGAAAGCTGATGCAGTCGACCCCAATTTCACGTTGATTGATCGTCGACTTGTTGTGGTCGTGAAAATACTCGATCGGGTCTTCCATCGTGATGATGTGATGATCGAGATTGTGGTTCATCCAGTTGATCATACTGGCAAGACTGGTTGTCTTTCCTGATCCCGTGGGTCCGGTCACAAGAAACAGGCCTCGAGGCCGCTGGATCAGTTCCCGGACAACCGGAGGCAGGCCCAGCTGTTCGAACGTCAGAAACTCGTTCGGAATTCGCCGCAGCACCATTCCAATCATTCCGCGCTGCATGAACACGGAAACTCGAAATCGCGCCTTGTCGCCGAAAGCAAAGCCGAAGTCCGTTCCGCCTCTTTCCTGCAGCTCCTGCTGATTGCGTTCCGGCGTAATGCTTTTCATCAGCGCCGTCGTGTCTTCTTTGTCCAGGCTTTTGGTTTCCAGGCGAACCATATGCCCGCTCTGTCTTACGACCGGTGGCTGACCAACAGTGATGTGCAGGTCGCTGATGCTTTCGCGGACGACCGTTTCCAGCAGTTTGTCAATCTGAAGTTGGCGCGGAGCCATTCACTATCTCCTGTTCACAGCAAGCCCGTCACGGGATGTTCGGTATACGGCAATCCAGGACGGGACGTGTTGAAGTCGGGGTTTGACTGAATACAGCTGACACGGAACGACGGTCACCAAAGTCGAGCTGCCGCTGGAAACAGAATAGCCTGCTTCCGATGTCTGTTCGATGTCTGTTCGATGAGCGAGTAAAGCCGATATTAAAAAACTTGATCTTTGCGGGGAGAGCAGCTGCAAAACTGAGACGTTTTGGGGACATCCGTGTTCCAGGTCGACAGCAGGACGTTAAGAAAAACAAGAAAGGCTTAGTGAGTTGTCGTACATTGTCCGGCCCGCGTGGGCTGATATCCAGAAACGAACAGAATTTGACGAATCAATGACCACCGCTGGACAGCTTGTAGACCTCCGCCAGTGATGTCAGCCCGGCCATGGCCTTGTCCTTGGCGTCATCAACCAGTGTCCGCATTCCGAACAGGCGAGCCTGCCGGCGAATATTCTGTGACGGCTCACTGTTGAACGCCATCTCACGAAGCGTTGAATTCATTGTCATCAGCTCGAATACAGCTCGGCGTCCGGAATAGCCGGTGTGCTGACAATTGTTGCATCCTTTGCCCCGCACCCAGTCGCTCCCTTCGAATTCTTCGGAAGTCAGCTCGAAGTAGTCCACCTCCTCCGGTGTCGGCTGATACGGCTCCTTGCACTTGGTGCAGACAACTCGCACAAGGCGCTGTGCCATCACAGCCATCAGTGACGATGCAACCAGAAAAGGCTGCACACCCATGTCAATCAGGCGTGTAATAGATCCGGGCGCATCGTTCGTGTGAAGTGTACTGAACACCAAGTGTCCGGTCAAACTGGCCTGTACTGCCATTTCGCCCGTCTCTGTGTCACGAATTTCCCCCACAAGAATGACGTTGGGGGCCTGCCGCAGCATGGACTTGATAATCATCGCAAAGTCGAAGCCAATGGTGTGCTTGACCTCAACCTGATTGATTCCGGGCAGGTAGTATTCCACAGGATCTTCAGCAGTAATGATCTTTCGGTCCGGTCGGTTAAGTTCGCCGAGTGCACTGTAGAGCGTGGTTGTTTTGCCGGAGCCCGTGGGCCCTGTCACCAAAAAGATACCGTTTGGGCGACGGATAATATTCTGAAAACTGCGGTAATTATCGTCACTGAAGCCCAGATTTCGGATGCCGATTTTGATGTTGTCTCGGTCCAGAATGCGCATCACGACTGCCTGACCGTGATTGGTCGGCAGAATGCTGACACGGAGGTCGAATTCCTTGGTTCCCATCCGAGTCTTGATTCGACCATCCTGCGGCCGTCGTTTTTCGGAAATATCCATGGTGGCCATGATCTTGATGCGGGACAACACAGCTGCCAGCAGCCTTTTGGGGGGGCTGTCGCGTTCGATCAGCGCCCCGTCGATCCGATAGCGAATGCGAATTCGGTCTTCGAAGGGTTCAACGTGAATGTCGCTGGCACGCATCTGCACTGCCTCGCTGATGATCAGATTCACCAGTCGAATAATAGGTGCGCTGTCGTCTTCATCTCCCTGAACGGCGGCCTGTGCCTCCATGTCGGTGAAGTCGATTTGCGTTTCAGTAAACTCGGAAATCATGGTGTCGACGGATTCCGTTTCCGTCTGACCATAGTGCCTGTTAATCGCACCCTGGATGGATTCCATGGGGGCCATGACGACTTTGATGTCGCGATTCAGCACGAATCGCAGCTTATCGAGGATCTCGATATTGTTCGGATTATGCATGGCGATCACGACGGACTCACCTTCCAGGCTGGTCGCGATCACTATGTTTTCGCGTGCCATGGACTCAGTGATCAGCTCGATGACGGTGTTCGGGATCTGCAGGCCTTCCAGCTCGACATACTCATAATTGAATTCTTCGGCCTGGGCTCGACCCAGGTCGGCCGCCGAAATATATCCAAGCCGGATCAGCGCATCTTCGACAGTCAGCCCGAGGTTGGCCGCCATGGTGCGGGCTTCTTCCAGCTGAGATTCCCCAATCGTGCCATCATCAACGAATCGTTGCAGCCAATCTGCCATTACAAGAAACTCCGGTTGATTCAGAAGGAAAATCGCTGGGGAAACAGCGATGTTGTCGGCAGCCACACGGTGGCTGGTCGAGCAATTCGCCCATCAGACGCATAACCGGCCTTGACGGCTCCCTATGCGCCGAAGCAGGAACGATGCGGTCAATTAGGTAAAAGTGTGCAAATGCTGGCCGACGTCAGCATGATAAAGCAAGAGAACACATCGTTCCACGAAGAATACACGTCGGAAGAACGCATTGAACGGCCTAATCTGCCTGAAGCGTGGTGTCATCGAGAATCTCGAGTTCCGTGGTTTCGTTTCCGTTCGTTACATAAATGGGAGCGGCGAGGTAGAAAGTGCACCCATTTTCGGGGGTGTTGTCGCTGGCGGTGAGACTGCCCCCTTGTGATTCACAGACTTCACGGCTGATCGTCAGGCCGAGCCCCAGCCCCTCATCCTTGCCGGTATAGAACTTTTTGAACACGATCTCTGAGTCGCCATCGGGAAGCTCAGGACCGTTGTCGCGGACAGCCAGCGTGACCGGCCCATGCCTGGGAACCGAGTGCACCATGAGTTCTATGCGGGGACGACGAGCCCCGGAATCACAGCAGGCATCCAGTGCGTTCACAATCATGTTCACCAGAACATGCGTTGTCTGAGCTCTGTCAACCTTCACCGTCATGCCCGGAGAAACCGGCGCCGGAATCAAGTCTGCATCCCGGCCTCGCGCCGTTGGGAGAACTAACATCATCGCCTGCCGCAGCAGTTCGTCCACCGGAACCGGCTCCATCTGCAGCGACCCGAAGTTGACGAACTCTCGAATCCGCTGAATGATGTTCGGAGAGTGGACCACTGACTCCTCAATGCTGGCCAGAGCGTCCCGGCAGCTGTCCGCAGTTGCCTTACCTTTCCGGAATCGCCGCTGAACGATGTTGCAGTAGTTCAGAATCGCCTGCAGCGGCTGGTTCAACTGGTGCGAAAACTCGGTGCTCATCTGCCCCAGCAGGCTCAATCGAGATGCTTTGCCCAGCCGATCCGTTAGATCCCGCACTTCTTCCTGCAACAGCATGTCGGAGTGATTGTCCGTCATGTACAGCGTGGCACAGGCATCGGAGGGGCTCCGCATGGGTTCAATACGGGCCATGAACCAACGAGGTTCACACTGGTCCAGTGCCAGCTGAAAGTCACTTGTCCGTACTTCGCCGCTGTTCACCGCGGTCTGAATCTGCATCATCAGCTCACGGTGAAAACTTCGAACCACAAAATCTGTGAGTCGCAGACCATCCAGCTTTGGCGTGGCCTCACCTGCCCCGAACGTTGTCGTGTTACAGATTACGAACTGGCCATCGACGCTGAACGAAAAGTCGCACGCCTGATCGGCTATCCGTCTCCACTGCCGGAACCGGCGGCTGCGTTTTCGCTGGCGACGAACTCGAAGAACGTTCTGCAGCAGGATGGAGCCATTCAGCTTCAACAATTCAAAGAACTCATCGTCTTCCGTGCCGGCTTCCGCATTTCGAATGGCGACGCCTATAATTCCACGAAAACACTGAGCCATAAACAGAGGACATAGAATGTATGTCGAACAATCCAGCTGCTTCATGAGCCCGGTAATCAGGCGACCACCACTGGTGGATCCTGCCCGCACCTGTACGATTCGGTCGGCTCGCAGGAATTCCTGAACTTCCGCTGAAAACAGCTGAAATTGAAAATGCTTTAGCGCCGCCAGGTCATCGTCACTTGCCGCCTGACCGGAATGATATCTCAACCCTGCAATGCCGGTGCCGGCGTCATCCAGACGAACTCGGAACAGGTGGACGTCGATCGCATCCATGGCGTGCGCCTGACACCGCAACAATCGTTCGACAATTTCGCGTAAACGGGCCGGCGAAGCAGATGTGAGCGTGTCCGTTGCCCTGAACGCGCAGCCGCGAAGTCGCTTCCCAATACAACGTTGGTCAAGGCATTGCGAGTCCGACAATGCAGGCGAATCACCTTCTGGTGCAGAAATATCGCTCGGTTCTGGCACAAACAAAATCCTGAAAACCAGTCTGAGAATCTCATCCTCTGACAGCAACGTTGATCTGGCGTGTCTGAGTGAGTACCAATCAGATCAAATCAACACCATCAAGAACACCAGGCCACGTCAATTCCGCACACGGCTCCGCCTGGAACCGACCGCACGCTGGTATGATAGCGACAATTCAAGTCGGATTTTATCGAGATCCGGGGAAACCAACGCCCTCTTCTCATTCCGTTCCGGCTGAGAATACTGCGACAATCTGCTAATATCGTCCATTGATATCCCTGAGTCTCGCAGACCCAATTAACGAGCTTCGTATGCAAATTCGCAGATTCCGCCGGCCGTGTGTAGCTGTTTTTGCTGTTTTCCTAGGTTTCTATGCGGGCAACGTCCGCGCAAATCCCAGTATTCAGTTGGTTCCGATCGCCGACGCTCCCACGTGGCTGCGACAGACGTTACGAATCGGCAGCGTCGACAGGTCGCCTCTGGAACTCAGCCTGACCGCCAGTGGTTCTGTGACGGCCTATTTCAATGGTCAGCGTTTGGTGAAGAACATGGCTCTGAAGGGTGGTCTGGTGACCTGGGACGTCACGTCACTGGCGCGTCAGGGAAACAATTGCCTTTCTGTTTCCGTGACGCCCAAACGCTCAACGGCGTCCAGCCTTGGGGCGGGCTGCTTCCTTGGAGGCGAGAATCTGGTTGGACCGTCGAAATGGAAAATGGCGCCCACGGCGCCACCCGTTGGCTGGCAGCGGACGGACTTCAACGACGGAGACTGGAAGAACCTTGCATGGGCTGGGGCTTTGGAGGTTGCGACGCTGAATCCTGTTCGGCAACGGCATCTGGACTGGAAACGCGTGTCGCCACAGCCTCGCCGTGGGGGAGATTTTTTTCGTTTTCGGGACGGCGACCATGTGCTGCTGGTCGGAGGCACTTTCGTTGAACGAGCTCAAACATTCGGTCACCTGGAATCCGCACTTACGGCGGAAACTCCGCAGTACAACGTGACATTTCGTAATCTCGGATGGAGCGCCGACACGGTCTTCGCCGAATCTCGCGGAATTTTTGACGCACCCGCTAAGGGCTACGAGCGGATGATCGAACACGTTCGTGCAGAAGAGCCATCTGTCATTATTCTGTTTTATGGCCAGAACGAGGCTATGAGTTTTGAGCCCGGCCCCGAAGGCGTCACAAGATTTTCGGATCAGCTGCGTCAACTGCACGACGATCTGAGCACGACCGGAGCGGATGTCGTCTTCGTTTCGCCACATCCGTTCTTTGCTATGAGCGGGCCCCTGCCCGATCCGTCTGAATGGAACCACCGTGTCTCAGAATTCTGTAGCGCCGTGCAAGCGGTTGCAGCCTCCGTCGAAGCTCCGTACGTGGATCTGTTTTCCGACTTCGGTGATCATCTTCGCCGTGCAGACAATCTGGTCTCAACATCCAGTCCGCTTCCCGTTGATCTGTCCGAGCATCCGGAACTAATGACCGCGATGCACGGCAGGTGGACGGACAACGGCATGCACTGGAATGACCTCGGGTATACCCGTGTCGCTCAAATTCTGGCCGCAAGGATCTTCGGACGGGCGGCATCGCGGCCGGAGGTTCTGGTGGACACGGCCACCCACCGGGTTACGGCAACCGGAGCAGAGGTACGGAACATCCGGTGGGAGCCCGACACCAGACAAACGGTCACGTTTGAATTTCGTCGCATATCGGTGTCCGCAGTGCCAACACGGTTCTCAATTGTCCCGTTAACGAGAACCGCCGCAGTTCCGCTGGTTCAGTATATTGATTCTGGCGACACCCCTGTGTCGTTGATTCGTCACCGCGACGGAGACCGCGACGACGACTTCGCCCGGTTTGCAGATCACAAGAACACTGCGTATGAGTCGCTTCGGCAACTGGTCGCTCGTCGTAATGAGCTCTACTTCTGCCGCTGGCGTCCACAGAACATCACCTATCTGTTTGGCTTTCGAAAACACGAACAGGGCAACAACGCCAGCGAGATTGCGCAGTTTGATCCTCTGATTGAAGAGTTAGAGGAACAGATTAACAAAGCCAAACGACCAGCATGGATCAGCGTGAGTGTCGGAACGTCCGATTAGACGTGATCGGTGAAAGCCCGTGTATGTGGTTTCGCCCGGCGTGTTGCACGTGGCTCGCTTGACGTCAGTAATCGTCAGCCGGACTGACGACAACGTCTGCCTCAAGCAGTGCCAGTCGTGTGGAAACTGCATTCGATTCCATACCGAAACACGTCTGCACGGCGGTCCGATACTGATCCAGCTGAACAGCGTAGTGTCGCGTCTTGTGGGAAACCCAGGTCGCCGTTTCGGCCGTCACTTTGTCTGTTTTGAAGTCCACAACGTCGGCCGCCACCGGCCTGCCCTTCACACGCAGGACCACGAGTCGATCAATAATACCCTGAACGATCGCTCCGTTGCGTTTAAGAACAAACGGCCTTTCATTCTCAGCGTGTATTTCGGCGGTGCCGTTTCTGACCTGTTCCTCAAATTCGCGAAACACAGGCAGTTCGATCTGCGCTGGCCGGGTGAAGAGGCGGGAAGTGTTTGGCTGATTCAGCATATTGTAGAACTCAGGCAGCAATTCATCGACAGTGGTCTCATGCACAGAAAGTTCAGCGGCAATCTGTCGCAACTGCCTTTCCCCCGGTGGGCCGTCCTGGAGCCATTCCACTTCTTCGAACCACGCATGAATCAAGGTGCCGCGCATACGTGGATCGACAGTTGCCGGATCAGCCAGGCGTTCTACCGGCGGCGCGACAATTCTGGTGCTGTCGTGCTGCGAAGGGGTCTCACGGCGCAGCCCTCGGCGACGCTCTGTTAGCGGAGCAAGAAACACTCGCGGCACGCTTCTGCCTTTCCCCTCCGCTGACGTAGCATGGGTGCTCATCACCTTCATATCCGCGACGTTGTGATGCCATCCGCCATCGCCGCACTCGTAGAGAATTTGCTCTGGCGGAGCCGCCTGGTCATCGGTCAGTGATGCCAGCAGAACTCCGGCAAACGACGCTGGCGTCCTGCTGGACGAAAGCGGTGGGATGTACATATGTAAAGCGTGTGCGGCTCGCGTCAACGCCACGTACAGCAGACACAAGGCTTCAGAAACGTCTCGAGAAGTTGTCTGGCGAAAGGCCTGTTGCAGTGAATCGGGCAACAAACTGCGTACGGCTTTATTGCGCCAGACACAAACCTGATCCGGGGCAGCGTCGGGACTGGCGCTGCCAGCCGCGGCATTTGGCGTGCGAAACAGACTTCCGTCCAGTTCGGGCAGCACAACGATGTCAAACTCCAGCCCTTTGCTCTGATGCACAGTCATGACGCGTACGGAAGCGGATTCGGATTTGCTCAGCCGACTGTTTTCCAGCAGCTGAACGAAGTCCGAAGGATTCAGCGACGGCGACTGATCGAACTGCCACCCCACCCCCACAATCTGCTGCAGTCGCAGAATGTCTCGATGATTACAGGCGCTCACGACGGCATCAGATATCCACTGCAAAGTCGGCCCGTAACCGTCATCCATCAGCCGCACGCGGATTTCCGCCGCCGTCTGCGCGGCAGATTTGTCGTCTGTCCACGTGCTCAATTCGACCAGCCCGGCCAGAGGGGATGTAGCGACGTGAAATCGCGAAATCTGACAGCCGGGATGACTGGCGAGATGCAGCAGTGACAGCACTGCCAGAACAGCCGGACTGTCCGTCGGAGCAGTACCCCCCTCTTCGCTGGCGTGAACTCCCAGCTGCTTCAATTCATGCACCAATCGAGCGACGGTTGCGTTTTTGCGGGTCAGCACGCCGATTTCCGCGCCTGGGCTCTGTTGGTGCAGATCCTGAATCTGACATGCGACCCACCGATAGTACGGAGTTCGACGCGCCTCAGCCAACCCCTCGAACTCCGGCGACGTCTGCAGCACCGCGAAACCCGGCATCACGTCATGAACAGTCGAATGCGTCGGAAATCCCTGCTCCCAGTCAAAGCAGGCCTTTCCGTAGTCCCTCAGATTCTTGTGTTGGTGTATGTGTTCAAACACAGCATTAACGGTGTCAATGACGGGTTTCGATGACCGGCGGCTCTGGTCCAGCGAGCGGCTGTTGATATTCGGAAGTGTTCTTTCCACAGCGTCCAGTATTTCCGCAACACCGCCGCGCCAACCGTAGATGGCCTGCTTCGGGTCTCCCACACAGAAGAAGCTGGACTGTTCGTCCTTTTGCGTAATCGCCAGCGCCAGTCGTCGCAGTACGTTCCACTGGTCGGGCGAAGTGTCCTGAAACTCATCCAGCAACAGATGCTGCAGAGCGCTGTCCAGTCGAAAATTAATCCGCGAACCGCTGGCTGTATCATTGGCACGGGCCAGCACGCGGGTGACATCCCCGAACCCCAGCCAACCGTGTTCAGCACGCAGTCGAGAATACTCGCGATCGAATCGATCAATCAGGCTGAACGTTGCTTTGTTCTGCCGCGCGACGGCATCCAGTAATTCTGCGCTGGCGTGCTTCAGCAGCTGCTCGTACGCCTCAATCAGACCGCCCGGTAGTTCCTTGCGGTAATAACTGGTTTCACCATGAAACACTTTTGCGGCGATTCCTTTCTGGATAAACGCTTCCCACTGACCGGCGGAAAACCGTTCCATGTCCTCTCGAATCGCCTTGACCGCACGCGTGTCGTTGTATGGTGTCTCTGCAGACACCTCCCGTTGCGCGTGTTCCATCTCTTTCCGAGTCAGACGTCCTGGCACGACAATTTGCTGCCACGCATCGGGGGTGGCCAGCTGATAGAGCTCGTGAAACTGCTGGACCGTGTCGCTGATCAGATCCCGTACACTGCGTTTGCTGCGTCCTTTCGCCAGCATCTGCATCAGTCGTTGCGCGTCCTTCGGCACCTGTTGGGACAGGACGGCGTCAATCGCCTGTTCACGCAGTTCGCGATCGGCGTGTTCGTCAATAATATTCCAGCCGGGCGGCAGGCCGAGTTCCAGCGTCAGGCTGCGGGCCACCTGCTGGAAAAAACTGTCCAGCGTACAGACTCGCATGCGATGCAGCTGAGCAGTGATCTCAACCAGCAGCGCCCTGGCCTTGTCCTGTGTCACCGCGGCTGGCTTCATGAATTCCGCCAGTAGCGCACACTCTTCAGCGTCCTGTGCCGCATTCGCCAGGCGGAGCAGTACACGCTGCAGAATTTCACCAGCGGCCTTACGGGTGAACGTCGTTGCCAGAATTGTTTCCGGCGGATGTCCCAGAAACAGCTGTCGAAGAAAATGGCCGGAAAGCTGAAACGTCTTTCCACTTCCGGCAGACGCTCGAATCAGTTCATGCATGAATCAGACCGGACCTTCCGTGCGGTGTCTGGCAAAGACCTGCTGGCGGAAAACCGGTCAGGTTCAACCGGTATGATACACGATCGTGAGATGGGGAGAAGGGGCCGGTAAAAGCGTGGCTTAAGTCTTTACGCTCGAAGGCTGTGGCTCTGCTGAGACTGTCCATTCAACACGTTTTGTTTCCTGTCCCCACGCAACGGAACCAATTCCGGTGATTCTGACGGAACGCCATGAATACCCGTCGACCGATCTGCGTCGAGCTGTAGGATGTCCGCATTCCGTAAGTCAACTCCATGGTCCGCTGCTGTGTCGTCCGAGCCACTGCCCATTCTTCCCGCTGGCGTCCCCAATCATCCAGAGGCGCTGCGCGCCCTGCTGGACACGTCCGAAAGTGAGCTGCTGGCGTGGCTGGATACCATTGGAGAGAAAAAGTTTCGGGCCGGACAGATCCGACGCTGGATGATTGAGCGCAGGATTCAGTCGTTTGAGCAGATGACAGATCTGTCAACAGCTCTGCGCCGGCAGCTGGCCGAACAATTCAGTTTCAGCACCCTGCAAACTGTGCGACATCAGATCGCCAGCGACCGAACGGAGAAACTGTTACTGCGTTTGCAAGACGGCGAACTGGTCGAGTGCGTGCTGATGCGTGATCCCGGCCGCAGGACTGTCTGCATCAGCACTCAGGTAGGCTGTGCCATGGGGTGCGTCTTCTGTGCCAGCGGTCTGTTGGGCGTGAAGCGGGACCTGACTGCGGCAGAAATCTTTGAGCAGGTGCTGGTGCTGCATCGACTCATGGAAGACGACGAAAAAATCACCAATGTGGTGGTGATGGGCATTGGCGAGCCGCTGGCCAACTACAAAAATCTAATGCAGGCCCTGGACGTTTTATGCGGTGACAAAGGCTTTGGTCTGGGTGCCCGTCGCGTCACCGTATCGACGGTCGGACTGCCAAAGCAGATTCGTTTATTTGCACGTTGCGGCAGACAGTTCAACCTGGCCGTCTCGTTGCACGCTCCGAATGACGAACTCCGCACCCAGATTGTCCCTGTCAACAAGGGCACAGGCCTGACCGAAATTCTTGCGGCCGCCGACGACTACTTCGAAGTCACGGGCCGCCGTGTGTCTTACGAGTACGTCCTGCTGGCAGGAGTGAACGACCAGCCCCATCACGCAGAAGAACTGTCCGGACTTCTGCGAGGCCGCAACTGTCATGTCAACCTGATCCCAATGAACGGTGTGACGGAGCTGGTCATGACGGCACCGGGCGAACCACGGACACATCAGTTTTGTGAACTGCTCAAGGATCGCGGCATTCCGGCCACAGTGCGCAAACGCAAAGGCGCCGACATCGACGCGGCCTGTGGGCAACTGCGGCTGAACCGCACAGCGACCGATGCCGGCGGCGAAAGCAATCAGGCCGATTGAAGCGAACCCACAAACGATCCGCCGCCGGCCTTACAGTTCATCAACCGCAAACACCGTCAGCGACCGTGCGCCGTGGGCCCCGATGACCAGCGATTGTTCAATATCGGCGGTCTTGGACGGGCCCGATATAAATCCGGCATAGGCGTGACCGCCAATCGCAATTCGATCGTATGCCTCATGCATGTTGTGCACGATTTGTGACGCGGGAATCACAATTGCAAGTCGCTGAGGGATAAAGTACAGCACCCGGTGTTTGACGGTATCGTCCGTCACCCAGATGGCCCCGTTTTCAGCGACACCGAAGTGACCGCGGAGCACGGCGTAATCGACGTTTTCCAGATCGTGTGGATCGTCGACGGCGTCCAGATCGATTGTTGAATCACCGACACCATCCACAACAGAGACTCGAACCTCTGCTGCTGTCCATTCGTTGATCGCGTTCAGCTGTCGATTCGCTTCGTCCAGTGTCTCGACTCGTTCACAGACGCCGCCCACTGCCTGAAGAATCTCGCAAAACCGTGCGAATGGGTCGTCGAACGTCTGCCACGGGCCGCTGGCCGGTAGTTCGGGCAACGGCGAAGATTCCGGCAGCGCTGCTCGCAGGCTGGCGAAGATGGCTTCACGGGCTGTGTCGCTCATAATTTCTCTTCCGAGCCGCTCTGCCGGGCAGCATATTGATCACGGAACGATGCTTTGGGTGGATCCGGCAGGTCTCGCTGTCGCCCCCAACCATTCAATGGATTGTAAACGGCGAAACGCGGCAGCCATCGCAGAGCCGTCCTTGCAGCCCGCCCGCCCTGAGTATAAATCCATGTACTTGAAAGCAGTCCGGACAGAAATTTCATGGACAGTTTTTTTGACATCGCCAGTAATTTCTTACGGTCCAGAAATCCTCGCATAGCCAGCAACTGGTGATGCAAATCGATCTTCACCGGACAGACGTCGGTACACGATCCGCACAACGTGCAGGCGAACGGCAGAGAACTGTGAGCTTCCGGAGTGCGTAACGGCGTCAGGATTGAACCTATGGGACCGGGCACTGTCGATTCATAACTGTGTCCGCCACTACGACGATAGACGGGACACGTATTCATGCAGGCACCGCAGCGAATACAGTTCAGACTGCGGCGAAACTCTGAGCTGCCCAGAATCCCGCTGCGGCCGTTGTCAACCAGGACAACGTGCAGCTCACTGCCTTCGCGAGGGCCGTGAAAATGTGAAGAGTACGTCGTGATCGGCTGCCCTGTCGCCGAACGTGCCAGCAAGCGAAGAAAGACGGCCAGGTCCGTCGCACGCGGCAGCAGCTTCTCGATTCCCATGCACGCGATATGCAGCTTTGGAAGTGAGACTCCCAGATCGGCATTCCCTTCGTTGGTGCACACGACAAATCCACCGGTTTCTGCAATGGCGAAATTGACGCCGGTGATCCCCGCGTCAGATGAACAGAAACGTTCACGCAAATGCTGGCGAGCCGCCTCAGTCAGATACGCCGGATCAGACGCCCCTTCGTCGGTGTCCAGGTGTTCATGAAAACATTCACCGACCTCTTCCTTCCGGATGTGGATCGCCGGCAGAACAATGTGGCTCGGCGACTCGTCTCGCAGCTGAACAATACGTTCACCCAGATCGGTATCGACGACTTCGTAGCCGTGTTCTTCAAGAAACGGATTGAGGTGGCACTCCTCAGTCAGCATCGACTTGCTCTTCACGATCCTGCTGACGTCATGCTGCTGCAGGATATCGTGTACAATCCGATTGTGTTCGTCGCCGTCAACAGCCCAGTGAACGTGAACGCCCAGCGCCTTTGCATTTTCTTCGAACTGTTCCAGCAACTCCGGCAGGCGCGACATCGTATGCATCTTAATGGCCGACGCGTGCTGTCGCAGCTCCTCCCACTCCGGCACCTCAGACGCCATGCGATCTCGTTTCTGGCGGACAAACCAAAGCGATTTGTCGTGCCATTGAGCACGCGGCTTGTTGTCAATGAATTCCTTAGCCAGGCGAGGGTGGGGCATGAGTGCTCAAAGCCGATACACGAATGAAGTTCAGATTCCGGAAATATGCAGAATGGGACAGGGGTCGCTGATCGCCACCGGCACCAGTGGAGCCACCGTGCCAGCCGCTGCTGGGTGGAAGAATAAGCTATGACGCCTTCGCCGTCGAACCCGCGACTGTCGGGCCTTCGATGCTGACTCGAATCAGGTGACGTTCATCAGCATCCAGCACGGTCAGCTTCAGGTCCTTCCAGTAGTGCTCTTCGCCAATCGCCGGAATTCGCCCAAAACAGGACAGCACGAAGCCTCCGATTGTGTCAAATTCCTCGTCTTCCGGAAAACCGTACCCAAATTCCTCGTTCAGGTCGTCCATATGAAATCGGGCATCGACCTCAGTACGGCCGTCAACGTGTTCCTTCCACAGCGTGGAATCCTCAGAGTCGTATTCGTCTGAGATGTCACCGACAATTTCTTCCAGAACGTCTTCCAACGTGACCAGTCCTGAAACGCCGCTGTATTCGTCGACAATCACGGCCATGTGCACCTTCTTTTGCCGCATTGCCTCCAGCAAATCACCAATGCCCTGCGATTCCGGAGCGTACAGGGCTTCTCTCGCAACGTCCGCAACGGTGCGAGAATCGGATTCACGATTGGATTCCACCGCGTAGGCCAGCAGATCCCGTGCATACAGAATGCCGACAATATCATCGATGCCGTCACGGATTACGGGGACGCGGGAAAAACCGTTGTTCAGCATCTGTTTCAAAGATTCAGAAAGCGGCATCTCTGCGTCAATCGTCACCATGTCGGTGCGTGGAGTCATGATTGCCGCAACGTCTTCCGTCTGCAGATCCACAACACGATGAATCATCGTCGAGGCATTCGACTGCATGACCCCTTCGCGGCAACTTTCATCAACAACCGTCAACAATTCGTCAGTCAACAGATTCGCAGCCGCGTCCGAATCGGGCTCAGGAATGCCGACGATGCGGTGAACCATGCGGTCCAGCTGCCGGGCGGTATGCCACAGCGGGGCAAGAATGCGACAGGCCAGCTTCAGCGGCGGCCACAGTCGGTACAACACCGTTTCCCCGTGGACACGTGAAACAGTCCACGGCAGCGCCACCAGCGTCAAAGACGCCGCTGCAAGAATCGCCGCGACTTTAACGAACCAGCTGATAATCGTCGACAGAGCGCCATTGCGCGGAAATTCGAGGCTGCCCAGGAGCGGCGTTACAGCAATAAGCCATGTGCCGATCAGCAGCAGTGTCAACAGCGTCAATTCGGAAAGAAAAAGAGCGGCCTCGTGGTTCTGGAGAATCTCTCCAAAACGACTCAATCTGCCACGTTGCTTGCAGATTTCTTCTAAGCGACTTCGGGAAAAGTCCCTCAGGCTGAAACAGGTCAGCGCCATCAGAAATGTCAGCAGCACGGCCGTGGCTGCCGCCACTGGTTCCAGCATTACGTTCACTGCGTCGCCTCCGTCGGGTCGGAAGCAGCTACCGATGAGCCGTCCTGCGGCACAGGTCCGCGATCGGCAGAGTTGCCGGGAGGCTCATCGTCATCGGCGCGACGAAGGCCGGGATATTGAGGCGTAAGGCCGATCCCCGCAAGGACCGCTTTTTCCCGTGCTCGCATAATTTCCTGCTCATCGTCCGCCTGATCGTCATACCCGCAGATATGAAGCATTCCATGTACGGCGTACAGTGTCAACTCGTCTTTTGTCGACCACCCGCATTGCTCGGCCATCTCGGCAGCAAAATCAGCGTTAACAACAATTTCGCCTTCGATGCTGGCGTCCGCCGAACGCCCTGTTGGCAGTTCAGACGGCGAGTCGGCCATCCCGTCACCGGAAGTCCACTCCAGCTGAAAGCTGATCACATCCGTCGGATAGTCATGCTGCAGGTGTTGCCTGTTGAGGCGATGACTCGTGAGGTTGTCGACCACGGTCACGCTCAGAACCGCGTTGCGAACCCCCTCCACCCGGAGGCCGTGGCGCAGCGCATCCTGTAGATCAGTCCTGTTCAATGAATAGGTCGGATGGGAACTGGAAACGTCGATTTCATATGACATCAAGGATGTTCGCAAGCTGACGTGAATCGGAGTGCGTCCTGTGTTGCAGTGCCATTTCGGAACCAGGGTTAACGATGACGAACAGAAAACGTCGCGTCCGGCAGTCAGACAGACATGGCCGCTGTGGTCGTCAACGACAGGATAACCAACCGACATCAGGCCTTCTTCTGTCCCGGATACTTGATACGACCATGATGTACGGCCGTCAGAGTTTTCACAAGAGACTCCTGAACGGTGCGAATTTCAATCATGGTCAGGCCGCACTCGTCGAATTGTCCATCCAGCACTCGTTTCAATGTAATCTCGTTAACGAGCGACTGAATTCGTTTCGGTGCCGGCTCACTCAGGGTTCGACTTGCACTCTCAACAGCATCGGCCAGCATCATCACGCCGGCTTCCTTGGACTGCGGTCGAGGCCCGGGATAACGGAAGGTTGATTCGTCAGCGTCGGTGCGATGATCCTCATCCGCCCGACTGGCGGCTTCGCGATAGAAGTACTCGACAAGTGTGGTACCGTGATGCTGCTCGATGAAGTCAATCAACCTGCGGGGCAGGTTGTGTTGCTCGGCCATTTCGAAACCGTCTTTAACGTGTCCGATAATAATCAACGCGCTCATTGCGGGGGCCAGATTGTCGTGGGGATTCTCCTCGCCGGCGGCCATGTTTTCGATAAAGTATTCCGGCTTCAGCATCTTTCCGATATCGTGGAAGTATGCTCCGACTCGAACCAACAGGCCATTAGCTCCAATGGCATCGGCCGCCGCCTCGCCGATCGTCGCTACACTGATGGAATGGTTGTACGTTCCGGGAGCACGTCGAGCGAGTTCCTGCAGCAGCGGATGCGAAACATCAGTCAGTTCCAGCAAGCTGATATCCGTAACGATGCCAAACGCCGATTCGATGAAGGGAAGGCTGCCGCCAACGACATAGCAGCACACCAATGACCAGAAGGCGAACTTGAGCCCGACAATCAAGGTGGCCGTATTCCTCCATCCGTCAGGAAAATCCGGAGATCCCACCAGGCTGATGCCCCACACCGCGGAGAAGGCCACGGCGGCCAGGATGAATCCCAGCTTGATCACGGTCAACCGGGACGAGACACTGCGCAACGGGATAATGAGAGTGAAGCACAACGTCATCAGCACCGCGAAGTGCCCCACGTCAGACACCGTTGACATCGAAATTAACAGTGACAGACAGAAGGCCGTCAGAATCGCCAGCATCTGGTTGTGCACAATAGCCACGATCATCACCGCGGCCAGCAATGGAAGGGCCTCAGCGCGCCACGGATCACGACTCAGCAGACAGCCAAGAAACACGGCCGCGCCACAGATCAGGACGAAGGCCAGAAGCTGGCCCGTCTCTTCGAGTAAGTGCGGCTCGGATCGGAACAAATGAACACCAAACAGAATCACCATCACCGTCAGCATTAGTGCAGAACCGGCAATTCTGACCAGCCGCTGAGCGAACGTCAGTTGCAGCTCATGAGCCATATGCTCTTCGTTCAGCACGGCCAGATGGGTCTTGTCGATCTGTGTGCCGGCTGTAACCAGAATTCTTCCGGCCGGGAAGGCTTCATATTGCACTGTCACTTTTTCAACGGCCTCACGGCGACGTTCTTCGGTCATTGACTCGCTGTAGCTCAGCTGCCCGACAAGGCGGTCGGCCAGCCATGCGTGGACTGCCGGCCCAATCTGCTGCAGATTGGGCAGCGATACCCAGGCGCTTCCGATGCTGCCCGTTTCACGAAGTTGATCCTCAAGAGAAACATCAACCAACAGGTTGTAACTCACAGGTTCACCGGATGGATTGACGACCTCAATCAGGCGTTGAGGAATAAGTTCGTCCACTGGCAACCCAATCTCTGCTCTCGCGGCATCGTCAAGAATTCCGACCCCGCGCACTCCGCTGAGCAACTGCGAGAACTCGATGCCCATCTGATTCAGGCGGTCACCGATGGTCATGTCGGATTCGAACAACGCCGTTCTGACGCGAGCAAATCGATTTTCGGTCACCGTTCCCTTTTCCACATCACCGGGGATTTCAAGGTCAAGTTGAAACCCGCTGATCACGTCCGGAGAAACATCGGACAGGCCCTGGGCGTTGGCCACCGCCGTCAAATCGTTCTTGAACGTGGACTCCAGTACATTCCATACATCGTTGTCCTGCACAAACACCAGGCGTGCATTGGCCCTTGCCCTTGCTCGGTCCTGGTTCGTTGCCAGAGTGTTCTCGATTTCAAATTCCACGCGTGACTGAACGCCAGTAGCCCAAACCTGCCCCTCGCGAAACGCGAATCCAGGACGCCAGGACTGTACGGCGATGATCAGTAGCAGAATTGCAAGCAGCGCAACCAAAACCAGCGTCAGGACGCGATAGTCCTGAATGGCTGAACTGAATCTCTCCCAGATGGAGGGAGAAGGACGAAAAACTCGCGTCTGGCGAGCTCGGCGTGCCCCGAAGAATGTCATGATGTTTGGGCCGACGGAGTTGCGTCCGTCGCGCTCGGTCAAGGAGACCTTCGATAGACTACTTCGCGATCTGTCGTTCTGTTACGAACACGGTTGTGACGGCGATTTTTCGCTGCCGTACCTGAGCTGGACGTTCCAGCCGCATTTCATCAATCGGTATTAATCACCGGACTCACTCGTTTCGTACGCCGAAACGATCTGTCTCACTAACCGGTGACGGACGATATCCTGTCCTGTCAGGCGCACAATGGCAACCCCTTCAATCCCGGAAAGCCGATGGATTCCATCAGTGAGACCGCTTTTCGTGCCTTTTGGCAGGTCATTCTGTGTTCCGTCCCCCGTGACCACTATTCGAGAATTCACTCCCATTCTCGTCAAAAACATCTTCATTTGCGTAGTCGTCGTATTTTGACCTTCGTCCAGGATCATGAACGTGTCGTTCAATGTCCGGCCACGCATAAATGCCAACGGCGCAATTTCGATGACGTCGTTGGCCATGTAGCGGCGAACCTGGTCAAAATCCAGCATGTCGTTCATTGCATCCAGCAGCGGGCGAACGAATGGATTGACCTTCGCAAACATGTCACCTGGCAAAAAACCAAGTTTTTCACCAGCTTCAACGGCGGGTCTGACCAGGACAACTTTTCGAACTTCCTCGGCGTGCAGAGCTCGCAGCGCCGTTGCCACAGCCAGATAGGTCTTCCCACAACCCGCTGGACCATCACAAAACACGAGCGGATTTTCACTCAGCGCTTTCACGTAGACTCGCTGCCCGTCCGTTTTCGGACGAATCAACGAGACTTTGTCCTTACCAGCGCGTCCAGCACGAATATCGCGATTGCGAGGCTCCGTGGGCACAGTGGATACGTCGTCGACACGTCCATTATTGTCAAACACTTCGTTGTGCAATTCTTCACCTTCCAGATTCGAATCCAGCGTCATGGCGACATCGCCATCGACGAACTCCTCATTACGGCGCAGTATTTCACGCCATAATCTCAATAGTTGCCCGCATCGCGCCACCTGTTCGGCACCGCCTTGCACGTGAATTACGTTGCCCCGCAGAATAATCTGAGTACCGGTGGTGCGACGAAGACGGCGCATGTAATCATCCTGAGGTCCAAACAGCGCTCGAACCTCTTCCTGATTTCTCAGCGGTACCGTGATCTCTTCCGTCATCACTGACTGGTCGCTGGTATCTATAAAACGCCGCATTTCCGCTGTGTTGCCGACAGCGGTTGCGACCAATAAGAAGCCGCCGAAATGGGTGACTGGCCAAAACTTTTTCTGCCTTCAGACCTGAACTTGTATTTCCCGGGAAACCTGTTGGCAAGTGACGAACCACAAACGGTCCTCCATGGTGGCAATCTGACACCCGACCACTGGAAATATTCACCTGCGAGCCAATGATGATCCGTACCACACGCAAATGAAGCATTGTTGGCACAACCGCAATTTTCGGCAGTATGATGATGAACGCGAATATGTGAGTGATCCAAGGGCACTGTACCGTTGCAATCCCGGAATCACGATTCCTGTACAACGTGCACGTCACGTGACGTAGACTTCTTCTTCTCCACCGCCCTCATAATGAAAATACTCTGTCTAGCAGGTGTGAGGTCTGTTTATTCAGAGGATTTCGATGTCTGTACTTCTGGAAATGCCGACAAATACTGAAGCTCCGGAACCCAATGAGCCTCTGCCGGACGCGTCAGTCCTCGAAGACAAGACGCCCGAATGGTGTCGTATGTCCGCAGCTGTCGCCGCCTTTCTGCTGGCGCTGGGTCTGGTGTTGATGGTCTTCGCGAATCGACCGTTGTGGCATTCCGACCTATGGGACCACATCAACTACGGCGAACACATTCTTGAGTATCAGGTCGTTTCCAAAACTGAACCTCTGGTATCACTGGCCGAAGGAATGCCGACGGTCAATTCCGCATGGCTTTCGCAGGTGGGCATGGCGTTGGTGTCTCGAACTGCGGGGCTGGGAGTTCCGGCGTTGCAGTTCTTCTACGCGGTTTTAATCGTGGTGGCGCTTGGTGCCGTTGGTTATTCAGTAACAAAACGCAGCAGCTCAGCCGCCTTCGGAATTTTGAGCTGCATGATCTTTCTCGCAGTCAACTGGCAACAGTTTCTGATCATTCGTCCTCAGTCAGTCGGCGTTGCATTATTCAGCATCGTACTGGCCTTGCTGACAACCGGAGGAGTTCGCAAACGCCTCTCGTGGTTTGCACTGCCTCTGATTTTTGCTGTCTGGGCGAACTGCCACGGTTCCTTTGCCATGGGACTGCTGCTGATGGGACTCTTTATTGTCGGACGAGTTGTCGACGTCTTTGTCAGAACCCGATCGATTACGCAGGCCATTCAGAACCGGCAGACAATTCGACTTGTGTTGATGACCCAGTTATGTGCCGCGGCCGCCCTGCTGAATCCCAGCGGTCTGGCCATCTACCACGAGGTGCTTCGAGTAGGCAGTCACCCCAACATTGCCACAATGTATGAATGGGACCCTCTCACTCTGCGAATGAAACAAGGCCAAATGACTGCGGCAGCCGCCGTACTGCTGCTGCTGGCACTCAGATCCAGTCCTCGGCGACTTCGTGCTACTGAAATGCTGCCACTGCTGGTTACTGGCGGAATGGCTCTTTGGTCCGGGCGAATGCTGAACTGGTTTGCTCCTGTCTGCGCGGTTGTCATTTGTGTCCACGGTGCTGCGGGGTGGCGAGTTCTAAGAAAAGTCCGACGACGCACAGTCCCGTACCGTCGAACCGGTCTATGGACGGTCGTCAGCCTTGGACTTTGCTGGATCTTCTTCGGTTTCACATCGTTCGGGCTGCAAACGCTTCACGGAAGAACCCCTGAACTGCGCCGATCGTTGTCAACGGGCACTCCCATCGAGCCGCTGGAGTATCTGAGTACCCTTGAGGATGTGCCTCCTGGCATTGCCTTCATGCCGGCCGAATGGGCAGGATTCCTGACGCGATTCGGTCCGACCGAACTGAAGCCGATGGTGAATCTGCACGTGCACGTCATTCCGGAAAAAGTCTGGACAGACTACGTCCGCCTGCTTGATGGCCCTGCTGACTGGGATGGACTGCTGGATCGCTACGGAATCAATTTCGTCATCGCGGACAAAATTCGGAATGCGGCTTTGATTCAAAACATCCGTGAGAGCCCTGACTACGAAACACAATACGAAGACGTTCAGGCGGCCATCTTTGTTCGAATCCAAACGATCCGCTGAATCACGGAACACATTGTCCAGTCGGCCGGAACCGGATTCAGCACTTTTGTTGCGAGTAGACGCTATGCCCAGAAACAATCGCACTTCGATGAAGACGACGTTGATCGTGCAGTCTCTGTTTGTCGCAGCATTCGCGATCGCGTGGTTCCTGCTGACACCGAACTAGCAGCAACGCATACAGGCCGATTTGCAGTCACGTCGACCGCTGCCGGATGTGAATTTCACCAACCGCGCTTCCGCTAAGGTAATGCCGTTCTACGACGACGCAACGGTTGTGAACGACCAGGACCTGGCAGCAGTTCTGAGTAAGGTGCTGCCACGATTCAGTCGTGAAGAACTGCGGCCCAATTACGTGGAACACGCATTGCGGATCTGGGGTGCAAAAATCGAGTTCGACAACCCCGATCTGATTTCCGGGCCACAGATGGCGGAATACCTTGTGAACACAGGGCAGTACCTGGCATCCTGGGGACCGGACACGAAACCGATTCTGGAACCGGAAACGGACGGCGTTCGTATTCGCTGGGGGTCCGATGCGACTGCGTCCGTGCATCACGATCATATGCTGGCTTCCATGGCCGAAGCCGGCATCACGCTGGACACACCTGTGTTCACTTCGGCTCGACAAACCACCATGCAACAGATCCTGTCTGAAGCGCTGCGAGACTTTCAGCTGGACGAACGAGAAACAGAATGGTCCGCCATGGCGTTTGGGCTGTATCTGGCTCCCCAGCAAACGGCCTCATGGCATAACAGTCAGGGGCGCCGAATTACCTTTGACATGCTGGCCGCCCGCCTGATGAGAAAACACCGCAAAAAAGGAGTATGTCTGGGGACTCACCGGGTTTATTCACTGATGGCACTGTTACGCCTGTCGGACGACAACGGAGGTGATTTGCTGACTGCATCGACACGCGACAAAGTTATGGAGCTCCTTCATGGTGCCAAAGAACGGATGATTGCGTCTCAGGATGCAGATGGATCATGGCCGCCGAATTGGCACGAAGGAGCCGATGCCGCCGCTAACAATGACCCGAATGAACTAATGTACCGGCGTGTCATCGCCACCGGACATCACCTCGAATGGCTTGCGATTGCTCCCCAGGAGCTGCATCCCCCACACGAAAACATCGTCAAAGCCGCCAAATGGCTTGTTAAAAACACGCTGGAGACGCCGCAGAACCAGATTGACAGCAGCTATACGTTCTATTCCCACGTTGGCAACGCTCTTGCCCTCTGGCGAAAGACCTCCGTCCCCGACTTCTGGACAACGTGGAGAGACACCCACTCCCCCCCAACGCAGAACTGCCGGCTGAGACCGCAGAAGACTCCTCGCCAACCCCCACCAAAGACGACAGCGGAGCCTAGTTTGGTGTGGACCCGGAGATTCACTGGAAACGATCCGGTAATTTCATAACAATGGGCAGACACCACAGCTGCAGGGACGCCGGTTGGCAGCGTGTCAGCCACAGACCTCACGAACGAGGTACTATGAAATGGTCATCGAAACTCCCGAGCCCTACCAACTTCTCATTGCCGATGATAATCGCGCCTTCCGCGAGACTCTTCGTGAGCTCTTGGAGCCTCGTTTGCTGTTGAGTATACATGAAGTGGATTCCGGCGAAGCCGCCGTTGAATACTCGCAGGAATTTCAGATTGATATCGTGCTACTCGATATGCACATGCAAGTGATGACAGGTCTTGAGGCTTTACGTCTGCTCAAAGATCTGAACGCCGTTCGCCCCTGCATCCTGATCACCTCGGAAGCCACGGCCGAACTGCGAAAAGACGCAGAAGAAGCGAATGCTCATTCGGTGCTCAGCAAGCCGGTTCGACGCCGCGAACTGTGTACCACCATCGCGGACGCATTGGTAGAAGCCTACGACGCCCCGGCGGAAAACTGATATTCCGCAGAAGACACTCGCGTTCTGTTTCAAGGCTCATCACCGAACGCCACCGACCACATGCTTCAACAGCGCCGGCCCGACGATTTTAATACTCGTCAACGGATTCGCCTTAGATAGTTCATGGAACTCGTTTATCGCGCATGTTCCACACGTTTCCGGAAGATGCCCGAATGAACCACTCCGTAAAACTTGCCGTGGCCGGCGGACTGCTGGCCATTCTTGTATGGGCTCTGTATCCTGGCGGACCTGAGGGTCGTGTTGGTCAGGACTCACGACCGTCGGATTCTCCAAATGTGGAAGTTGTCACCGTGATCTTCCGCGGGGGGGGGGGTACGATACAGACGCGCGTAACCATGGACGTCCTGTGCTATTGATCGCTGCGGCACTCGGCGTTCCCGCCGAGGTGTTTCGGCTGGCCTTCAGTCACGTGACCCCATCCCGATTGGGATCACCCTCGCCAATGTTGGCCCGAGCCAACAAGAAAGTGCTGATGGACGCGATCGGCAGATATGGCGTCAGCAATGAACGTCTCGACGAAGTGTCCGATTATTACCGATACAATCGTTCGGCAGGAGAAGTGTGGAAACACTCGCCGCCCACAACAACTGCCACTGTCAGGGACGGACGGGTCACGGGATTTGACATCACGGACCCAGGAAACGGATATTTGGTTCCGACATCCGTCAGCGTGGTCGGTTTCAGCGACATCGATGTCGAAGCGAAGATTGAGTTCAGCGACGACTTCAGGACAAATGGACGTATCGTCTCAATCACCGTTCGTTGAAAACCGGGGCTGGCATGCCGTTCCCGGGGATAAGGTCAGCTCATTGTCTGCCTTTTCACTGTCTTCAACATCGCTCTCTATTTCATCTACCGCAAACGGACGGAGGGCCAGCCAGGCGAAGTCTGATTCGACCGGCGTTGTTTATGATGGTGAAGGAGGGGGTGGTGAGTCGTTGGCTTGATGCCATGGCTGGAAATTTAGTGAACCGCATAATACGGACGACCCGCTCAACAGGATCTCCGGTCATAATACACTCATCGGAGACGGTGGCTGACCGTCGAATGGTCGATCCCAGTTTATGACGTTGCGTCTGTGTGACCTCTGGTTGATCGACGCTCAGCTTTCCACGGTAAACACAGGCGTGCAGCGTAATGACAACCTCCACAGCATTCTCCGCCGTTGAAACAGGCATCTTGTTAGAAGCCGGAACGACCGAAGCTGAGCTTCTCGTTTTTCAGGTAGGAGAACAAACGTTTGGCGTCAATCTTGCCAAAGTGAGGGAAGTCCTTCCCGTCGAGGCGCTCACGCCGATGCCCTTGACACATGAAGCTGTCGACGGACTTGTAACGATACGCGACCTGGTGGTACCACTCGACCTGAGGACATATCTTAAGGTAAACGGCGGTAATGAAGCCCCGGCGGAAGACAGTCTCATCTTGCTGGAGTTCAATCGTCAACACGTTGCATTCCGCGTGCAGAGCGTGGACCGAATCCATCGTGTCACCTGGAAGGATACACCACCCGCGCCGCAACTCGGGAGTAAGGTATCTCCAGTCACGAGCATCTGGCGATTAGATGCCTCCGTCGTACCGTTGATTGATTTTGAAGCGATTACCGCCTCAATTGTAATTGGTGGCAATAGTTCGGGAATTGGCTCATTGCCCGCAAGCGGTTCCGCTGACCGCGACAGGACACCAATCATCTTTGCGGACGACTCTGTGTTGATTAGTGAAATGATAAGGGAGTCACTCGCAGGCGCCGGTTTCAATAACCTCACAGGCTTTGGCGATGGTGACGAACTTTGGCGGTATTTGGACGACCTCACAAAAACACTCTCGCCGGAGCAAGTCAAAGAGTCCGTCGCCTGTGTAGTTACCGATATCGAGATGCCTCAAATGGATGGCCTCAGCCTTACCAGGATGATTCGCAATACTCCTGCGACCGCCCATATCCCGGTCATTGTCTACTCGTCGATCGCGTCTGATGACAATATGAAGAAGGGAGAGCAAGTCGGGGCAACATCACAGATCGCCAAGCCTCGTTATGACGATTTGGTCAGGGCAGTAGTGGAGTTGTCTCTTTAGAATCTGCCGTCAGTCGGTGATGTCAACGAACGTGCAGTCATGTGCACTGAGTGCCGATGCTCCCGTGACCTGTACTCCTGTTTTTCGATTGATGAAGCCAATCAGCCGCTGGTTGTCAGGTCCTCCCGCATACCCCGTCGATGTTGAGTTTGCCGAGCTCCCGCCTGAGACGCCTCCGGACGGCCGTCAGGACTTCGTATTCAGTCCCCAGCGCAAACGATCGCCGGCCAGAATGCGGGGGGACACAGTGTCCGGCGGGATCGTGAAGTTCAGGAATAAGGCGAGCGGCAAAGTTGATGTCAGCCCCAACCGCAAGACGACGGAACCGAAACTCGAGTTTGCATTGTCCATAACTTCCGGCGGGGTTCGCTCAGCGATGGTCACAGATTGTTCCGTCAATGATTCTGAAGGAATTGATGCGGCACCCTTCCGTTGAGACGACGGAAAAGTATTATGTCGGCAACAACGCAAAAGACGTTGGAGTCGCTCGGACACTACAAATAGACGTCTGAGACGAATGAACCGGATTCAACCGCCCCGAATAGTCACAAAGCCCAGCAAAAACATTATTCAGCCGCCGTAGCTCAGTTGGCAGAGCGATGCTTTCGTAAAGCATAGGTCGTGAGTTCGAGTCTCACCGGTGGCTCTTTGTTTTCATTGGTCAAGTTGTCCTTCGGGGGCGTCAGGCTCCTCAGGTGTCAACTGAAGTGTCAACAAGGACGCTGATTTGTACCGTCAGTAACAGATCCCACGGGGCCTTCATCGGGCTCGGCCCGGGTGGACCGGGGCGGTAGCTGGGTCAGCCTCTCCGCCAGCTGCCGTTCGGCGAACCGCAGCAGGTACGCGCCGGACGCCCGGCACTACAGCCTCGGCTTTCGTGTGCTCCGCAGTTCCGTCAAGTAAAGGGCGGCGGAGCCGCAATCAAGTGATCGGTTTGCTGAAGTGGAGGCTCG
>JAQWLN010000142.1 GCA_029247265.1 Fuerstiella sp.
TACATCGAAGTGTTCTACAATCGGATACGCCGTCATTCGTTTCTCGATGGCATGAGTCCGGAGCAGTTTGAACAGAACGGCTAACACGAGCGTCGTGGAGTTCCTCGGAACCTCACCAACAAAGGCAAGGAGCGGGATTTGCAATCATCTCCGCCGGTCATCCTTCACGGCAGCAAGTGAGTGAGCGACGACCGGCTCTGACGAAGGCAAATCCTCATCAAACACCTTTTCGAGACAGAATGGCTGTCTCAAACAACCGTTACCAGCGCCCACTAAACTTACGGAACTTCAGCTATTGCCGCATTGTCGCTGCGTGCGCCTGGTTGAAACTCAATGCAAACGTGAACAATCGCTGTCACATTTTTCGACAAGCAACATGCATAGCAGCACATTCGGTCCCGGCACAGGAAGTGTCACTTTTTCGACTTGCCACTCTTGGGCCGCCGTGGATTATCTTTTCTGACACACCGGTGACACTTACCACGAACCTTGTCCATCTCCAGGACAAGTCTCGCGCCGCACTTGCATTTCTTTGCCGCCATAATTTGTCTCCCGCGGAAGATTGCCAGGGTGCACAAAAAAGTCCTCGAAGACGAAGACCAACCAAGGCCTCCTGGTCTTCACAGATCTCGATTCCACGCGCCAACACGCGGAGTCAAGATTATACACCGAAAACGCCCGGGGCTGCTTGGAAATTCCGGATTGCAATGTGAACACGACATCAATCTTATATAAGAATACGCCCACCTGACGGTCCTGTGCTCCATGCGATTGCGGCATGGACTGCGATCGATACTGCAGCGACATGCTGCAAACGCCACACTCTCGGTGGCGATTCTGCATGCATTTCACAAGAATACTGACCCACCCGTACCACACGATGCCCCCCTGATGCCGGTTGAAGACAGCCGGAGACGCCGATGAACGTTTTAAAACACGTCCTAACCTGCCTCGTTATTGTCAGCCCACTGGTTGCCATGGCAGACAATCCCGACTTCGCAGCATCAACTCACAGCGGAAAAGTCAAAGTTTTCATCCTGGCCGGTCAGTCCAACATGGAAGGCAAGGGCTTTCCTGATCCGCTGGCATGGCAAATCACTCAGGAGAAATATCGTCAGCGATATACACACTTCATCAGGAACGGTGACTACGACGCGTTTGCAAAGACCGTCAGAGAAACTATGGACCCCGATAACAAACGCAGCACTCCAACCTACCTGTGGAGCACTCGTCATGACGTGTGGATCAATTACCTTGGCAAACATGGTGACCTGACAGTTGGCTATGGTACCCCCAAAGATGGCTTTGGTCCGGAATTCAACTTTGGACATGTACTGGGCAATCACTACGGCGAACAGGTACTGATTATCAAGACGTCATGGGGCGGTCGAGCCTTGGCCCGAGGCTTCCTGCCGCCGTCGTCAATGCTCAGCGACGAGGCCTATGCAGAACAGGCCGCTGCACAGAATGCAGAAACCGAGGCGTGGAATGCCGCAGAGCCATCAAAGATCGAGGCGTATAACAAGCGAGTCACGGAGACGAACAAGACAGCTGAAAAGAAAAAGCGTATGCGAACATTCAGACCGCGCGAGCTCGTTACGACGGAGCAGTACAAGGATCAGTTTGGCAAGGACTATCGCAACATGGTGCAGGAAGTCCGCGAGTGCCTGGCAGCGATCAGCGATCGTTTCCCTGGTTACAGAAACCAGGGATACGAAATGGTGGGTTTCGTGTGGTTTCAAGGCTGGAATGATCAGTACCAGGACCGCTGGCTGACCTACGAAGCCAATATGGCAAACTTCATCCGAGACGTCCGTAAAGAATTCGACGCTCCCGAACTGCCGTTCGTCATTGGCCAGATGGGACATGACGGCATGAAGCCGGACAAGGAGGGGTCGCCTCGCGACTACATCAAGAAGGCTCAGGCAGCCGTCCCGGAGTACGCCGAGTTCAAAGAAACTGCGTTATGCGTAAAGACAGACAAGTTCTGGGACATGGAAGCGCACGCCATCTACACAGGACCGGGCGGGTGGAGTAAAGACGTGGACAAATGGAGACAGTTCGGCAATGACCGACCGTATCACTACTACGGCAGCCCATGGTGCTTCGCTCAGATCGGCACCGCTTTCGGCGAAGGCATGGTTGAACTGCTCAAGTAGTAAGACATTCTGGCTGCACATCAGAAGAGGGGACAGTCACAGAACAACAATCAAACAGTCCACGGTCCCCTGACCCGGAATTGTCTATGTCTGCAGTCAATGCTGATCGTGAGTTGTGACGGGATTCAGTGACAGTCCACGGGCTTTGACTTGCATCAGAAAGAAGACAATCCCAGCGGCCATCAGTGCGGCACACACAAGAAATATTCTTTCCGGATGTTGGACGGTTTCGCTTTCCGTGAACGCCGGACGAATCATTGAATCTAGCAGCGCGGCAGCGGTCAGAAATGCGAACGAAATCGCGTTGGCTGTCCCCAGAAATCGGCCACGCTCTGACCTGGGAGAATGTTGCTGCAGAAGTGCCTGCAAAGGAATGATGTAGAATCCGGCAGAGAAGCCCGCCCCCAGGATCAGTCCGGAGTGGGAACTGACCTTCATGAGTACGCTAATGTCACGTTTGCTGTGCCTGTCTGCAACTTGTCCGGCAACGCCGGACAACAGCAGGAAAGGCAGTGTCAGACAAAGACTGACGATGCCCTGTCCCCCGGAACCCAGTTGTCCGGTCCAGGAACCGTGAATCACCATGTAAATCAGCACGCCTTTCAGGATGTTGTCGTTGGTGGCACCATCCTTTATCGGAGTTAAGATGAACCCACGTCAGACGTCAGAGTACTCAATGTTCATTCGCCGTTCCCAGATGGCGATGATTGTCGTGAACGTCCTGGCAACTGTCTGTCCAGGGGAGGAGCCGCAGTTGGACGAAACGACGAGCCGAATTTCGGTAACCATCGATCGCGGTCGTGACACAGGGCAGTGTTTTGGTTCTCTATTCGAAGTCACCAGCCCTGACAGTACTGTGGTGATTGGCGCGGGATTTCAGAATCTCTACAACACCCGTTATCGAGCAGACCGACATTCCCTGCAGTTTTACGTTCGACCGACCGACGGTCAGCGCAGTCACACCACCGAGAAACTCCCAAGGCCCAACGAACTGTGCGGCACGTACCTCTACTCTCGTGACAACATCGTGCGTTCAACCTATGGCGGCCTCAAGGCGTGGGATCCACAGGCCGACAAATGGGAGCCAGAGGACAGCCTTGGCGGCACGAATGAGACGATGCGAGTCGGCGATGGGCTATTGGAGTTCGGCGCCAGCGAGGTGAAGTACGCAGGACAAGCGGTGCTGAATCCTCCGCGCGAAGGCAGCTACCAGTTGTTCTTTTATGCGAATGGTCACCTGTGCTTTTATCACGTCAATCGTGGTGACGATGGCTATCGTCCGTACGAAAATGACAGCGACGGTTTCAGCAAACTATACGCCTGCCCATGGACTGTCGATCAGGCCAACGTCGATCTGTCTACGGCTGTGGTGCTCACGCTGCCCGTTGTCGGAGAAACGACATTCGCCTGGGGCCAGCTGGGCGACCAGATCGTTACGGGATCCAACATCGGCGGATTCTATGTTTTCGAAAAGGGAAACTGGCGCATGCTGCTGGCCCCGATACTCGGTGTCAGCTACCAGTTATATTCGACCATGATGTTTCACGACCGACTGCTCATGGGACAGTACCCGAGTGGACGCGTATTTCAATACGATGGCTCCCAGATTAGTGACATGCCGGGCTGGCCGCCGATTCTGGACGGTGTTTCGGCCAGTGCTCGTGAGGCCCAAACGACAGTCATTTATGGCGGCGATGTCTTTGTTGGTGTCTGGCCGTGGGGAGAACTCTGGCGATACAACCCGGACAGCAGGAGGTGGGCGTTCACGCAACGAATGTTTGATCACCCGGAACTGTCGGACCGGATTACGCATCCCTACGATTTTGAGAACAAAAATGGAGACGTCGGCAATCAGTGGGGGCAGCGAGTGACAAGTCTTGTACCCGGCGGAGCAAATCTGTTCGTATCGACATCAGCGAAGTGGCCAGCCGAGTGGGCTCCGCAGGAGTTTCCGTTCTTGGCCCCCGACAAGTGGAAGTCGTACGGCTCCGTCTACAAGCTCACGATGCCCGGTCACCTGAGTGCGACCACGAAGTGGACTGAAGGTCCGACAACATTCGAATTTGTCATCGACGAAAACGAGTTATCCATCTCGCAGGACGGAAAGCAAATTGCTGCAACAGCAGTGACCGGTAGTTTAAGAAAACACGTGAACAGCGCCGCAGGACTGGCGGACGTCAAATGGGGGCAGGGCATTTACGGAGCATTTGGCGGCGATACAATTAAGGGAGTCGTCGTCCGGGCGGAGTGAGATCACAAATATCAATTGACCTGACGCTGCCTGCGACACAGGCGATTAGTCTGCACAGACACATGTTCCCAGCCATTGATGGATATCATTGAGCATGAAAATCCCGTTTCTTTTATCCCTGTTCGCTGCCACAATGCTCACACACATTCGCGCTAACGATCCTGTTGTCTTTGTCTCTGCCTTCAAGTCCGAAGACGAAGGAGCAATTCACGCCTATCGGTTTGACTCAGAACACGGCCGACTGAAGCTATTACACCGAACAACGGATATCGAGAGCCCATTTTTCCTTTCCATCTCACCAGACGGAAAATTCCTGTACGCCATTGATGCGGAACAGTTCGGGGGCGATGAGAATGAGTTTGTGGCGTCATATGCTATTGACCGTCGCAACGGAAAGTTGAACAGACTGAACCGACAATCCGCCCGAGGCACGGCGTCATGCTATCTGGACGTTGACGCCACCGGTAAGACCGTCGTTGTCGCGAACTATTCAACAGGCAATGTGGCCGCTCTGCCTGTGCAGGAAGACGGTTCATTGGGGCCAGTCGCGGCATTCGTGCAGCACAGCGGAACAAGCGTTGACCCGAAGCGTCAAACAGGGCCCTATGCGCACAGCATCGTAATCAGCCCGGACAATCGTTTTGCCTTGGCGGCAGATCTCGGCATCGACAAGGTTCTCATTTATCGTCTCAACACAGCCACGGCAGAATTGACTCCGAATGAAACGCAACCATTCGCAACGATGTCACCGGGATCGGGGCCTCGCCACCTGACATTTCATCCCAACGAAAAAAGGGTATACGTCATCAACGAGCTGCTCAACACGGTTACGTTCTTTGACTACGCCAGCGAAACTGGTGCACTGACTCATCGGCAGGACATCGCAACGCTGCCCGAGAGTTTCTCCGGCATCAGTCACACGGCTGATCTGAAGATCACACCGGACGGCAAGCTTCTTTACGGGACGAACCGCGGCCACGACAGTATCGCGATTTTTCGTATTGCTGATGATGGCCGGCTGAGTCTCGTGAAGATCGAACCGAGCCTGGGTAAGGGGCCTCAAAATCTTTTGATCACCTCTGACGGCCGATGGCTGTTGTGTGCAAATATGCCCGGCAACAATATTGCAGTCTTCGCCATTGATGCACTGACGGGCGGCCTGACTGCGTCGGGTGAACCCGTACACATCCCAATGCCTTCGTGCATTCGCTGGCTGAATTGATCTCCCGAACGCATTTTCCTGCAGGCTGCCTTAAACAAACCTGGGACTGCTCGACAATCGGTATACGATATCCTGTATAAACCGATTTTGTATCACGTTAGATGCAGCTTGATACTCTGGTTCCGACCCTCGACGGTGCACTATGAACGAACTGTCATACTGGAATGGTGAACTGGTCACGGACGCCGAACCATCGATCAGTGTGCTCGATGTCGGCGTTGTGCAGGGAGTCGCAGTCCCTGAACAGATGCGAACGTTTGGGGGCAAGCTGTTTCAACTGGATGAACACCTGCAGCGTTTGCAGCGCTCGCTGCATATCATTGGCATTAATGACCTGGATATGGAGGCATTGAAATCTGCCGCTGAAGTCGTCGCTTCCCACAATCACAGCCTGCTGCAGCCTGGTGATGACCTGGGATTGACGTTGATCGTGACTCCTGGCTCCTATACAGCGGCAACCCATGCAGATGACCCTGGGCCAACCGTCGGCATGTATACGACACCGCTTCCTTTTCATCGCTGGGTGAAAAAGTATTCGACGGGAGAAACGCTTATTATTTCCAGCGTCCGTCAGGTGCCCTCAAGCTGCTGGCCGGCAGAACTGAAATGCCGCAGCAGAATGCACTATTTTCTGGCCGACCGCGAAGCACAAAGCCGCAAGCCAGGAGCCCGTGCTCTACTGCTGGATCAGGATGGGTGGGTGGCGGAAGCATCCACTGCCAGCGTGATTCTGTACCGTGAAGAAGAAGGATTTGTTGTGCCGCCGGCTGACAACGTTCTCCCCGGCGTCAGCATGAGTGTCCTGCAGACGCTTGCGGAAGAAATGGAGATCGCTTTTGTTCGCCGCAACATCTCAGTGGATGACGTCCGTTCAGCGGATGAGGTGTTTCTCTGCAGCACTTCTCCGTGCGTTCTGCCGGTCGTCGCCGTTGATGACTCGCAGCCAGGTGACGGACTTCCGGGAGAAATCTATCAACAGATGATTGACGCCTGGGGCAGTCTGGTCGGCCTGGACATTGTGGCTCAGGCAAGCGCGTTCGCGGCCAGATGACAGCCTGACAAGTCTGCACAGAAAACTCTCAAACTCCAAAGAATCCACCTGACGAATCATTACCCGTGACGCGATGCCGAAAACGTCTCCAACTGGCACTAATCTGGGCCTGCTGACTTTGAGACAACAGATCCCAGACCCATTCGTCAGTTTCCTGCAGACGCGCTGCCCTGCTGTTTACCACAACATTCGGGAGTTTAACGCGCGAGTACTCGTCGCTGCCAGCAGTCAGCCGTCGATTTGACTTTTCCAGAGCCGATGAGGGCGGGATCATTCTCGGCATGTCTGAAGACTGCCGAACTCAAAAACAGTACGATCACCGACTGCGCCTGCTGATTCAGAACACGCGTGATCTGGACCTCGCCGTTCGACATGGCGTCCCGCGTTCAACGGCTCGTAGCTGACTCAAGCAATCCAGAACGGACGTGATCTCCATCGACGTACTCGATATGGACGCCGAAGCACTTCAACAAGAAGTTCTCTTTCTGAGACGTCGCGTGTCCCGACTCTTTGCTCTTCTTCATCTTGTGGTTGTGGCAATCAAGGTGGCCGAGTTCTCCTTCGACCGAGTTCGGATTCCCGATGGAACCAGCAAACAAAGGCTACTGCGGGCCATTGAGCGTACACGAACGCACCTGCCACTTCGTGATGTGCTGAGACTTATCGGTATGTCGAGCACTCGCTATCACGCATGGCTGGGGAAACAGGAATGCGGGCTTGATGACCAACCGTGCTGTCCCAGAACGACTCCCCAGCAATTGACTCGGGAAGAGAGCCATGCCATCAGAGACATGGTCACCGGCGATGAGTACCGCCACGTGTCAACAGGGACACTGGCAAGACTGGCTCA
>JAQWLN010000157.1 GCA_029247265.1 Fuerstiella sp.
AGCGCGTTGTCGCGAATCATCTCCGCAGGCAGACGAAAGGTTGACTGACGAGCGTACAACACATTGTTGGGGTCCTGTTCCCGCAATTGCGGATTCCACGCCGATGACTGACGGTAAGTGCGGCTCATGACGATCAGTTTCAGCATGTGACGGATGTTCCATTTGTGCTGTACGAATTCCAGAGCCAGCTGGTCAAGCAGCTCAGGATGCTCCGGGGCCAGTCCCTGACCACCAAAGTCATCCAGCACAGGAGCAATCCCGTTGCCAAACAGCAGATACCAGAAGCGGTTGACAAAGACCCGAGCCGTCAGCAGTCCGGTCCCGTTTTTCGCATCGCAGAGCCAGTTGGCCAGATCGAGCCGCGTGGCTCGGTCACCTGATGCTGTCGGCGTGTTGCCCATGAATTCCGGAATGGCGGGCTGCACGATTGGACCGCTGTCGTCCAGCCAGTTGCCGCGAGGAAGAATCCGCATCACTCGCGGTTCCTTGGCGACACTGATCATGGTCAGTCGAGCGGCTGCCTGCAGATCGTCGATCGCAAACGACAGCTGTTTTCTCTGTGCTGTCAGATCTTCGTCCTGTGGAAGTGTCTTCAGCTGTTGTTCAACGATCGTCATTTGCTGCCTGAGCGCTGCCAGTTTTTCGCGTTCCCGCCGCGTATGTACCTTCAGTTCCGGAGCACGTTTGGTGGGAAGGCCGTTGCTGCCGTCCGTGAAGTGCTGAGCTTCATCCAGGTCTGCAAAGAACGCAGCCAGCGAATAAAAGTCCTTCGCAGTATACGGGTCAAACTTGTGGTCGTGGCATTGCGCGCATCCGACTGTGGCTCCCATCCATACTGCCGAAACGTTGCGTACTCGGTCGGCCGCATAGATGGCCAGGTATTCCTTTGGCTGAACGCCGCCTTCGTGCGACGTCTGCAGTAAGCGGTTGTAGCCCGACGCGATTTTCTGATCGACAGAGGAATCCGGCAACAGGTCGCCAGCAAGCTGTTCACGGGCAAACTGATCCAGCGGCATGTTTGTGGAAAAGGCGTCAATCACCCAATCGCGATACGGCGTGATACGATGGTCCTGGTCGCCGTGATAACCGACCGTGTCAGCGTATCGCACCAGATCCAGCCAGTACATGGCAAGTCGTTCGGCATGTGCATCAGAGGCCAGCAGTTGGTCGACAAACTGCTCAAACTCATCATCGGATGGATCAGCAATGAACTCTGCCACGTCTTCCGGTTTAGGCGGCAGTCCTGTCAGGTCGAAGTACAACCTGCGTAACAGAGTGACCGCATCGGCGTCGGCTGATGGTGCCAGGTTTTCTCTCTCCAGGCGTGACAGGACGAACTTATCAATCCAGTTTGATGCCCAGAAAATCCGTTTCGAGTTTGGCGCCGGCTGATTCGCCGCCGGTACGTATGCCCAATGTGCTTTGACTTCGGCACCTCCGTCAATCCATTTGCGAAGGGTTTCAATTTCTTCGCCGGTAAGATCTTTTCCCAAGTCAGGCGGAGGCATTTTCAGGTCGGGATCATCTGAGGTGATTCGGTTGATTAATTCACTGGCACCCGGGGCTCCAGGTGTGACCACTTTGTATCCGTCGCGATCCCTGGTCAGACTGCCAATGTCGTCAAGCCGCAGATCAGCTTCACGATGGGCAGCATCCGGTCCATGGCACGCAAAGCAACGGTCCGAAAGAATGGGCCGCACATTTCGATTGAAATCCGGGGCGTCAGCACCCACAGAATTGCCTGAGACGACAATCGCCAGCAGGGCACTGCACAATCGTAAACAGGAATTCAAATGGCGAGGTGTTGCTGCAACTTCGGCTAAACTGCGTGGCATTATCTAAACCTTCAAATCCGTCATCGATGCGAAAGAGGCCGCATTTGTGCATGCGTCACATGTTCCGGCAGGTATACTAACCAGGCAGGCAATTCAGACCACGTGAACCGGCACAAGGAAACCAAATCCCGTCGCCAAACGGTGGCCCTGAAAGGATCTATTCGTCTTCTTCAACGACAGCTTCCAGCACTGTTACTGCCGCCTTTGCCATCAGGTGGACAACTCGTTTGGGAAACTCTTCGAAATAGGCCTCTACGATCACTCGAAGTGCCTCTTCGCAGTCTGCTTCAAGTTCAGCAACGTTTTTACGGTTCATAGTTTATCTTTCTTCCGCAGATGTTCTGGTCTGTATCGTTTTGATGATGTCGGCCATCAACATGCTGCGTACCGAAACACGCAGCATCGCATGGCCCGTCATAAAAACTGTCGTCGGGAAGGCATTCGCTGCAGATCAGCCCTCAGCAGCGTTCGAGGCAGTCTCGTTGCCGGACGGCTTTTCCCGATCCAGCAGTCCTCTGACACGCTGCAGGAGTTCGCTGATCGGTCCCCCCTTTATCAGATGCTCGGTGTCATCATCTGCCGAAATATGATGGTCCGCATAACCTGACAAGTAAAGGATCTTTATGCCGGGGTGCCGCTGACGAATCTCCTGACCAAGTTCAACGCCGTTCATTTCCGGCATCGTCACATCGGAGATGCCCTGAATGGCACACTCATCCTGTTCGGCCATCATCTTCAGGCCCGCACGATTCATGGACGCCAGTCTTCCCTCAGCATCAATCTGATGAATGCAGTACGGCGATACTTCGACCAGTGTACGGTACTTTTCTTCGCTTTCACGCAGCAGCGTTTCCGCCTGTCTTCGTTCAGTGACATCTACTGAAGTTGCGACGACGTACAAAACACGACCGGCGTCGTCCAGGGCTGGCACAAAGGTCGTGTCGTACCAAACCGTTTCACCTTCCGTGTCCGTCACCTGACATTCGACTCTGGATATCTGGCCAGCAATGGCGCGGTTCAGATTTTCCACCAGGGGACGGCGCATGGCCTCCGAATAGAATTCAGGGGGATACGGGCATCCGTAGAATTGTTCGATATTTGGAATCTTGAGCCGCGTGACACCAGCATTACTCATGTACAGCAGATGACCGTCAAGATCGATCACCTTGTTGCACACGGGCGATTCTTCAAGCACCGTCCGGCTTCTGATTACCGAGCTGCGCAGTATCTCTTCCGTCTGTTTGCGTTTAGAAATATCCTGTACAGTGCCACGCAGCCCTGAAATTCTTCCCTCACTGTCGAACTTCACATTGGCGGCGGTCTCGAAGTATCGCCAGTCGCCACTCTTGTGTTTTGCTCGAAATTCTCTGTTCAGATCCCGACCTGAACTCAGGGAAGTAGTCAGTGCCTCCATGTATTCGGCTCGGTCGTCCGGGTGCAGAAGCGACTCGAAGCTTTCTTTCGTGGGTGTGTGATGTTCCGGATTCAGTCCGAACTGGTCGTAAAGTTCGTCTGACCACCACAGTTCGTTTTTGAAAATATCCCCCTCATAGCTACCGATCTTTGCAACTCGCTGCGCTTCACGCATGTGTTCTTCACTTTGTCGCAGCGCATTTTCCACCTGGTTGCGTTCTGTGGTTTCAATGACCACGATGCCGACTGATGTGATGCTTCCATCCCGTTTCTTTATGGGAAAGTAAGACACCATCCATTGTCGTGCCACGCCTGGCTGTGCAGGAGTCTCACCTTCCACTTCGATGTTCAGATACTCATTCCCTTCGTCCAGCACCCTGCGCAACATGGGCTCGATCACAGCGGCCAGTTCCGGCATGATTTGTCGTGCCGTTCGTCCGATGTGCTGTGCGACTGTTGCTCCGTTGATGTCGGCAAGGGGCTTATTGATCTTCACATATCGCAGCTGATCGTCGACGATGGCCAGTCCTGCCGGTGAATCGACAAAGAAAGAATCCAGTTGCTGCTGGCCCTCGGATAACACAGGTTCCGGGGGCGCAGCGGTTTCCATTGCTTTTGTGACGTCTTCGATTGAACACGATGCGCCCGCGCCCGCGACAGTGTCATTGTCTGCCCGGACGGGAACGCAACTGTACCTGAACGTTGCCTGGACCTTCGATGGGGACGACGCCAGCGATCCAATGGTGCGGTCGCGGACCGGTTCGCCTGTCTGTATGGCCTGCCTGAGAGATTGCTGAATTGTGTCGGCCGTTCCGGGAAATATTTCACCGAACGTACGACCGGGGCAGTGGGACGCTGCGACCGCACTGAACGCTGCCAGCCAGCCGTTGATTTCAACGATTCGCAGATCCTGATCGACGTGGCACAGGCCGACGGGAAGGTCATGGTAGGCGTTCGACATCGCGTGAATTTATGGGTGATTGACCATGTGTGCAAGCTGACTTTGGCAGCTGCATCACTCCTGTAGACGTGCCAGCCGACCGCTTTGCCCGGGCCGGCCGGGGATGTCGCCGAATCACCAGCTATTTGCCGGGGCAAGTGCCGTTCATCGTCGTCAGATCCATGCTCCGTCACGACGCTGCCGGGCCGGGCCGCGACAAGTTACTCCCCATGTGGGGGCACTAATTGTCCGTCTCTCAGTCGCTGGCGGCGGAACTCGCCTCGCTCTTGTGACTCGATTGATCCCTCGCGCCGTCGTCGGCTGACTGATCTGCTTCGGCTTCCAACAGCGTTTCTCATTCTCGCTGCAGGGCGTTGAATTGCAGCCAGTCAATGGCCTTCTCGTTCCCATAGCCGTCTGAAGATACTTCGCTTTGAGGCCATGCTCAAGTATTCTGTCGGGGGGGCACCTACTGTGCCTGCGGGGTGATCTTTCTCGCTACAGCTGATATCGATGTTGAGATTCACCAACATGGCAAGGTGCAGCTCTAATCTAGCGATTCCGTGAAACGACGGAGCAGATCAGCAGGCAGTCCTGGTTGAGTATTCACATCGTCTGGGGTTGTGGACGTGCGTACAGTGACTGCGGGGACGGACGAAAGACAATGCGCCTTGCGAAATCGCGGCGTTCAGCTCAGGTTTGGTTCGAGCGGGCCTTATTCAGAGTATCGTCAGCCGTGGTTACTGGAGCAGAGTTCTGCTGTTCGTTGCTCATTGGGTCTCGTCATGGTCGGAGATGCCCGACAATCATGACGATGACGGACATGAGCAGGAACACCTGGCGTGTTCTGGTATGGGCGTCGCCGATGCGGGGGTAGACGGTTGTCACGTTCTGAATCGGGATGCCTTCTGACTGTCGTCCATTTAAAGTCTTTGCGGTCAGTCTTTCAACCACATCTCTCTGATTTTCGCAGGTCACCGTGTGCAGTCGTCCGGGGCTGACCCTGCAGTCTTCATCTGCACAGAATAGGCCACACCGTTCAGAATCTCCGGGTTGCGGAAATAGCGATAGAATCCGGAGTCAGCGTCTTCGATCGCGTCGACGCGCGTGGAACATTCGACGCCCACAAACCACGTGCCGCGTTCAAGCTGAGCTTCTATGGTCTGCGTTCCATCCGCAGCGTTTGCCTTGTGCAGCGCCGAATCCCTGAACGCAAACCCATCCTTTGACAGGTAGACGTGCAGATCGGCGGCGACGGAATTTTCGAGCGTCGTTACTTCCACGATGACATTGCGACGGTCGTGCTTTACGTCAAAACGAAAGTGATGATACTGGCCGTCGCCGATCCGTGTCAGTTGTGGAAGCTTATCTTCGGTCGACCGCGACATCCGTCGTACCACTCCGTCTTTTAAGTTGCCTTTCAGTTGCGATGTTCCTGTCCCGTCCAAAGCGTACAGGAGGCAGGATTCCGTGAGTGCCAGTCGATCGCCGGACTCAGCGCCTTCCGGATGGGATCCGATGTTTACGATTCGCCCACTGGACGTGTCCGCCCGATACGCCCAGATGGCAGCTCCTTCATGAGTTTTGTGTCCGGAGTTGACATATGTCGCCAGAACTTCGATGTCGGCGGCGTGATTGCCTTCGTGTGTCGGCAGCCAGTTTCCGTTGTTGTGATAAATATCTTTCACCAACTGATCGTCGCCGAATCCACGA
>JAQWLN010000169.1 GCA_029247265.1 Fuerstiella sp.
AACTCCTGTCACAGCAGCCGTGCTGGTGTGACAGTCAATTTGAATTGCGGCCGTGCCGCCCTCACAATGGAGTCACTCATGAAGTTTAAGAATGTTGCTTTTACTCTAAGCGCCTTGTTCGCTGTTGCCGTGACCGCATACACAGTTCAGGCTGAAGAAAGTACCGTAGAAAAGGCACCGGAGTCGTATAAGGCCCGGTTTGAAACAAGTAACGGCAATTTCACCGTAGAAGTGACTCGCAAATGGGCCCCACTCGGAGCGGACCGATTCTATGAACTTGTGAAGAAGGACTTCTACAAAGACTGTCGCTTCTTTCGCGTGGTTCCCGGTTTCATGGTGCAGTGGGGCATCAACGGAGATCCAGAGGTCCAGGCCAGTTGGCGCGAAAATAAAATTAATGACGATCCCCTGGTCGCATCTAACGGTCGCGGCTATATCACATACGCTATGGCTGGTCCCAATACTCGCACGTCACAACTATTCATCAACTTCGGAGACAATTCACGTTTGGACAGCATGGGTTTCCCACCGTTTGGTCGTGTGATCGAAGGCATGGAGGTTGTGGACAGTATTAATGACGAATACCGTGAACAACCCCGGCAGGGTGCCATTCAATCCGAAGGCAATGAATACCTGAAGGAGAATTTTCCAAATCTGGATTACATCAAGTCTGTGAAGCTGGTGAAGTAGGCGGTCGTGGCGAAGCGGAGCTTCCGTCCGCGAATTCACTAAACAAGCAGGGTAGGTCATTGGGGAATCATGTCCATAACTATCGCCACGATTGACGATGTACGTGCTGCGGAGCCTGTTATTCGCAGGCACATGTCTCCTGCACCGTTAGTCCGATCGCACGCTCTGGAAAGGGAACTTGATTTTCCGGACGGGCGACAGGTCTGGCTGAAGGATTACGGCTGGACCCCCGTCGGTTCCTTCAAGGTGCTGGGTGCTCTCAACTGGATGGACCGGAATGCTGATGCGATTGGGGATCGTCCCGTGGCTGCTCATTCATCGGGCAACTTTGCGTGTGGGATTTCCTTTGCAGGCATGAGGTACGGAAAACGTGTGTTGATCGTGATGCCGGATTCGGCGCCGCAGGTAAAGTTTGACATGGCCCGGTCCTTCGGCGCAGAAATCCGGACGTACAACATTGCCACGGATCATGAAACGGGGGATCGCGACCGCATAACTAAAGAAATTGCCGAACAGGAAAATGCGGTTCAGGCGTCTCCGTATGATGATGTCAATGTGATTGCCGGAAACGGCGTGGGCGGTCTGGAAATCGTTCAGGAACTGCAGCAACTCGGCCGCAATGTGTCACAGTTTCTGTGCCAGGTCAGCGGTGGCGGATTGATGGCCGGGCACGCGCTGGCCATTGCCGATGGATTTCCTGATGCGAAGATTATCGGCGTGGAACCGGACGGGGCCGATGATTTTCGAAAGTCGCTGGCCGACGGAGAACGTGTCAGTCTGACACGCCCGAAAAGTATCTGCGACGGTCTGTTGTCCTATGACGTGGGACAACACAACTGGCCGATTCTGCAAGCACATGTGGCCGAGTCTGTTGCGGTCCCGGACGAAGAGACTCGTCAGGCGATGAGGTGGCTGTACGACAGGCATGGACTGCGGACCGAACCGTCCGGAGCCATCGCCACAGCTGCAGTGCTGCAGGGGCGCGTGTACCCGGAAGGTGATGGCGATCTTGTCATCGTGATCAGCGGACGTAATCTGGACGAAGCAAAGTTTCGGGAATGGATTGCATGATCGAACAACGATGGAAGAGACAACTGAATAAGTACAACGTGGCCCGTTGCGTGGCCAGCAGTGTTCTTATGATCGTTGCGTTTACATCGGTTGCCGTCGCCGGTGACTTCAGTTTCAATCGTGACATTCGCCCCATCCTTTCCGACGTCTGTTTTAAGTGTCACGGTCCGGACGAACAGCAACGGGTAGGCGAATTTCGGCTGGACACGAAAGCGGGCGCATTTGCACGTGTGGATGGCGGTCATGCTGTTGTTCCCCATGATGTCGATGGCAGCCTGCTTTTTCAGAGACTTACGTCGTCTGATGCTGAAGTCCGGATGCCCCCGCCGGATTCCGGCAGGACTCTGACTGCACAACAGATCGAATTGCTGCGGCAATGGATCACTGACGGGGCCCAGTGGCAGGAACACTGGGCCTTTATTTCGCCGCAGCAACCGGATCTGCCAGCAACCGCAGCGACCGACTGGTGCCGCAACCCGATCGACCATTTTGTGCTGGCCAGACTGGAACAGCAGGGGCTGCAGCCATCGCCACCAACTGATCGTCGCACGCTGATTCGTCGAGCGACCCTCGACCTGAACGGACTGCCGCCAACGCCTGAAGATGTTGACACATTCGTCAGGGATAAGTCATCTGACGCATGGCAGCACGTCGTTGATCGATTACTGAAGTCGCAGCGTTTTGGCGAAACCATGGCCATCGGCTGGCTTGACGCTGCTCGCTATGCGGACACCAGCGGTTATCAGAACGATGGCCCGCGCGACATGTGGCGCTGGCGTGACTGGGTGATCGACGCCTTCAACAGCAACATGCCGTTTGATCGGTTCACTGTCGAACAGCTGGCGGGTGACCTGGTGCCGAATGCATCGCTTAGTCAACGGATCGCAACCGGCTTCAACCGAAACCATCGAGGCAATGCGGAAGGCGGAATCATTCCGGAAGAATACCAGGTTGAATATGTCGTTGATCGAGTCGACACCACGGCCACGGTCTGGTTGGGGCTGACGATGGGATGTGCTCGATGTCACGATCACAAGTACGACCCGGTTACCCAAAAAGATTTCTATCAGGTCTTTGCATTCTTCAACAACATCCCGGAAAACGGCCGTGCGATTAAAGAAGGTAATTCTCCACCGTACATCAAGGCACCGACACCCGAACATCAGCGGACACTGCAGAACCTGGACGTTCGTGTTACGGCCTCTGAGCTACGCGTGCAGCAGATCAGTACTCAACTGCAGAAGGAATTGACCGCCTGGCAGAAATCGTTCGCTGGCTCAAAGTCCGTCGACTGGACGATTACTGATGGGCTCGTCAATCGGTTTGAACTTAATGGCAGCGTTCGAGATTCTGTGCAGAAACCGGATGAGGCTGCGGATTCCTCGGCTGGCGATAATGAGTCAAAGATGCGGTATGGACCCGGGCAACATGGACAGTCTGCCGGCTTCGACGGACAGCATCACGCAGATGCAGGAGACGTTGCCAACTTCGGCTACTTCGACAGGTTCTCGATCGCAGCGTGGGTGCGGCCGACAGAACCAACCGGCACCATTGTGTCTCGTATGATTCCTGTACCACAGGGCAGTGGTTACTACGTTCATCTGAACAACGGCCGATTACAGGTCAACCTGGTGAAACGCTGGCTGGACGATTCCATTCGAGTCGAAAGTCGCGACAAATTGCCGTTGAACGAGTGGCAGCACGTTACTGTGACCTACGACGGTTCACGAGTTGCCAAAGGCATTCGCGCCTATCGCAATGGTAAACCGCTGGAACTTCTGGTTCGTTACGACGGGATCAATCAGTCTTTTGCGGCTGAGGAGCCGTTGCGCATTGGCGGAGGTCACAGTCATTTCACAGGCAATGTCGACGATGTGCAGCTCTACGACCGCGCGCTATCGGCGGAAGAGGCATCTCATGTCGCCGTTCCGGAGTCCGTCAATCAGATCATCGCGATCGAACGGCAACGCCGCAGTGCTGCACAGACCAGCAAGCTGACTAAGTTCTTCGTTCAGCATCATGCTTCCGAAGACATCCAAAAGACACATGTCGAAATCGTCGCGGCCAGGCGTGAACGCGCGGCATTCCATGAATCCATTCCTACGGTCATGGTCATGCGGGAAATGGAGACGCCGCGACCGACACATATCCTGACGCGAGGTCAGTACGACGCGCCCGCGCAGAAGGTTACAGCGGGTGTTCCGGATGCCCTTCCGCCTTTCCCTGCGGGTGCTCCGAACAATCGGCTTGGTTTTGCACAGTGGCTGGTCGATCCCGGTCACCCGCTGACCGCACGAGTCGCCGTGAACAGGATCTGGCAGATGTACTTTGGCACAGGGCTTGTCAAAACGACGGAAGACTTCGGCGCTCAGGGAGACATGCCCAGCCATCCGGAGCTCCTGGACTGGCTGGCCACGGAGTTCGTTCACAGCGGCTGGGACGTCAAGGCATTACACAAACTAATTGTGACCAGCGCCACGTACCGACAGTCTTCCTCGGCGACAGCGGAATTGCGTGAGAAAGATCCGGAGAACCGACTGTTGGCAAGGGGGCCACGATTTCGACTACCCGCCGAAACCGTACGCGACCAGGCATTGTTCATCAGTGGACTTCTGACAGAACGTGTTGGCGGTCCGTCCGTGCGGCCGTATCAGCCGGATGGACTCTGGAAAGAGATCGCGTCGACCACGAATTATGAACAGTCTCATGGCAACGACCTGTATCGACGCAGTCTGTACACCTATTGGAAGCGTACTGTTGCGCCACCGACGATGGTCACTCTGGACGCGACATCACGTGAGTCGTGCATCGTCAAACGTTCGCGAACGAACACGCCATTGCAGGCCTTGGCGCTGATGAATGAAGTCACGTTCGTGGAAGCTGCACGAATGCTGGCCCAGCGCGTGATGAATAGTTCAGAGGCGGCAACGGATCGTCGCATCGGTCAGGCGTTTCAACGTGTCGTCAGCAGGCTGCCGACCGTCAAGGAGCGTGAGGTGATGTCGCAGGCGTATGAAAGCTACCTTGGGGCATTTCAGGAAAATCCACAGGCGGCGGAAAAACTGCTGTCGGTCGGCGAATCCCCTCACGATACGAGTCTGAATGCCGCAGAGTCAGCGGCATGGACGATGGTGATGAGCGTGATCCTGAATCTGGATGAAGTCGTGACGAAGGAGTAAACCGAGGCGAATCGACGCTCCGGCTCAAATTTGCGAGACCCACCAATGTCGAATCCATTCCATAATACTCGCCGTCACTTTTTCAGTCGCTCTGCTTGTGGGCTCGGCACTGCTGCACTGGCGTCGCTGTTGCGCACTGATGGTTCTGCTGCTGCGCAGTCCAGCCCCGGCGGCGAAGTCCAGACGCACACGCCGACCGCAAAACGCGTTATCTACCTGTTTCAGTCGGGCGCGCCGTCGCAGCTGGATCTGTTCGATCACAAACCAGGCCTTGCTGACCTGCGAGCATCAGAGCTTCCGGATTCCATTCGTCAGCGGCAGAGACTGACCGGCATGACAAAGGATCAGCCGTCGTTTCCTGTCGCTCCATCGACGTTCCATTTTCAACGTCGAGGTCAAAGCGGTGCCTGGGTCAGCGATCTGCTGCCACACACCGCTGAGATTGCGGATGATTTGTGCTTCGTGAAGTCGATGCACACCGAAGCGATTAATCATGATCCCGCCATTACGTTTATTCAGACGGGCGCCCAACTGGCCGGACGTCCCTGCATGGGATCGTGGCTGTCCTACGGGCTCGGCAGTGAGAACAAAGATCTGCCGACGTTTGTGGCCATGGTGTCCGGCGCGGGTGGACAACCGTTATACGATCGACTGTGGGGCAGTGGCTTCCTGCCAACTCGATATGCGGGCGTCAAATTTCGTTCTGTCGGCGACCCGGTTCTGTTTCTGTCCAATCCTCCTGGCGTAGACGCCGGATTGCGCCGCAGTTTCCTGGACGATCTTGCTGAGTTAAACGAAATCAAGCGACAGAAAGTCGGCGACCCGGAAATTACTACTCGGATTGCTCAATACGAAATGGCATTCCGGATGCAGACGTCGGTACCGGAGCTGACGGATATCTCAGACGAACCTCAACACACCTTCGACCTGTATGGCGAAGACGCCAGGAAACCCGGAACATTTGCGTTCAACTGCCTGCTGGCTCGGCGACTGGCAGAACGAGACGTCCGGTTTGTGCAGCTGTTTCATCGTGGCTGGGATCAGCACACAGATCTGCCGAACAAGATTGCTGTACAGTGCAAAGACACGGACAAAGCTTCGGCGGCATTGGTACAGGACCTGAAGCAACGCGGCCTGTTAAAGGATACACTGGTGGTGTGGGGTGGAGAATTTGGGCGCACGGTGTACTGCCAGGGAAAGCTGACGGCAAATGATTATGGTCGAGACCATCACCCCAGAGCATTTTCAATCTGGATGGCGGGTGGTGGAGTCAATGCCGGTACAAGCTTCGGTGAAACCGACGACTTCAGCTACAACGTCGTTCGTGACCCGGTCCATGTACATGACCTGAATGCCACCATCCTTCACTGTCTGGGCATCGACCATACCGGATTGACGTTCAAATACCAGGGCCGCCACCACCGTCTGACAGACGTGCACGGCAACGTCCTGCAGCCGCTGCTGGGGTGACGCGTCGCCTGGTGCGTTCAAGCACACACCCTACTTTCTGCGAAAGACGTGTTCGAGCGTGAGAAACCGACTCACCTGCGAGCCCCGACGGTTCACGAGACGCACGTCTCTACTCTACACTGCGTCGCAGTACGTTCACGACAATCGGCGGCAGATTACCCAACTCAACAGCTTCAATCACAGGATACACCACCGATGGCTCAGCGAGCTCTCGTCAGCGTCAGTAATAAACAGGGCCTCGATACCTTTGTAAAGGGTCTGGTGGATCTGGGTTGTGAGATCCTTTCTACGGGTGGGACTCGGCGGTTTCTGGAAGATGCCGGTATTCCGGTCATTGACGTGACAACTTACACCGAATTCCCGGAGATCATGGATGGCCGCGTCAAGACGCTGCACCCTAAAGTTCATGGTGCGATTCTGGGCCGGCCGACTCTGGAATCCGACGCTGCGGCCATTGCCGAGCACGGTATCGTTCCGTTTCAACTGGTCGTCTGCAATCTGTATCCATTTCAGGAAACGATCGCCAAGCCTGACGTTTCCATTCCTCAGGCGATCGAACAGATCGACATCGGCGGACCGTCGATGGTGCGGTCTGCTGCCAAAAACCATGCTCACGTCGCCATTGTGACGTCGCCGGAACAATACGAGGACGTGCTGCAGAAAGTGACTGACGGCAGCATGGATGACGTCTTTCGCCGTAAACTTGCAGCCGCAGCGTTTGAAATGACCGCGACATACGATCGTGCGATCGCGGACTACATGACGGAGATCACGTCAGATTCAGGAGAGAGCGAATCGGCGTGGGGGCAACGATTGTCGTTGTCGTTTGAATTGCAGGAGTCTCTGCGCTACGGCGAAAACCCTCACCAGAAAGCAGCGTTCTACGTGGAAGACGATGCACCGGCCACGTCGGTCGCCCGAGCGACAAAACGCAACGGCAAGGGACTTTCGTACAACAATCTGATGGACCTTGATTCGGCGAATTCAATTGTGGCTGAATTTGATCAGCCGGCAGCGTGTGTGATCAAGCACAGCAACCCCTGCGGATGCGCCGTGGCAGGTTCTCTGGCGACGGCATTCGAGAACGCTCACGCAGGTGATCCGGTCAGCGCCTTCGGGTCAATCATCGGACTGAATCGAACGGTCGATGTGGCAACTGCGGAACGGCTGTGTGAACCGGGTCGGTTTATTGAAGCTGTCATCGCTCCTGGCTATGACGCAGACGCATTCGAATTGCTCACAACCAAACCGAAATGGAAAAAAAACGTTCGGTTGATGGAGGCTCAGTTTTCAGACGAAGGCAAAGGTGCCGCAGAGTATCGACGAGTATCCGGAGGGCTTCTGGTACAGGACCGAGACGATCTGCCTCAGACCGAAGACGACTGGAAAGTCGTCACTGATCGTCAGCCGACCGAAGCAGAATTGGCGGACCTTCGATTCGCATGGAAAGTCTGCCGGCATGTTAAGTCGAACGCAATTGTCTTTGCCAAGGGTGGCATGTTACTGGGTGCTGGAGCAGGGCAGATGAGTCGCCTGGACAGTTCCTATATCGCGGGGATGAAGTCCGGAGACCGCAGCACCGGCGGAGTGGTCGCAAGTGACGCCTTCTTTCCATTCCGCGACGGCATTGACGAAGCGGCTAAAGCGGGCATTAAGGCCGTGATCCAGCCAGGCGGATCTCGCAACGATGAAGAAGTCACCGCAGCCTGTAACGAACATGGCATGGCGATGATCTTCACCGGTCGGCGACATTTTCGCCATTAGGCCGGAATCTGCTTGGATGATGCGTGGCGAATTGTGCTTGCGGCGGAACATATTGATTCGCGCGCCCACGACTGAGCAGATCAGCTGTGGGCGTCGCAACCCCCTGGCACCGTTACGGTTTTGGCTCGGCCGTGTTCGTATACCGTCAGGACGCATCTCCACGGCTTCTCATTTCATGCGCACAGCAAGCCCCACAATTCCGGCAATTCCTAGCTTCTGATCAGACTTCCAAAATTCCCTACACTTTTTTTGCAACATCCGCTTTCGACCAGCGACTGCCCCACCGATAACCGTAATTTGCTGTTAATTACGGGGTTTCAGGTCTCCCGGACGTCGAATGTCCGGCGTTTGGGAGTGTCGATCATGTTACGCTGGATCAAATATGGAGTGGGAGCCGTCGCTGTTGTCGGAGTTGTCGGTTGGACGTTGCTGGGGTCAAGTTTTCTCACCTATATCCAGACAAGTACAAATGCGGCTCAGGAAGCCGCCAGGAATGCGGTGCCTGTTGAATTTGAATTGCGACGGGCCCGCGACATGATCGAGGCCATTCTGCCGGATCTGCAGTCTCAGGTCAGAATGATTGCTCAGGAGGAAGTCGAAGTCGCGGCGCTGACGTCGGACATTGAAGAGACTCAAAAGCGACTGAGAAGCGAACAGAAAACGCTGGCGTCGTTACGAAACAAAATGCGAACTCAGCAGGTTTCGTATTCGGTCAATGGTCGCAACGTGGAACGCGGCTTTGGCGATGCTTGATAAAATGCGACATCGAAAGGCGGAACTTGAACAGAAAGTAGAAGCGCTGGCGGCTCAACATCGGCTGGTTCAGGCGTCTGCCATCGAATCCGGTAAACTCATTGACGGAAGTCGTTTGTCCGAAGCGGATCAACTTCTCAATCAGATTGAAACGCGACTGGCAGTTGCTCAGCGAGTTCTCGCTCACGAGCAGGATATCTTTGCGGTCTCCACCGCGGACGAGCTCGTTGACGAAGAACAGTTGCTGACGGAACTGGACGACTACTTTGGTGATAACAATTCCGTCGAAAACCGAACTTCTGTTGCTGGATTGAGCGAGAACGTCGATTGATTTGAGGCGTTGGCTTGCCTCCGTCCATGGCGGCAGCAGACCTCGGACGTTTTCTGTTCAAGTACCCGTGGGACTCAGGATTCTGTTGAATCCGGCTACACGAGCTGTGTCGTCAGGCAGAGACTGCCCCACGCCTTTTTCATTCTGTATACTGGTTCGTTTCGCGGTGACTTCCGAAAAGAAAGAAGATCCGTTGTTCTTCCTCGATCTAAAACGAGCTGAAGTAGCGATCGCGAGTGGGCGACTGGGCGAAGCGTTTCGGGTTCTGCACACCTCGTCCGAACGGTCACATCGGGACGGGCAGCGACTGGTCGATCGTCTGGTCGCCGCTTTCGTCGCTCGAGCAACGGAGCATCTGACCGAGAATCGAATCGATGATGCTCGGCACGACGCTGACAACGCTCAGCAACTGGGTGGGCGAACGACAACGGTTGCCGAGCTGCGGCAGAAGATCTCCGAAACCGACGCACATCGGCAACAACGTCAGCAACGTCAGCAACGTCGAAATGATGTGCTTGCCTCGGCACAGCAACAGATGCTGGCAGGAGCATACTCACTCGGAGGAAAGTTGCTGGAAGGTCTCGACACCGGTCAGTCATCAGCCGGAGCGGCGTCGAAGGAACGACTGGCAGATTCGATCGAAGCAAGACGTGTGATTATTGACGATGCAGCCGCTCGAATTCAGGCGGCGACCGATACGGGCGATCACGAAACCGCGGTGGCGATGATTAGCGGCCTGCAGCTGGATCAGCAGGCACACGCAAAGATTGTCGCCCTGATTCCGCTGGCGGTTGGTCCGCTGGTCACAAGAGGTCTATCGGAACTCTCGACCGGTCGCCTTGATCGGGCAGCCACGATGGCCGACATACTTCGTCCTCTAGAAAGCGCTTCGCCCGGTGTAGGTGAGCTTCAGCAGTGCCTACTGACCTGTCGTTCTGCTCGAAAGCACATTGAGGCACATCAGTTTGCGGAAGCAGAAGCACAATTGGCGGTACTGTCGCAGATGGTCGACGGCGGGACGTGGATTGATACGGCTCGAAATGCCATCGCAGTTGCGATTCGAGAATTGAATTCTGCGACGGCGGGCCCACTGGGCCTGCTGGGCGATCAGCTGAACCAACAACAAACGTCAGC
>JAQWLN010000185.1 GCA_029247265.1 Fuerstiella sp.
GTCACCAGCCCTCGGAAGCGCAGATCCGTGTGCTGTTTCCTTTCTTTCACGCCCCTTGAATGTGAAGGAGCCAGCGAAAGCGGAACCCTTCGGCGGATTCCGCCAAAGTCGTGTTCGCCGGACCGCCGCACAGACATCCAGAGTTGCCTATTTTTCTCAGGCGTTAAAAACGGTACGAGCCGGAGAATTGGAGCAAAGTTTACAGTCGTCACAGACCGATATCGACCACAGCAGACTGTGTTTAATCACGGTTGGTTGGGTGTATCAATGTTTCAATTTCGTCTGCGGTCCTGTGTTTTCGAATGAAAACCTCGGATTATTCAGCGTTGAGCACTCCATCGACGACTTTACGAAGGTCCGGTTCGCATGTTCCGTTCGAACCTGTTCCGGTGTTTGATTCTGACCAGTGTGGCCCTTGTTGGCTCTGTCGCGCCTGCACAGTACCCACATGGTCGTCATCAGATGCCAGGCGTTCACGTTCCGCAATCGAGCTATCAGGCTCCGATTCTGGATTACTATGTCGGGCAGAAACCAGCGCTATGGGACGACCAGCAGCCCATCGAGCAGTTCGTAACTGCGCTGGGTAAGCGCAGCTGGTTTCGAGTTGACTACTTACACATGGATTTTGAGCGTCCCGGCAACGTGCTGCTGGGGGCGCCTCTGCTGAACGTGACCGATCCTTTGCTGGTCGCTGACGAACTGGCCGGTGGCGTGACCACTGGTGTGGGAATCATTCCGAGCTTGAACGGAGTGGACCTGTCGGATAATTCTGGCATCCGAGGCACCTGGGGCCTGGATCTTCAGGGGGCGGAGTTTGAATTGGAGTTCTTCGGCACAGAAGAAAAAACAGATTCGTTGTCAATGACAAATCTGCAGGGGTTCCGTGACCCGCTCTTTCCCGAATTAGGAACCGAAGCTCGACCGAATGTCGTCGTACCGCTTCTGACGAATGGTGCTCCGGCCGACGCGGCGTCGGCGAATTACCTGATTTATGATCAGAGCTACTCTGCTGAGCTTAAGGCAAAAATGTGGGGTGCAGAGGCAATCATTGTAGAGGACAGTTATGTCCCGGGCGACGGATACGCCTGGCAGTGGCTGGGTGGATTCCGATACGTAGCTTTTGAAGAACAGCTTTCGCAGCTGGGGCAGTTCAACGGTGGATTAGGAGCCGCCCCGGCGACACGCGTTTCGCGAATCAATTCGTCTACCTCGAACAACATGTACGGTCCGGAAGTCGGGGCGCGTGCATCCATCGTGCATCGTAAGTTTACGTTTAGTATGACTCCACGAATTGCTTTCACGCTTAACGACCACACGGCGAAAACCCAGGCCGGCCCGCTCACAGAGGCGGCGGTATCCGCTACCAACCCTCTCAGATCGTTCAGTGAAAGTAATATCGAGTTTACACCTCTCTTCGAGCTTAGCTTTACCGGAGAGATTCACGTGACGCCCAATTTTTCGATCTTCGGTGGTTACGACTTCATGTGGATGTACAACGTGACTCGGCCATTCAACAACATTCGCTACGGCAGTGTGCCCAGCGCTGCGGGGGCCTTCACTCCGGTCGTCAGCCAGAACGTCGATCTGGATACGTTCTACACAAAGGGGCTCAGTTTTGGCTGCGTCCTGCGGTATTGATCTGAGGCTTTGCCGCTGCAGAGGTAGAATCATCTGTTAGCGGTCGTTCCTTGCCTCATTGCCTCATTGTCACATCACATCTGCGGTTTCGATACCCAGCAGAGCCAGCCCCGTACTTAAAGCCCGAGCCATCAGATCACACAGGATCAGGCGGCTGTTTTGCAGTTCCGGTGATTCGGCATTCTTGACGGAACAATGGGCATAGAACGCGCTGAATTTACCGGACGTGTCGAACAACCATGACGTTAGCTGGTTTGGGCGATAATCGGCCAGCACCGCATCGATGGCGTAGTCGAACTGAGTGAGCTGCAGGGCGAGCGATCTTTCTTCCGGGCACGTCAGCAGCACGGTGGACCGGCCATTGCCGATATTCTGCCGGTCCACGTCCAGTTCACGAAAAATGCCGCAGATACGGGCGTACGCATATTGCATGTAAGTCGCCGTATCGCCCGTTGTCGCCAGCATCTTGTCCCAATCGAACACATAGTCGCTGTCTCGATTGTGATGCAGATCCGCATACTTAATTCCGCCTGTGCCGACGATTTGCGCGACCCGTGCTCGTTCATTAGGTGACAACGCCGGTTGTTCACGTCGATCATCATTTTCGTCCACGACTCGGCGTGCCCGGGAAACGGCCTCGTCGATCAGGCTTCCAAGTCCCACATTGTCACCGGATCGTGTCTTGAATGGTTTACCATCATTACCCATGACGGTACCGAAGCTGACATGCTGGCATTTTACGTCAGCGAACCCCCAGAGTTCGCATGTCCTGAACAGCAGGCTGAAGTGCTCGGACTGGCGCTTGTCGACGACGTAGACAATTTCATCCGCGTTTAGTTCATTCCGTCGATATTGAATTGTCGCAAGATCAGTCGTGGCGTATGTGTACGCTCCGTCCGTTTTCTGAATGATAAACGGTGCCTCATTGCCGTCGATGAAGACGCAGGTGGCACCGTTACTGTCCGTCGCCAAACTTTTTGACTTCAGGTCGCTGACGACGCCTGCCAGCATTGGGTTGTAGTAGCTTTCGCCGAGCGTGAGATCGAATTGAACATCAAGCCTGGAGTAGACTTGATTCAGAGCCGCCATACAGGCCGGGAGAAACTCATCCCACAACTTTTGATTGGCTTCGTCGCCGGCGTGCAGCTTTGATGTTTCCTGACGTGCCAGTCGAGCAATGTCGCCATGTTCGTTTGCCTGTTGCATCAGTGCTGCATCTGCTTCGACTTCCGCTACTTTAGCTTCCGCCGATCCAATGGCACCGCGAGTGTCTTCCACGGCCTTCCGTTGAGCCTTCAGCTTCTTCTTCGCCTTCTTGTCAGCTGGGGCAGTGCCGCTGTTCAGATCATCGAGTTCTGCCTGTCGTTGCTGCAGCTGTTTACTTAGTTCGGGCAGCTTTGATTTCACTGCATGGTAGTCGGACAGTTGGTTGACAAGTTTGTATAAACGGGCGAGTTCGGCAACCTGATCCACGCGGTAGTCGGCAGCATTCAGGAAATTTCGATAACCGTAGATGATCATTCCAAACTGCGTACCCCAGTCACCGATGTGGTTGTCGCTGGTAACCTTGTGGCCGGCAAAACGCAAAGTTCTGCAAATGGCGTCACCAATGACCGAACTTCGCAGGTGACCGACGTGCATTGGTTTGGCTACGTTGGGCGAGGAAAAATCGACGACGACATGTTTTGGGTTTGATACGGACACCACTCCCAGACGATCGTCGCCGGCGATTTGGCTGATTCGGTCCGCAATCCAGTCGTCTCTGAGCCGCAGGTTGATGAAGCCCGGGCCGGCAATTTTCGGCGTTTCACACAGATCGCTGATGTCCAGGTGACTAACGATTTCTGCGGCGATGTCGCGAGGCGACTTTCCCAGCTGTTTGGCCAGTGGCATGGCGCAGTTCGCCTGGAAGTCGCCAAATTTTGGATCCTGTGATGATCGAATCATTTCGATCAGTGGTGCGGTATCGTCGGTCAGCGATGAAAGTGCCGAAGCAAAACGTGATTTTAGAGTTTGTAGAATGCTCATAGAGGAACGAATAGCTGTGCGAAGGGGGAGACGGAACTATTGAAAGTGCGGATGGTGGCGGTGCCAATGCGGCATTGCAAGGCTGAGACGCATCGCAGATACGGCAATTTCTCAGCTGCTGTCCCTGTCTGCCAGCTTCATCGATGGTCGCTGCACGCACCGTGGTATCTATCAGTGATATAGCGTTACCCGAGACAGCGCCCCGGCACCGTGCTTTGTCTGTTGATCACTGGGACGCTGTGTCGTGTGTGAATTATCCGCTTCCGGCGGCACAAAACGATCTAGTCGAGGACGGAACATCACCAGCATCAGTAAAGGCAGATACCACAGGACATAGCTGCCGACGTCTTCTGGGTACCAAAGCTGTGCGGCAACAATCAGGGCCGTGGAGTTCGCGAGCAGATTCTCAAGGTTTCGTTTCCGGGGGATGACGGTCATTGCGACAAACATCACAAAAAACAGAGCGGCAAGGATGATCCGCAGAAACACGTGACCAATTGCGGATTCAGACATTGGCGTTGCAGCGTCAAACAGTCGGTAAGCTGTCCAGTTGGCCGTCATTACCAGTTTGCTGACGAAGGAATCAGTGGATGCAGACGTCAGTGCGAAGGTCATCAGAACGACTGCGGCGACGGCGCCGAGTGAGATTCCGAATCGAAGACTGCCCTTCTTGCCATAAAACACCGCCCAGAGTGGCAGCAAAAATACAGCGAAGAACAAAGTGCCGCAGGCCAGCCCCAACAGAACTCCGGCGACGGCCGGTTTTCGGTACATGGCGAATGCCCATGTCAGGCATGCTCCAGGAACAACGTGACTTAACTGATGAACGTTGAATGCAGTACACGGTAAAAGCAGGTACAGGCAACACATGGATATGCCAAGTTGGGCGCTGCAGAAGTGTTTTCGGCCAATGTACATGAGACCAAGGATCACCGTGGTATGGGCAACCACAACCAGAATCCGGGCGATCAACTCTTCCGTTGAAGTACGACCGGCGGCGTCCCGCATTTCCACCGAATCCACTTGTCCGGAAAGTTCTGCAACCTTAGCCGCGCCCGCTGCGATGATGGTCTCAGTTGCCGGTGGAGTTGCCTGGTCACCAGCGGTGGTTACGTCCGATGATTCCTGTCCCTGTAGAAGCGCCACGCCGGACTTGACCGAGTCAATGTTGCGGACAGGCGGCTCCTTCAGAAAAACGCCGGTCATCAGAATTGTAAAGGCCGGGAAGAACAGGAATGTCAGCCCCGCCTGATTGAGATTTTGTTCCAGACGTGGTCGACGGGTCAGAGATTCGTCAAACGTCAGACGCACGATCAACAATACCGACAACGCCAGAACGACAATCGAACTGAGTCGATTCAGTGCCCCGAGCGGTGTCGGTGGAGAGGTATCACCTTCGAGGGGCTGCACGTCAGCCGCCACAGAAACGGCACCGGCATTTGCCAGATCGTCACGTTTGGACGAGGCAGAGACGACAAGGGCTGTTGAGAGCAGCAGCAACAGCACCAGGTCGAGATTTCGTACGGTCAGTAACCGTGAGAAGCGAAAAAACAGAGCGGTTAGCAGCAGTGTTACGTAGAGCAGCCACGTTGGACTTTCCACGATCACGAACAGAAATTGGTCGTGTTCCATTTTCAACGAACCTTCGAGCGCAATACGAAGTCTACCTCCTGCCGGATTCTTACTTGAATCGGCAGTGATTCGCGCGCAAACGAAGTGCGTAAAACGGGTGCAACGGCCATGTTGCCCCTACCCAGTTAATTTCCCCAAGGCTATTGGACGGTCTGTACCGCGATTCTGCAAGCTGTTAGTCAGGCAAATCCCGACTTATCGTCCTTTTGGACTCCCCGTTCCGCTCATAGCCCTCCCAAATCTCCTTCGGGAACTTGTGTGAGTGTCGCCTCTGCCAGCCTGCAAGGCCACCGTTGGGCGGGGTGGCAGGGGGCGTTTAGATTGGCAACGATTCCGACAGAGCAGCCGGGCTGATACCGTGTCGCCGCGAATCGTTTTAGAGCTTTGGTTCCGTGGCCTTCATTTTCTGCTGTCGGCGACGCTGTTCCTGCCGGCGGGCCTCTTCTTCCGGAGCGAACTGAGGCCGATTTCCGGCGGCTCCTCGATTACCAGCGGCGGCAACCTCCATCTTACTCTCCTGCCAGCCCCAGCCGAGCGGATCGCCAAGTTCTACTGATGCCAAAAAGGCCCATGGCGTTCCCGGGTGCTCGTCAATCACGCGAGTCAGATACTCAATAGCTTTCTTGTGAAGCTTGCGGACTGAAATGTTTCCGTCTACCTCTTTCGAGGGGGCGAGACGCCACTGATTGTTGCCCGGCTTCTGGAATGATTTGGGAGCGGACTTCATTTCGGCCAGCATGTTGTTGTAGCCAAACGCACGAACTCGCATCGCCAGAACGCGCCCCATTGCCAGGTCAAAGCTGGCTCGCCAGCGGTCCGAGTCAAGTTTGTCGCGATCACGCTCACCGGGTTCGAGAATGGAATGCAGTAATTGGAGCTGATAGTCCATCGTCGCCAGCGGTTTCTGAGCCTCAGTGATCTGCTGGCGAAGCACCGTGTCATTGTTTGCCTGGAACGTCAGCTTTGGGACTGGAATGTCGTCTCCGTCAAGGACGGTTTGTTTGGCGGCGTTGACGAGTGCCGACTTCGCAGAGTTTGTCGACAGTTGACGCTGATAATCGCGCAGAGGCCGATAGTCCGGCGAATACTTTCTCATGATAGCGGAGTCCCATTTGCGTCCACCGCTATCTTCCGCCACAAAAAACACACCGCCCGTCTCGGCGCACACTCGCGACAGTGTGTATGGCCCATAGCCCGACGACATGCGATCGAGATTGCGGGCACTGGCCGTCCAGAAGGGAAGTTGCAGGCCCTCAGCGGCAACCGTCTCCGGCCCCATGTCTGCCGGCAGGTCTTTCTGATACGTCTCACCGTCCACTTCCCATGTTGTGGGAATGTAACCTTTTTCACGCCCGAACACTGACGTATTTCCGACGCAGTAAACCTTGACGCCTTCGCGAGCACATCTGCGCACCGTTTCCTCCAGCATTTGAAAATCATCGCCACGTTCGTCCGTGACAAGGATCATCATCATGTTGGCCCGCATCTTGCGTTTTGCCGGCAGGAACGTTTTCAGAGCCATGTTCAACGCGGTGAAAACTCTTTCTTCTCCGGACTTGTCATTCTTAATAGATTGCACCGCTTTCATCAGCAGTGAAAGATCAGAGGTGAGGTCTTTTTGCAGCAAATGAACTTCTTTGCCATAACCGATGATGCCACTTCTGAGAGCTTCTTCAGCGCCAACATCCAGTGCCCCCAACTGCTTGTAGATTCCCTGAAAACGCTTTGCTACAAGTTCGCGTCTGCCTTCCATAGACAACGATTCATCCAGCAGCCAGACGACCAGAGTCTTTCGCTGGCGTAACGACGCGGCGATTTCCTGGGTGATGCGGTCGATCGCACCTTCGGTGCCACCTGCGTGTTCTGTTGTTCCTGTCAGATCGATCGATTCCAGCAGCTCTGCTTCGCTGGGGGCCTCCATTGTCGGCGGCGCCTGAAGGCGAGGGTCAATAACCGACTCGTTAATTCTTTCGGACTCTTCGCGGTGATTGTCGATCCCGCTGCTCTGGGCAACTGCCATGGAGGGGCCGACAATATTCAAGCTGCTGTCGCTGCCGATTTCCTCGGACACCTCTGTGTCAATGACATACTCTTCCTGGCGGACTTCGTCGGGTTCAAACGTCGACGTGATTTCGACTTCACTCTGGGTCTCAATCACCCAGGTAATACTCATCAGGGCAATTAGAACGGCGACATGGACCAGCAGGCTGATGCCCCATGCCGGCATGTCGTAGAGCATGTCCCAGACTCCGCCGTCGACATCGGTATCGTCGGCCGTAAGTGTCTGGCTGGAAGTAACCTCAAGTGTACTCACGACGGAATCCCCGTTTGACGATTCTGATGAGGCCATGCCTCTGAATATGGGAACTAACGGCAGAAACCGTGCACCCGCTGACACAAATCCGAAACCAACGCTGTTTGGCTATGGTTTCACCTGGAAGCAGTCTTACAGGGTTTAACGTTCTTTGCAAAACCGAATCTGTGGTGGACCACAGTACTGCCTGTTCGGTTCAACAGAACGACGCTTTATATCTGATCATAACCCGGAAAACACACATTCTGCTCAATATCATAGTTCGAAAACAGGACGTTGACAATATTTTGATCGGTCTCGCAATTGCCGTATCACCAATGGATAAATTGATTTGCGCCGATTTCGCAGCTCTGGAAAGAAGAATGTCACCACTATAAACGTCAATCAAGCCGGAATTTGTTCGTGTATATCCGTCAAACACTGAAAATTCGTTCGGGGCAGTACCAATTTGAGCAGCGCAGCCGGGTGAAATTGTCAACGCAGCCTGCTCAGATCTCAGGATGGTCGGCTGGATCTGAAAATGTCTCGCTGCAGACTGTCGACTAGATCGAAGTTTCGTCATGGTGCCCGCCATTCGAGAGGGGCAAAACTTACGCAAATTCAAATGCTGGCTTAGTCACTCTCTGACAGGCCGTTGCCCAGCAGTTTGAAGGGACCTTCCAGCCGTCCGGCTGCCTGCACGCCTTGTCGCCAGGACAGAAGAATGTCGGGCTGATCCGTAAAAATTCCGTCGACACCGGCTTCTCTGACCAGCCAGTCAATCATTGCCTTCGAACTCGGAGCATAATCCGGCAGAGCATCCGTGCGCAGTGTCCACGCATGGACCATCATCGCATGTTGATGCGCATTTTTGACCACATTCGACACTCGTACGTGCATCGGGTCATCGGGAGAAATTCCGTCGACGACAGCGTCAATCCGGACTCCGATGCCGTCGGCGACTTTGGCGATTCTCGCCAGGTCTTCACCTGAGGGTTCATCCAGCAGCAATTGAATCAGTGGAAGTTGACATTTCAACTCCGTTCTCAGTCGCAGAATCTCGGATTCATCGAAGCACTGAACGAAGACACGGTCGTCAGCGTTGCTGTACCCGTACTTGCCCAGCACACGAAGGACCTCTTTCGAAGGATCCAGTTTCTGCTGTCGATGAAGCTTCGGCTGTTTGATTTCAACATAGACGCCGACATTGCGACTGCGAGAGACGTTCAGGCCTTTGATCAACTGCAGATGTTCTTCCAGAGTGGACAACCCAAAACGCCCGGTATCCTGGGGGAACCGGTGACTTTCGTTTTCATGGTCCGGGCGAGGATATCGTTCAGAGATACTCAGCCGTCTTAATTCAGCAAGCGTGAAGTCGAAGACAAAGAATTTGCCGTCCCGACTTCGTTTGGGAAACAGCCGGGCAACATTGGTGATGCCTTCCAGAGTGACGTCGTGAAGCACCACCGCGACGCCGTCTGAAGAAAGCACGACGTCCTGCTCGATAAAGTCAGCCCCCAGTGCATGGGCAAGCGTCGCAGCTTCAGTGGTGTGTTCGGGCAGGTAGCCAGAGGCTCCACGATGTGCGATCACCAGCGGGACTTCATCGGAAATGGTCTGGCTGATCGCCCGCAGCCGTTGTTTGCGTTCCGGTGGCAATGATTGAAGCAGCGCTGCACGTTGAGCAGGAACCGGCTGATCGCGGCCGTGGCTGTGGTCAGTCAGCGCCAGTAGGGCTATGGTGATCACCACCTGTACACGGCCAGTCGCATTCCACGGAATCCACCGTTTCACGACTGCAACTCCAGTTGAATCCAGGTGGATGGGTTGTAGCTGGTGGGAAAATCCTCACCCACGATCAGCGGCTGATCTCCAAGGTGTGTATCCTGGACGACGCAATAAAATCCAAGCTTGCCCAGATCAGCGATTTCACGAAAGCCGTTCAGCTGATTACCAGGAATCCAGACTTCCAGTTCGTAGCCATCTTTCCTCAAATGCGTCCGGCACAACATTTTCTGCGCGTTTGAATCAATCCGTTGTATTCGCTGCTGAGCGATGGGCCGAACAACAACAGTCGGGGCACCACCTGCCTGCTCATCTGAGGGAAGGCATGCGAAGTGGTGACAGTACTCAGTGGCTCTCTGGACGTTTCCGGCTGGGCGAGTATCGACCCAGATCAACACACAGTCAGAGCGTTTGACATCAGTGCTGCTGCCCGTACACGCCTCTGGCTTGCCAGAAATGCAGAACACCAGCCCCAATCCATCTTGATGCCAGCCGGCGGCGACGGTTGCGAAATCTGGCTCGAGATTCAGCGACGACGGCAGAAACAATGACGACATATCTGTCTGCTTCAGCAGTCTTCCCGTCTTACGGCGGGACGGCACAGAGCATTGTTTGACGGGCAATGAAAAGTCAAACAGCAGAGAAGGGGGAATGATCTGGTTCACTCGACGGACACTTATTGGGGACGGTGGACATGGCCACTTGGTGGCAGACGGCACATAGTGACTCAGGCACTGTATATCTGAATCTTCACAACCTCCATATTACCCCAAAGCAGGATTGCTGGTGGTAGCACCGCTCCGTCGTTAGACGCCGTTTCGCCGTGGGGGCGCTGAAGGTAGTGTTTTTGCAGGGCTCCGACCACCCATGTGGGCACTATTTATCCGTGGCTGTTTAGGAGTGTTGGGGCACATGCGACTTGATCCAGCTTTCGAAACAAGCTGCCGACTCAAGCGCATAACACTTCAGACTCTGGTAAGCTGCCGCCGCTGCGTGACTGGTCCGCTCATGGAACCGAGTTTCCGCAATGTGTGTCTACCGAATACTTACAAATCGAAAATGTCAGATATATCCTCAGTCCAGCCTGACCCTAAGCTTGTCAAGTTTGCAAAGTGCGATGGCTTCATGCCAACGTTGCGCGAGCGTGTGGACGCCTATTTCGTCGAGACCAATCTGCCGAAACGCGACAATCCCGGGATGTACGTCAAGACAGCCGTCATTCTGACCTGGCTGGTCCTGTCCTACGTGGGACTCGTATTCTGGGCGACGACGTGGCTTCAGGCGCTGGCCCTCTCGGTTTCTCTGGGCGTTGCGATGTCTGCGGTTGGGTTCAATATCATGCATGATGGGGGGCACGGAGCTTACTCCAGGTTCCCTTTGATCAACCGTATGATGGCATTTACTCTCGACCTTCTCGGTGGCAGTTCGCACTTCTGGAAGAAAAAACACAACGTTGTTCACCATTCGTACACGAACGTGACAGGCATCGATGATGACATCGACGTCGGACCATTCGGGCGGTTGTCACCTCACCAGAGTCGGTTCGAGTTTCACCGGTTTCAGCATTTTTACCTGTGGTTTCTATACGGACTCATCACATTCAAGTGGCAGTTCTATGACGACATCGTCGGCCTGACCACCGGTCATGTCGGGGACATGAAGATGCCGCCTGTAAAGACATGGGACCTGGTGTTCATGCTGGTCGGGAAATTTACGTTTCTGACGCTGGCATTTGGTCTGCCGCTTTACCTGCATGAATGGCACCAGGTTGTGCTTTGGTTTTTTGTGGCGTCGTTTGGGCAGGGCGTCGTAATGAGCGTTGTGTTTCAGCTGGCTCACTGTGTGGAACAGGCTGAGTTTTACCAGCCCGACGCAGATTCAATGAGAATCGAAAATTCATGGGCCGTTCACCAGGTCACCACCACGGTTGATTTTGCAAGGGAAAGCCGATTGGTGTCGTGGTTTACCGGAGGTCTGAATTTTCAGATTGAACACCATCTGTTCCCCCAAATCTGCCACCTTCACTATCCGGCGCTGGCAAAGATCGTGGAACAGACGGCGACGGAGTTTGGTGTCCCGTACCATTCGCATCCAACAATGCGTTCTGCGGTGAAGTCACATTTTCTGTGGCTCAGACGAATGGGCCAGCCGGTTGCCGCCTCTGCGTAACGCCGATCGGTCTGAGTCTGCGTTCGTTTCCGGAAATTGTCCATCTCCGCTCGTTCAATGTGCCAGCAAGTGGCCCTGACGCGGATGAATGAGGGAGTCTGTTGTCGCACCATTCCTGCCGAGCCCGCTGGCAGCTCTCGGCCGGCTGTCCACAATTTCTGCCGTGGCTGCTGTCCGAACGCGACAATGATGGGTAATATTGAAACCCGCCCACCCTACCGCTGCGAAAATACGATGGCCGACTTTCGCCGAAAACGATCTCATCTGAAACTGCCGATCTGGACGAGCGCAGTTCTTGGCACAGTGAACCTTACGCTGATGCTGGTGCTGATCATTCTGCTTGCCCGACAGCATTCATGGCTGGCCCTTGTTCTGGGGTCAATCGCCCTGGGTATCAGCCTGTTCGGCATATCATTCTATTCGGTGCTGACAATCAAGGAAATTCAGCTGAATCGCAGACAGTCAAATTTCGTTGACAGTGTGACCCATGAACTGAAGACACCCATCGCAGCATTGCGTTTGTATCTGGATACACTGTTAATGCGTCAACTCAGCGAAGCCGATCGTCGCGAGTTCTATGAGACGATGGAGTCGGAACTCGGACGGCTTGATCAACTCATCAATCAACTTCTGGAAGTCGGACGGCTTGATGCTATTGGCAGCCAGACAGAGCCGGAACGCGTTAGTTTAAGCGAGCTGCTGACTGGCTGTGCTGAAGTCGCCTGTCGGCATCACAAACGTGAAGTGGACGATGTGTTTACTTTCGACACGGCACCGTTGCATCTCGACGCCCGCAGAATGCTGCTGGAAATGATTTTCGGCAATCTGATGGACAATGCCGTGAAATACGGCGGTGATCCGCCGCAGATCCATGTATCCGCCATGGTGCGAGGCCGTGATCGAATTGTCGTACGCGTGCGTGACCGGGGCGCCGGGGTTCCCGAGGATCAAAGGCACAAGGTCTTTCAATTGTTCTTTCGGGGCAGTGACGAATTGCAGCGAACACGCAAGGGCACGGGCCTCGGACTTTACATTGTCCGGACGCTGGTCGGGATCATGAAGGGACGAGTCACGATATCAGACGGTCCGGATGGAGTGGGGAGCGTCTTTGAAGTCAATCTTCCGGGGCGGCTGCTGGCCAGGACCGCGGACAAACCGACGGAATCGGATTCTGTTCCGGGCAAGTCGATCATGACGGTCGAGCCCAGTGAAACAACGGGGGTCTGAGCGGTGAATATTCTTGTTGTCGAAGATGAAGAGAACATCGCGAAGATACTGCGGTTCAACTTCGAACAGGAAGGCTATCGAGTCAGCGTGGCAGGCGATGGCAGAACGGCATTGAACCTGCACGACAGTGCTTCTCCTCGATTCGATCTGATCGTGCTGGACCTGATGCTGCCGGAAATGAGCGGCTACGAAACGTGCCGTGAGTTACGCAGAGTTGACGTGGATGTTCCGGTCCTTGCGCTGACCGCCCGAACCCTGGCCGAAGACAAGGCTCAGGCATTTGACTGTGGGGTTGATCAGTACATCACAAAGCCGTTCGCCCTGCCGGAATTGCTCAGCCGCGTGCGCAACCTCCTGGAGCGTCGCCGCCGCACACTGGACAGGGGTGTGACGACCCGGGCTGTGCAGGATGTCGAACGGTTTGGCAGTGTGGCGGTTGACTTTGGTCGTTTCGAACTGCGGAACGGTGACGAAGTGCATTCCCTGACAACACGTGAACAGGAATTGCTTCGTTATTTTCTGAAGTACGATGGCGTCGTTCTGTCCCGCAGCCGGCTGCAGTCGGATGTCTGGAGAGATTCAGCCGAAATTACCAGTCGGTCCATCGATAATTTCGTCATGCGTCTGCGCAGGATGATCGAAGTCGATCCGGCGCACCCCCGACACCTTGTTTCCGTTCGAGGTACCGGATATCGGTTTTTTCATGATCCCGATCAGGACGATGGTGATGACATGGCGAACGTAACGGATGCGGAGACGATATGAGAGTTCTTGGACTGGATGTTGGCGGGGCGAACATCAAAGTATCCGATGCTGACGGACGCACCACAGCAGTGCCCTTTGCAATATGGAAACAGAAGGAAAAGCTGCCCTCGTTGCTGAGCGCGCTGTCCGAGGAACACTTTGCGGCTGACCGGAATGCGCCCGACATGGTTGCGTTAACACTGACCGCAGAACTGGCTGACTGTTTTCAGTCAAAGACTGAAGGTGTTGAGTTTGTTATTCGGTCCGTGGAAGAAAGTTTTCCGAGTGTGCCTCTGCGAGTCTGGCTGACGTCTGGGGAATTTGCAGCACCAGATGACGCACGCGGATTGCCAACACTCGTCGCTGCAGCCAACTGGCATGCGCTGGCAACGTGGGCCGGTCGCGCGGTTCCGGACGGACCAGCATTGCTGATGGACATGGGCTCCACAACAACGGACATCATTCCTCTGCTGGATGGTCTTCCTGTGCCCGCCGGCTTGAATGATCGTGACCGGCTGCTGTCCGGCGAGCTGGTCTACACGGGAGCTGTCCGAACGCCAGTCTGCGCAATCGTGGACTCAGTACCGTTTCGCGGGGAATCGTGTCCTGTAGCGGCTGAGGTATTTGCGACAATCGTCGACGCCTACATCGTTGCCGGCATTGTTGGTGAAAACGTCGACGATACCAACACGGCCGACGGACGGCCGCTGACTCTGCGGTGTTCACAGAACCGACTGGCGCACATGGTTTGCTGCGATTCCACCGAACTGACGGACATGGATCTGGAAGCGATTGCTCAGCACATTGTTGATGTACAGTGCGATCAGCTGCAGAAGTCAGTTTTGCAGGTATTGAAACATCTGGCCACAGCAATGGAGACGGATCAGCAACGCTGTCTGGGCATCGAAAAACCGACAGTCATCGTTAGTGGTGGAGGTGCCAGTCTGGTGGAGCGACTCTTACGGCACACGGAAGCATATTCGTTCGCCGATCGGCTCACGCTGTCTGACATGTTTCACCATCCGATATCCGAATCTGCGTGTGCCTTTGCCGTCGCCAGACTGGCTCATGACCGCTGCCGCGACGATCTTCTTGAAGTGACGGCATTCTGATTCCCATTCTCAGCCAGCGATCCGTGATCGCCGCAACCGATTTTCCAACTCGCCGGCGCCTGTTGGGGAAGGGAGCAAAAAACGCCGGATTCGTTGATCCGATTGGAATCTGAGCCGTTTCCGTGTTTTCGTGTATTTGACAGCTGGTGCAACCCGCAAACGGCGTTGTCAGATTCCGACGATGCCGGTACGGTTCGCGGCTGATTGACCACTTCGCCGACAGGGATTACTTGTGTCAGAAACTGCCCCCGCGTCACATCCCCCCAAAGAACACGATGGTCAGTTGGGTGAACTGGCCTCCACCGCAATATGCGGTAACGATATTACTTCTTCGTGTCTCTACGTTTCAGCACTCGCAATTGGCTACGCGGGAAAGCTGGCGCCGGTTTCGTTGTTGATGGTCGCGGCTGTTCTGTTTTTGTTCCGTTCGATTTACGCAGAAGTCGTCGGTGCTCTGCCGCTGAATGGCGGCGCCTACAACGCGCTGTTGAATACCACCAGCAAATTCAGGGCCTCAATCGCTGCCTGCCTGACGGTGCTGTCGTACATGGCAACCGCAGTGATCTCTGCCCTGGAAGGCATGCATTACGTCGAACACATCAGCCACGGTTTTCCGGTGTTCTCTGCCACCATCGCTCTGCTGGCGTTCTTTATGGTGCTGTCGATCATTGGAATCACTGAATCCGCTGTACTGGCGATCTTCATTTTTATCACGCACATTGCGACGTTGTCACTGCTGTTGATCGTCGGGTTTGTGCACATTGCCGGAAATGGAACAGACACGTTTGTTGCGAACATGAACGAGCCACTTCCGTCGCACTCAGTTGTGGTGGGTGAGACTCCTGGTCTGGAATCGAATGGGAATGAGGCAGACGAGAACGTCGATTCAGAGACGCCTCAGAAAGGCGGTTCCCTGTTGATGGCTTTGTTCTTTGGTTTTTCGGCGGCCATGCTGGGGATATCGGGATTCGAAAGTTCGTCCAATTTTGTGGAAGAGCAGAAGGCAGGAGTCTTCCCGAAGACTTTGCGCAATATGTGGATCGCTGTCAGTTTTTTCAACCCATTGATGGCGCTGCTCGCCCTGGGCCTGGTGAGCATCAGCGCAGTGGGCGAGCATCAGAATGCTCTGCTCGCACATCTTGGCGAAGTTGCCGGCGGAGAATACTTTGGGCCAAAACTGAGCTTTCTGATCTCGGTTGATGCGGCGTTGGTACTCAGTGGGGCCGTTTTGACAAGTTTTGTGGGTGTGACCGGACTGGTGCATCGCATGACACTGGACCGTTGTCTGCCTCAGTTTCTGCTGAAGACCAACCGACGCGGCACCACTCACCGCATTATTATCGGGTTCTTCCTGCTGTGTGTCTCCGTTCTGTTTATCACGAAGACTGCGAGTGATCAGGATCAGATCAAGAACCTGGCCGGCCTGTACACGATTTCGTTTCTGTCGGTGATGGCGTTGTTTGCCCTTGGAAATATTCTGCTGAAAATCAAGCGGAAGAACCTGCCCCGACCGACGCAGGCGAGGTGGGTCTCTGTCATTATCGCGATGTGCGCCGTGTTGATCGGCCTGGTCGGCAACGCTCTGATTGACCCCAGCTATCTGGTGACGTTTCTGAAGTATTTCATTCCGTCGATGCTGATGATTGCAGTCATGTTGGGGCGGATCGTGCTGCTGAAGGCCTGCCTGTCTATGGTCCGAAGCCTGACCGCCAGTATCGTGGGGCCGATGACGCGACTCACCAAAGGTGTGCGCGAGAAGATCGAAGAGATCAACGCGCAGCAAATTGTCTTCTTCACACGCGGTGACAACATCGCAAACCTGAACAACGCCCTGCTTTACGTGCGACAGAACGAGCACACCAATCGACTGAAAATTGTGACCATCACAAACGAAGACGTAAAGGTTCCGGATAATCTGGTCCAGGAACTTCAATTTCTTGACCAGGCCTATCCGGAGATTGACGTGGAATTCGTCCAATTGGCCGGGCACTTTGGGCCTGAGTTGATCCAGCGATTGTCTGAGGAATGGAACATTCCCCGCAATCTGATGTTCATTGGCTCACCCGGCGGTCGTCTGCCCTACGATTTGGGCGAACTCGGCGGTGTAAGACTGATTATCTGATCCGGTATCTCAGGAACACGTTTATTGAAGTCTGGGGAAACATGGGTGGCGACACAGGTCGGCGCGATATTGTCTGCGATCTAAGCCATGAAGGGATGGCACACTTCGGCCTCTTGAGGTGTGAGTTGACCGGCAGGGTTGGCTGGTAGTTGCGATTCTTCGGCTGAGAATACCGGCCTTGGTGTGGCGGACGCATTGGCAGCCGGGTTTTTCCGACTGAATTCCCGCTTGCCGAGGTCCAGCTCGCAGAATTCCACTTAGGGTCCGTTACCCGTTTCCGTCGGATCCGCCGACGGGGGCTGTGCAAAACTCAGGCCAGACAATGCAGTGGTTTGTGTATGAAGACCGAAGTGCTGAGAAACTATCGCCGCTCACGCTGATGCGGCCGGTATTTGAGCTGCTGTGTGGTCGAGAAGAGCTGCGGCGGCGACTTCAGCGTTGGTTTCCCGCAAAGAGTTGGGGGGCCATTGTACGACCGTGGCTGGCACCGGTGTATGCAGAGGAACATCCAGAGGCAATGGTCAATGATCTGACAGCGCTGAGGAAAGGTCCCACGCTGCTGTTTAATGGTCGGTGGATGCCTGAGGCTCGATTGCAGGCGAGTGATGTGACGATGGACAACGCGGGGTTCATTGACGGGCATCTTGCCTAGATCGGCCTGGAACCGGAGGAATCCCGACTGCTGGAGCGCGACGACTTTCAGGACATATTGTTGGGAATTGCGAGGACGCGACGGGCAGTGGACGCATCCGGTATCATGATCAATCGACCGTGGGATCTCGTGAACCAGAACGGTCGACAACTGGAGCGGGATTACGTGGATGAAGGCGTGTCTCAGGGACCGCAGTCGTCGCATGTGCAGTGCCTGGGCAGTCCGACAGATGTGTACGTCTCGGAGCAGGCCGAGATTGATCCGTACGTTGTCATCGACACACGAAACGGTCCGGTCTCCGTTGATCGTGACGTTCACATACAGTCGTTTACTCGTATTGAGGGTCCCTGCCATGTGTCTCGCGGTACAAGAATATTTCGAGCGAATGTCCGTGAGGGGACCACGATCGGCGAGCACTGTCGTGTGGGAGGAGAAGTCGAAGCATCGATTCTGCACGCCTATGTGAACAAATATCACGAGGGATTTCTGGGACACAGCTACGTCTGTCCATGGGTGAATCTTGGTGCCATCACCACCACATCAGACCTCAAGAGCGACTACAGTACTGTCAACGTGCCAATTCATGGCGAGCTGATTGATTCGGGAACAATCAAGGTTGGCTCGTTCATCGGGGACCATACCAAGACCGCGATCGACAGCATGTTCAACACCGGCTCGTCGATTGGTGTCATGACACTTGTGCTGCCAGGTGGTCGTCTGCTTCCCAGGCACATTCCCTCGTTCTGTAACGTCAGTTTCGGAGACGTGTCAGCTGACTGGCCGCTGGAACAGAACATTCAGACGGCCCGTGTCACGATGCAGCGACGTTCCCGCACTCTGACGCCGGCTGCTGAAGAATTGTTGAGAACGATACACAACATGACGGCGAACGAACGTACTGGGGCCATTAACGTGGCTGCAGAGAAACGGCTCCATCGTCCGTAGAACGATCCGGTCACAATCCACAGTGCCAGTCGAGCGCTACTCGGGTCTTTCGATCCGCATGGCTCGCATCATTCACGGCACGTTCAAGTGTGGCTGTCCCGACTGTGGGCGGGACCAGCAGGAGTGCTCTGACGCATCACATTCTATGTATTGGGTCTGCCGATCATTCCCGTGGTTCGGGCCATACCGTGGTGATTGTTACACGGTGTTCCTGAAGGTTCTCACTGAGCGTCAGGACAGAATCAGAGGCTGCTAAGACCTGAAAATTCACGTTTTCAGAGTTTTCTGAAGAAATCTGTACGAATTCCACGGACGAGTCGTACTAACAAAGGGGAGCAACACAAAAAAACCTCACGTGCTGGTGCCAGCACGACATGTCCGTCACTATCAATCCCAGGAACTTGGACGTCCGCGCAAACAGAGAGCTTCAAATGCGACTGACTCTGCGAACTCTGCTGGCCTACCTTGATGACCGATTGCCGTCGTCCAACGCTCGTGAATTGGGCCAGAAACTGACTGCCAGTCCTCTGGCCACAGAGCTGGCAGATCGGATTCGCGAAGTAGTGCGGCGTCGCCGGTTGGCTGACGACGCGGCGAGGCAGAAAACGATCGACGCGAACCTGATTGCTGAGTATCTGGATGATCAGCTGACGCCGGAGCTTGTGGCTTTGATCGAGAAAGAGAT
>JAQWLN010000193.1 GCA_029247265.1 Fuerstiella sp.
TCACACCAAACACGCCCATCGTCACGCTGTACGCAAGGACACACTCCAGACGGGACGCTGTGGGCCGGGCTTCGAACAGCTGTCCTCCGAATGTCAGCCACAGCCAGCCACCCAGGCCGCTGCCAACAAGGGCACCGAATCCGCCCATCCATGTCTTGCCTGGGCTGAGGCGAGGAACCATCTTCCGCCGGCCGCACAGTCGTCCAAAAGTGTAGGCCATGATGTCACCGCTCTTAGCCGCGATAATGACCGAGCCAATGGCGAAGTATCCGATCGACTCGTTCGGGAACCAGCGAAACTGAGCGATCACAGCCAGTAATCCGCCGGCGTACAGCAGTGTGATTGAATTTGCCCCGAGTGATTCCAGTGAACCTCCTGGTTTTCGAAATCTCGCAGCTTCAAACAGCATCAGCAGCACAAAGCTGCCAACGATTGCGGCAGCAATCCAGCCCAGAGAGATCAGCAATTCCTGTTGAGGAGCGATTTTGGTGATCGTCTGCGAGTGTGCCCATGCGGCGAAAATCACCAACACATTGCACAGCGCTGTCAGTTCGAAACTTGGCTTCATCGCTCGAGTCTTCAGTAGTTGACTCATTTCGAACGTGCTGCGAATCGAAATCAACAGGCAAAACACCAGCAACGCAGGAGCTCGGTGGCCTAAAGTGGAATCCCACCAGAACAGCAACAGCAGGCTGGGCACCAGGACCACTGAAATTCCCAATCTCCATCCGAGCATAACCAGGTTTCCGTTTACAGGACTGAGCTAGGCACTGGCGGAGGACGAACCTTCTGTCGTGTTATGAAGGCCTCCGAAGCGACGGTCTCGGGCAGCGAACTCTTTCAATGCCGCGTGCAGATTGGATTCACGAAAGTCAGGCCAGCAGCAGTCGGTCACCCAGAACTCCGAATAGCTGATCTGCCACAGCAGGTAGTTGCTGATTCGCATTTCACCGGCTGTGCGAATTAACAAATCCGGATCCTGCATTCCCGACGTCATTAAATGATCGACGACCGTCTTTTCCGAAATTGTGTCAGCCGAAAGATAGCCCTGCTGGACCTTGCGCGCAATCTGCTGAACGGCTTCAGTGATCTCCATACGAGCGCCGTAGTTGACAGCCAGACACAGCATCATGCCGTCGTTCCCGCGGGCCGCATCTTCTGTGAGCTTGATTTCCCTTTGAATGCCGGGGTCCAGTTCTTCCGTTTTGCCAATGACTCGGAACCGCAATCCCTGTTCACAGATCAATCGGCGTTCTTCCACAAGATAATGCCGCAGCAGCTTCATCAACAGACTGAGTTCCAGCTTTGGTCGTTTCCAGTTTTCACTGGAGAAGCAATACAGTGTTAGCTGCTGCAGTCCGAGCCGTGAACATTCTTCGACGACGGCTCGCACAGACTGGACTCCTCGGCGATGTCCTTCGATTCGGGGCAGTCCGCGCTGCTGCGCCCAGCGTCCATTACCATCCATAATGATGGCAATGTGCTGCGCAAGTCGCTCTCTGGCCAACCCGAATGTTTCGAGTTGCTCATCCGTGTAAGCAGGTTCACGAGCCAAAAGAAAACTCCGTATCCTTCACGAGGACGCCGAATTGTGCCGGGACGAATCCGTCAGTATTGTCGCCCGTCGACTCCTTTCATACGCCACGCAGGCAGTATAACAGCCAAGCAAAGTTGAGTTTTAGCGGAATCGGTCTCCAGCAACAGTGTGGATTGCCTTTTTGTGCTTTACTCCGCTTCAGCCGAAAATACGTGGATTTCGACACGTCGGTTCTTTGCATGGTTTGCGGGATCGTTTGGGTCGGCTGGATGATCCCAGCCAGCACCTGTGGCATTGAATTGATTGGGGTCCAGCTGAAACTTCTGCACAAGAGCTTCTTTGACCGAATTAGCTCGGTTCCCCGACAGTTCCTTCACCAGGCTGTCGTCCGGCAGCAGTGATTTCATGGAAGCATCAGTGTGGCCTTCAATCACAACTCGGGCAGCGCCGAACTGTCCCACCAGTTTAGAAATTTCCTCCAGTACGAATTCGACGTTGGGGTCGTAGAGTTCCTCGACCTGACTACCGTCGGACTGGGTTCGTGTCACCTTGTGATCAAGGTCGTGTCGATTCGGCGGGAAGTGAATGATCACGGTGTTGGTCAGCACCTCGTCCGATTCGGCCCGGATCTCCCCCGTGCTTTTGGGGGCGAACTGCACGCGATACTCGTTCTTCTGCGACGCGAAGGCTTCTTCCTTGCCAAGCTTCTGAAGGATGCTGAAATCGACAACGTTGTCGAATGGGACCGGCTGATGCGTTACGGAACGAATTCGGCGATAAATGTAATAAGCCTGATTCCAAACGGATTCAAACCGAGCCGGGTTGTTCTGGTTCAGGAAAAAGTCGCGGTTCTCGGCAAAGTTGGTTGAGTGGGCATCTGCCAGCATGCCAAGACACTCGTCCTTTGGAATCGCATAACCCTGCGCCATCCACTCAGAGACCTTTTGCTGTTCGCTCTGGTTTGTGAGTGCCTGCACTGAGTCAAAGATGCCTCGTACAATTCCTTCAATGAGATCCGGGTTATCGCTGGCAAAGTCGGCTCGAGCGTACCATACATCGGCAATCAGCTTGTTGGCGGTCAATGTGTTGACCAGCATGCGATTGCCGTCCTGCTCAGAAAGTGTGTAGATGTCCGGTGCCCACGACACACAGGCGGCAATCTCCCTGTTGGCATTAAAGGCGGCCGCTGCTTCGAACGCGTCATTGGTATAACGAAAGGTGACGTCGCCTGGTTGCAGACCTCCGGCAACCAGCATGCTGAGAGCGAAATACTCAGACGGAGAGTTCTTGGCCAGAACAATCGTCTTGCCCTTCAGGTCACTGACGGTTTTGATTTCGTTCCGCACAACAATGCCATCACCGCCATTGGACCAGTCGACCTGCTGAAAGATGCGCGGCATGATGCGGCTGTCCCGCGGAGTGCCGGACTTGTCAACGAAACCTTCCATGAACAATGGCAACATATCTACAGTTGCCCAGCCGATGTGGTAGTCACCCGCAGCATAGGCGTCTCGCATGATCACAGGGTCGTCAGCCAGGATCAGATGGACTTTGAATTCCTTGCCGTCCGGCGTCTTCCAGACTTTCTTTGGCTGGAATCCTTCATTCGCGTGGATGATTGGCGCCCAACCGGCCCAGACGTTCAGGGCGAATCGTACAGTGTTGTCTTCCAGAGGCTTGTATGCGGCCGTGCCCTTGACTGCTGGCAGCCGCTCGGAAGGGACAAACGAGTATTCCTTGACCGTCGTCACCAGGTCGTCGGAAGAAGCGGCCTCCGCCGTATTTGTTCCGAGATTCAACATGCCTGGATCCAGAGTCGGCTCACCTCCATTTTCACCGGCCGGCTCAGGAGCCGCTTGGCCTCCAAAGAACCCTGCCTGCATGCCAGCAAAGTAAACCAATCCCCCGATTACCGCGAGAACCGCGAGATAAAATACGGCTGTTGGACGACCACCTGACATCTGGATACCTCCCGTTCATGTTAAGATCCCCTGACCACGGAGGCCAGGGGCAGCATCGACTGCAGCACGTTACCCGCTTTTCAGTCCATAATCCTGTGACTGGAAACGTCTAGCACGCGGCCTTTTATTTGCCGCCGCCATGAAATGGCTGCATATCCGGCGACTGATCGAAGACAAGTATCTCCAAACGACAGAATTCCGCAATCGGGTCACCAAAATTTTGTCGGCCCTCAGTGCAGCACAGGATACATTCCCTGTGGCATGGCCGGATTCAGCCCCATTCCGATCTTCCACTCGTTGGCCCTTGTCAACCCGATAGGTTGTCTCAACAATGCCTGCGGCCGATGCAGGCTGCGATGTGTCTCGGCACCTCCACCAGAGGGCCTGATTTCAATGTCGCTTGAACGAATCAGAGAGAATATGTCAACGGCCAGGCGAAAACCGAATCAGCACAAACGGACTCGTCAGGACCACGCGACGGAGTTGGCAGAGGATTATGTTGAGGCGATCGCTGCCATCATCGATCGGTGCGGGCAATGCCGAGCGGTGGACCTGGCCCGACAATTTGAAGTCAGTCATGTCACAGTGAACCGCACTATCGGCCGACTTCAGCGAGACGGCCTGGTGACTTCCCAGCCCTATGCGCCTGTCGAACTCACTGACAAAGGGCGTCGAATCGCTCGAGACTCGCAGCGTCGCCACGAAACGGTCCACGAGTTTCTATTGACTCTGGGTGTTTCTGAGCGGACAGCGACGATTGACACGGAAGGCATAGAACATCATGTCAGCCCTGAAACGTTGTCAAAGATGCAGGAATATATAGACGCCTGTCGGTCCACCGGACGCTGAATAATTGCATCCACAACAGGGCTGTCACGGCGAACGTACAGGTGATGGTCCCGCAAGCAGGTGATTCCTGTCGGGGCGGTGCAGCAAATCGCTTGTCGCCACTATATGGCTGGCTCCTGGCAGACACGAAACAGCAGTTGAACCACGCGATTCATGGCTACCAGTCCGCGTGAAATGCTGCCGCATCGCTTCGTCGTTGGCGCACGTGACGACGACCGCTGTGCACCAGCCGGCTAAGACAACCGAAAAAGTGCAGTTCGAATATCGCACAGTTTTGTGGTGCTGCAGAATCGGCGTGTCTGGCGGGTTTGGGGCTGATCCTGCGACATGTTGTTGCCGGCAGCAGCTTCACGCAGCGGCAATTAGGCCCGCAATTTCGAAATTCACTTCAAACGTAACGACCCTCACACATCGCCGCCGATCTGTGACCGATGTACATCATCGAGGCGTTTACGGATCGTGGAATCGGGGTAGTCGACGGTAAACGGGGTGTTGCGCAGTAAAGCAATTCCGTCAAACGTTGAGGCTCAGTGACTTTCACCTGGACACACAGGCATGGAGATTATGCGTCGCTCTTCCAACACACTGAAGTTAACATCCGAGAATACAGAGGGAACGGCGAAGCAGATAACGGAGCAATCAGCTTCACACTGCGGCCGGTCCATGCGTGCCGTGTTGACAGTCGCGTTAGTCGCGTCTGCTGTGGTACCGAGCACCGCCATGGCGGATCACGTGACATGGTCGCCCGATGTTGAATCGGCGCTACGAACCGCGAATGATGGCAACCGCCTTGTTCTGATGAAGTTTACGGCTGATTGGTGCGGTCCCTGCAAGAGATATGAACGGGAAACATTTTCCCGTCCTGTGATTGCAGAGTTTGTCAATCAGAATTTCGTGCCCGTGTTGGTCGATATTGACAAGCGCAAAGAACTGGCCAAACAGCTGAAAGTCGATCGCGTACCTGCTGTCCTGATTGTTTCTCCGGAAATGGTCATTCTGAGTCGAACGACCGGGTTTCAGTCTGAGCAGAAGCTCCTGCCGAACCTGAAGAGGATTCTTGCCACTCATACAACTGCGAAACCATCATCTTCCGCGAACATTGCGGCTGTTACAAAGTTTTCCGCTTCGCCAACCCTTCCTGTTTCACGACAGACTGCTTCCTCTGATGTGTCTGAAGCGGCCTTGGGAATTGTGCCTGTACCTCCAGCCCCGGCAATGAAGGCCGCCTTTGGCGGTCTGTGTCTGTCTGCAGTGCAGGAAACACGGACTTTGGTGTCCGGAATGCCGGAACTCGCTCTGCATTACCGTGACAAGCTGTTGTATTTCAGCAGTGTCGAACAGATGCAGAATTTTCAGAAGAAGCCGCAGAAGTATTGGCCGCAGGGCGATGGTGTCTGCCCCGTGACTCTGGCAGAGACCGGAAAAGCAGTCGAAGGTCAGCTGAAATACGCCGCGATCTTCCGGAAGAAACTGTGGCTGCTGAACAACGCGGAGAACATGAAGAAATTCGTGTCTGAACCTGGCCGGTACGCGGACAGGCTACCCCCCGCTTCGACCAATCGGTGACGCCCAACGTGCCTCAATCTTCGTTATTCTTTGTCGCTGTTGCGAACGGCTTGAGACCAGCGAGGGATGACTGATTGTGCATTCGGTGCCATGCAGGGTGCCGACGTGGCGCAGGCGCGAAATGCAGTGTCATTACAGTTGGTTTCATCCCGGTGGCGACTGTTTTCTTGTCTGCCGGAGTGGAGAGAGGCGCCCTTACGTACCGCTCGGAAGCCTTGAGCTGCTTTTTGTCTGCGTCGTAACGCCTTTGATATGCTTGATTTACCGCTGTGACAATCCTTTGACAGATGTTTGACTGCAACCGGACAGGTCCGGGTTGAGGTCCGTCGATAACGTGCGTATGTTCGGACCAGACGTGGTGGCAAACCACTTTGGTCAATCAGCGTGACGTAATTAAAGATAAAGACAGACGGGATCTATGAGCGGTTCTCTTTCAACGTTGGGTATTCCGAAGTCGATCTCTCCCGAGACCGAGGCAAAGCGTGTTCAGGCGAAGGCAGATGGAGAAGCGCTGCGTGCCGCGTTTTCCAAGAGTCAGCTTCGTAAGGACAATATTGACTGGGTGGTGACCGGCTTCCTGTTTTTCGTTCATATCGGATGCTTCGCCGCCTTTGTTCCGGCATTTTTCAGTTGGCAGGCGCTGGCTGTTTGTCTGGTGATGCACTGGGTGACATGCAGCATCGGTATCTGTCTGGGTTACCACCGATACCTGGCTCACAAGGCATTCAAACTTCGTGCTCCTGCAGAGTTTTTTGTGATGTTGGCGGGAAGCCTGTCGGGTGAAGGTTCTCCCATGACCTGGGCGGCAACCCATCGCCTGCATCACCAGAAGTCCGACCAGGACGGTGATCCTCACTCGCCACTGATTGGTGCATGGTGGTCGCACATTCTGTGGCTGTTCGTGAAGAGGAAGCGGGGGGACCAGGAATTGCTTTGTCGCAAGTATATTCCTGAACTTACGGAACGTCCGATGATGCAGTTTTTTGAAAAGACGTTTGCCATGTGGTTGTGGGCTCAGGGACTGCTGTTGCTGGGGGCAGGCTGGGCTTTGGGAGGTGGGCAGATGGCAGTATCGTTCCTGGTCTGGGGAATGTGCGTGCGGATGACCGCGGCGTATCACACGACATGGCTCATCAATTCAGCAACACACCTCTGGGGCTATCGAAACTACGACACTCGCGACGAGTCAAGAAATCTCTGGTGGGTGGCCATGCTGGCATACGGTGAGGGCTGGCACAATAACCACCACGCCCATCCCAGCGTTGCTCCGTCGGGACACCGCTGGTGGGAAATCGACATGACATGGTGGACGATTCGCCTGTTGGAAATGACGGGGCTGGCATATGACGTGAAGTCAAAGATCCCTGCAGGACGAAAAGCTAATGATGTCGAAACTGATGAAGTATCAACTTCGAACTCGGTTCCGTCAGAGGCTGTGGCCTGAGCCGTCAGCACAGAGTCATCGTTGAACGTGACACACACACACAAAAAAAATTAAAGTCCCGGTCCTCCTGCAAGACCGGGACTTTTTTATTGAAGGTCTCCGCCTGCCCGAGCCTATGTGACTTCAGCCGAATCTTTGACAACGGGATTCGTTAACGTCCCGATCCCGGCGATCGTGATTGCTACGGAATCGCCGTCTTCCAGAGTAAATTCGTCGTCCGGAACGATCCCGGTGCCGGTCATCAGAAATGTTCCTTCAGGAAACTCACTTTCCCGATAGAGCCAGACGGCCAGATCTTCCAGTGACCGGTGCAGTTGTCCGAGATTTGTGGAGCCACTGAAGACTGCAGCACCATCGCGTTGAATCACCAGTTCGATCTTCGTGCCCTCCAGATCCAGCGGCTCGTCAGCCAGCAGAATACAGGGGCCGAGCCCAGCGCACTGGCGGTAGACTTTGGCCTGAGGCAGGTAAAGTGGATTCTCTCCTTCAATGTCGCGGGCCGACATATCGTTGCCGATCGTGTAGCCAATGATCTTGCCTTCGGGATTAATGGCCAGTGTGAATTCGGGCTCCGGTACCGACCACGAACTGTCGTGCCGCACGCGCACTGCCTGATGGGGCCCCGAAACCCGCGACGGCGTGGCCTTCATGAACAATTCCGGTCGGTCAGCTTCGTAAACTTTGTCGTAGTGAGAGGCGCCACTTTCGGATTCTTCCATACGAGCCACCTGGCTGCGTTTGTACGTGACTCCGGCCGCCCAGACTTCCTGCGAATCGATGGGTGCCAGGAACTCCACTTCGGTGTGTGTGACCGGCTTTGTATCCGGCCTCAGCAGAAACCGGGCCAGTCCCGGAGGGTCGCTGGTATGGAGGATGTCACTCAAAGAGTGACATCCGTCGATTTGTGTCAGGTCCAGAGTCTGGACTGTGTCGGCATGGACGGCGGCAACGGCGGGTGTGCCGTCGCTCATTCGGATTTTGGCAAGCTTCACGGTAAGCGGTCATCCTTCCTGAAATTCAATGCATAGAGATCGTTTGGTTACCGGGCGGATGTCACGCGGTATAGGTTCGCAGGACATCTAGGGTATGCTGCATGTCTGACGGTAATGGTGCTTCAAACGTGATCGTTTTTCCACTCACTGGATGACAAATCGTCAGGCGAAAGGCATGCAGGGCCTGTCTTCCGATCAAAACCTCGGTGTCTGTCGCGTTCCCGGTGACCTGGGCTCGTGTGAAACAGCTTTCACCAATGTACTGACGATCGGCGATAATCGGGGTGCCGATGTGCTGCATGTGGACTCTCAGTTGATGGGTTCGTCCTGTGTGCGGATGTAGTTCCATTAGTGCATATCGAGAGTGAGTTTCGGCTGTCTGGTAATACGTCACGGCTTCGCGAGACCTACCCCCTGGCGCACAGACCATCATTTTTTCACGAACACGCTTGTGGACACACACATGGGTTCGAATGTAGTCGGATTCAAGTTCCGGTATTCCTCGCACAATGGCGCGATATTCTTTTTTTACCTGACGGTGCTCAAACTGGCTGCTGAGTTTCTGGTGAATCTGATTGTCTTTGGCGATCAATATCACACCGGTGGTATCACGATCGAGCCGATGAACGATGCCCGGACGGTGACGACCGCCGACGTCGCTGAGCCGATCGAAGTGGAATTGGAGGGCGGCGGCCAGTGTTCCGGAATAGGTGCCTCGTCCCGGGTGAACCACCATGTTTGCTGCCTTATTGACGACGATCAGGTAATCGTCCTCGAACAAAACGTCGATCGGGATGTCTTCCGGCTCAAAGTGACGGTCGTCCGCGGGCTGCAGATGGACGTCAATCCGATCATTTACACGCAGACGGCGCGAAGGCTTGGCCTGCATGCCGTTCAGTTGAACCTGGCCAGCATCGATGCCCTTTTGCAGCTGAGCACGGCTGTAGTTGCCGAACAGACGGCTAAGATAATGGTCCAGTCGCCAGCCGTGAGCCCTTGGCTCCACGGTCAGTTGCACTGGCTCTGACTGTTCACCTGAAATGGCCGAAAGATCAGTTTCGACGTCGGACGGATTTCCCTCGTCTCCACAGTCGGGTCGCTCGCGCGAGCGATCCTTGCGGGTCATTTGTCGCCGTCTCCGCCATCGGTGGCGGATTTGTTCTCCTCCGCCGATGCATCAGCGTCGCCGGCATCCGGCGACTCTGATGCTGTATCGTTTTCGGCAGCTGGCGTCGGAGCAGGATCACCCGGCGCCTTGACATCATCTTTTCCACCGGAAGTCCCCTGCGCGTCCGCTTGTGGTTTCTTATCGCTGGCGGATTCGGATTCTGCTGGTGTGGTCGATGCTTCCGGCTTCGCAGGCGACTCGTTGTTCGATGGCACTTCGGACTCTGAAGACTTCTTCTCACTGCTGTCGGAGTCCGCCGGCTCTCCTTCTGCGCTCTCGGGGATTGTCAGATCGTGAAGTGACGGCATTTCGGGAAGATCCGGCACGGCGGATTGCCCTGGGCCAAGTCCTGGATCATCGGGCGTGGGGTTCTGTTTAGCAAACCACGCGTAAAACGTCTGGCTTTCGTCGCTCTGTAATTGTTCGATGCGTTCTTCGGCATGCTTCTTAACGATCGATTCGCTGAATTCTTCCAGAACTGCCTGCCACGCTTTAACGGCGGCATTGGTGGTTTCGGGATCGCCGTCACAACGAGTTTCAGCGACACGAGCCAATCCGATCAGCACACGCTCTCGGACCTGTTCGTCGACATCGGGGCGATCTGCAAGTTGATCATAGGCAGCTTTAGCCTGCGCTAGTTCTTCAATGGCGACTTCGCGATTTGTAAACATGTTGCCGACTGCGTTGTCCAGCAGGCGGTCTCCCTGGCGAAGGCGAGCCCAGATGCCGATGGTTGTTTTACTGAAATCTTCGTTGTCGGCGATGTCTCGGTACTGTTCGGGGTCGGTTGCCTGCGCCAATTCTCGAGACGCCTGTACGTCGCCCGATGATTGTCGCTGCAGAAAAACGGCGGCAGCGGCGACCGCGAGCACGGCTGCCAGTGCATATATCAACGTCGTTCCGTTTTCAGCGAACCAGGGCTTAGTGCTGCGCAGGGCTTCTTCCAGCTTGGTCTGGTCTCTGCGAGATTCTGATGGCGACATCGGTTCGGACTATTCCATTGAGAGTTTTCGGGAAGCCGACGTTGAGCATGTTCCGCCGGGGCATGAACGCGGAAGTATAGGGACAGGCAGGATTTCCGGTCAACCTGTGCCGATCGTTCAATTTCAGAGCTGACCGACAATGCCGTCCTTCAGTACAGCGGGAATTCGTATTCTCCGCGGCGGGATATTGTCCGACTATGATAGGAGTGCGCGGGCCGCCTGGGGTGTTGCGAGTCCGTGATGTTTGGCCCCGGACGAACGAAATCGGCTCGAATCTTGACGTCGATAGGGGTTCTACCGTCGTTTCGGACAGTGAGTCAGCCGGTTTTCCCAACCCATTAAGAGACTCTGATGCCGGACAGAGAGCTGAAAAGCCAGCAGTTTGCTCGGCGATCGTGCGGGAATTTGTGTACGTCATGGTGGCGGGCCGCACCGAACAGCGCTAGAAAACCGAACGAAACGTCTGTGCGTGCTGGCACACAATCGGTATTTCGGAATAACATCGATGTACATCAGGCAAGGTTTGCCGAGTCGTACCTGCCCGATTCATCCCTCCCGCTGGCGACTTCTGTCGCGAAGGATGCGATCTGTACCAGGATTTTTGTTGCGAACTCCGTGAAATCGGCGATAAACTCAGAGAAGAACATAAAAAATTATCGTTTGACCGGTCGGGCCGAGAGAATCAGTCCAGATTTGAGCCAAATTTCCGGTCAAAACATTCAGGAGTTCAATCGATGCGGATTCGAAACACCACTCTGATCGCGCTGGCAGCGGCAGTCTTGTTGATCCATGCCTCTCAGGTTTGTGCAGACTCATCAAAACGGCGGCGTTCCACGTCGCGGCCCATCACTCGACCGAAATTCGATCCGTCGGCTGAACGAGTTCCGCTGTTTTCCGGCATGAAAGAGGGAACTCTGGAATCAAAGGTCATCGCATTGGGGCCGGAGCATGGCAGCGTGTTGGTGACCAACACGACCGAGGAGCCCCTGACTGTTGAGTTTCCGAAGTCATTTGTCGTCGTCCATGTACTGAAGCAATTCGGCGGCGGCGGTCAGGGCGGTGGCGGCTTTGGCGGTGGCGGAGGCATCGGCGGTCAGCAGGGCGGTCAGCAGGGCGGTCAACAGTCCGGTGGCGGAGGCATCGGTGGTCAGCAGGGTGGCGGTGGAATCGGTGGTGGCGGACAACAAGGTGGTGGAGGTGGAGGTGGTTTCTTTTCGATTCCACCAGAAAAGACCATTAAGATTCCGTACGTTTCCGCGTGTCTGAACCACGGAAAGCCCGATCCGACTCCCCGGGCCAACTATGCGATCGTGCCCGTCGAAGAATACACGCAGGATCCTGTACTGCGAGAACTGATCCTGATGGTGGGTACCGGACGACTGGCTCCACAGGCAGCTCAGGCGGCTGTCTGGAACCGCACAGACAACATGAGCTGGCGGGAACTGGCGAACAAGTATTCATACTCAGTTGTCGGTAACAAGATTCCGTATTTCACCGGCAACGACCTTCGGGCAGCACAAATGATCAGCACGACGGCCACGGCGCGGGTTCGTGAACGTGGCGAAAACCCGGAACCTGTGGCGACTCCTGTTAGAGACCGCATTCGCTAGAACCTCACCGACGCGTGCAACGCATCATTCACCAGATTCTTATAGGGTGGACTGGCTTCTGTCGGTCCACCCTGTTTCTTTTTACCGCGTTGATTCCTCCGACTGGGCTTGGCTTTGGACTGACGTTTCAGTACAGACAGTCGCGAATTCAACGGTCGCCGAATTGTTCGTGTGCGGACCGCCAGTTTGTGCCGAACAACAATACCGACAGATTCCGTCAACCCATGAAATCGCTCCCTGAACAGGTCACTGGAAAGTGGTTTCTGCTTTCGATCGCCGTCGGGGTCGCCTCCGGTCTGGGCGCGATCATTTTTGACGTCCTGGGGCAGGCGGTGTCGCATTATGTACTGGTCAACCTTTCCGGTTATTCACCGCCCGGCGCCGCCGGTGAGCATCACCTGTTTGAGGCGGGGAACACCGCTTTTTCCTTTGTCGCGCTCCTGGGCGTTCTGACCGTAGGCGGCCTGATCTCAGGGTGTCTGGTGTACACATTTGCTCCTGAAGCAGAAGGACATGGTACGGATGCCGCGATCGACACATTTCATCGGAAACGCGGTAACATCACTTTGCGCGTGGCCGTTGTGAAGACCCTCGCTTCAGCGATTACCCTTGGCACGGCCGGGTCCGGCGGACGCGAAGGGCCGATTGCTCAAATCGGAGCATCGCTGGGGTCATGGTTGGGCCAACGGCTGAAACTTTCGGCGCGGGATCGTCGCATTTTGATGGCTGCGGGGATGGGGGCCGGCGTTGGAGCCATTTTTCGGGCTCCGCTGGCTGGAGCGATTTTTGCTGGCGAGATTCTCTATCGCGACGCGGATCTGGAATCAGACGTGATCGTGCCGACGGCTATCTCGTCGATTCTTGCCTACTCCATCTACGGTCTATTTCTTCCTGTCGGCCAGACGTTTGATCACGTTTTTGGAGGCCTGGCAGAACACTCAATGCATTCTCTGTCCGAATTGATTCCGTATGGGATCATGTCGCTGGTGCTGTCAGTCATCGGAATTGCATACATCAAGTGTTTTTACGGTGTCCACGATCTGTTCAAGAAAATTCCCGGGCCACCGCATTTGAAACCGGCTCTTGGAGCCGGCCTGGCCGGTGTCGTTGCCATGCTTCTGTTCTATTCGTTTGGCCAGGATCAGGACCTGCTGGCTGTTCTGTCGACGGGGTATGGTGTACTGCAGACCGGACTGCGCTCGCCGGAAGAGCTGACCATCAAAGTTCTGCTGCTGGTTGGATTCGTGAAAATTCTGACGACGTCGTTAACGATCAGCTCCGGTGGTTCCGGGGGAGTATTCGGACCATCAATGGTCATTGGGGGGTGTGTAGGCGTTGCCACTGGAAAGGTTGTGGAGCAGTTCTGGTGGGGGCCAATTTCCGCTGGCACCTTTGGGGTGGTTGGGATGGCGGGTTTTTTCGCGGGGATCGCACGTGCTCCGATATCGACGATCATCATGGTGTCTGAGATGACGGGCAGCTATCAGTTGCTGTTGCCGACGATGTGGGTTTCAACGCTGTGTTTTCTGCTGTGTAACGGACACACGTTGTATGTCAAACAGGTTGCCTCACGCCTGGAATCGCCCGCTCATCGAGGCGACTTTATGGTGGACGTGCTGGAAGGCATCAAGGTTGATGATGTCTACCGGAAAGGGCGACAGATTGAACACGTTCCCGAAGCGATGCCTCTGTCACAAATTGTCAAGCTGCTCAGTCGCACGCACCAGCATTATTTTCCCGTCATGGATGGTGATGATCGCATGGTGGGAATCTTCTCGGCTGACGACGTGCGGTCATATATTTATGACGAAACAATCTGGCAGCTGGCAGATGCTTCGGATGTGATGACGTCGAATTTTCTAAGTGTTGTTCCTGATGACGATTTGAACGTTGCACTGAGAAAATTCACCGCTTTGAATATTGACGAGCTTCCAGTGCTGGATCCCGGCGAGAAGGGAAAGCTGGTGGGTATGCTTCGCCGCAAAGAAACGATCGGTGCCTACAACCGACAGCTGGCGAGTCGTCAGGAGGCCGCACGCGAGGAAAGTGTATGATATTCGGAGCTGCTCCCGATCTTGTACCTTTAGGGTCACCATCGAGGAAAAGCCGGTTAACTCAGCACTCCGCTGATCGGCTGACTTCCGGTGATTAAGCGAACCAGGTCCACGGGGAGCCGTTGTTCCAGCCGCAGCGTGCCGACGTCAAACACGGAATGAAAAATTGTGGCCAGCAAATTGTCGATGCCCCACGGCTGTGATTGTGGCTTGGCGGCGTCTTTCGTCGATTGTCCGATCACGGCGCCCTGATTTGTGCCGCCCCCGTAAAACAACAACGGTGCCAGTCCCCCCCAGTGGTCACGACCTCCCCGTGCGTTTATCCGCGGAGTCCGCCCCATCTCACCGCAACAGACCAGCAGCACTTTTTCGCGCAGGCCGCGGGCTTCCAGGTCGTCTATGAACGCCGCCAATGCATGGTCCAGCGGACTGCCCATGTAACGCATGCCTTCCTCCACTGTGGCATTGTTAACATCCGCGTGCATGTCCCATACAAAATTTGTTGTCACGGTGACGAAGCCACAGCCTCGTTCCACCAGTCGTCGAGACATCAACAGCAGCTTTCCCAGCGTCTTGGCGTTGTCAACGTAATTGTTGTAGTTCTTCCAGCGTCGGCTGATTCGATCGGGCGGCAGCAACGGGGCTGTGTCATAGCGCCGCACCGTATCCGGGCTTTCCTGAGCAAGATCAAAGGCGTCGGCGGCGCCGCCGACAATCGTGTCGAATGCCTGTTGGCGAAACTGATCGACGCCTTCCAGCAGTCCGGACGCATCGGCTTCACGTTTCAGTAAATCGAGGCGTGCCAGTAACTGCTGACGATTGTCAAGACGGTCGATTGGAAGATTGAGTTTCATGCTTTCCTGGAACGGACCGCCGCTGCCAGGGACAAACGGGCTGTAAGCTGTTCCCAGAGCCCCGGTACTGTCGAACCTGCCAAAATTCATGTTGGCTGGCTGCCGCTCTGAGTCCACGGACCGCGGAAATAACGTTACATTGGTCGGCATGCCGTTGGACGGATTTGTCGTGCCAGCGACTCGAGAATAAATTGCGCCGATGGATGCCTTGTCGGACGCCTGAGAAACCACAGGTTTGATGTCGTGATTTCCGTTGCCGGTCGTGAATGATCTGACGATCGCCATTTTGTCAGATCGTTCGGCGAGCCGTTCAAATGTACCGCCGAAGGTAATGCCTGGTGTCCTGGTAGCTACCTCGCCCGTGGCGCTGCGTATTCCGGCGGGGGCACTCATCTTCGGATCGAACGTTTCGATCTGGCTGGGGCCACCGTGCAAAAACAGAAATACGACGGAACGCCCTTTAAGCAGGTCGGGCGATGCCGCTGCAGCGGCTAACTGATCTGCCAACCCAAGGGCGCCCAATGACCCGATCTGCATCATCGCCTGGCGACGTGATGGCCTGTTATTGAAGACAGATAACATCTACTGAGCCCAACAGGATTCAGGGAACGTGCCGCCAGTCTTGACTTGTAACTGTGGCGACGGCTGGCAGGAGCAAACATTGTCCCAAAACACGTGGTCGGAAGCAACGGATCTCTCGGGGGCTGGTACGTTCATTATTTCAGCACATCCGATAATATGGGAATCCACTGTCGTTGTGGTCCGTAATCGGCCCCCCCCCGACGGCTGCGCAGCGATGGCAGAAGAAAATGCGGATGGTCGAAGGGTAGAAAAAGCAGCTCTGAAATCCCGGCTTCGTGGTCTGGTCAATGGCTGGCAGTGTTTTGTACACATGAAACTCGTTGAATCGAACACCCGCGTGGATACTGGCTGGAGATGCACGTCCTTCAGTGTTCTGTCAGGGCCCGTCAAACAATGCCCAGGCCAACTTAAACAGTAAAGGTTGAATTATGCAAATGTTGAAAGTGATGCTTCTGTTCGCGGCGGTTTCGATGACAGCTGTGGCGGAAGAGGTAAATGTCGCTTACCCAGCGACACTCGACCTGAATGATCATGAACATCGGCAGACTGTTGTAGACCGAGAACTCGGACAGTACCTCGGCCATCCGACGACCTGCCTGCTGGAGGACGGTAAGACGATTCTATGTGTGTATCCCCGCGGACATGGCCGCGGATCCATCGTATACAAGAGAAGCGATGATGGCGGACTCACCTGGAGTGATCGCCTGCCGACACCAGCAAGCTGGGTGACGTCTAAGGAAGTGCCAACGCTGCATCGTGTCATCGGACCGGACGGCACGAGACGGTTGATTATGTGGTCCGGGCTCTATCCTGCTCGCCTGGCGGTCAGCGAAGACGACGGCTTGAACTGGAGCGAGCTCAAGCCGATTGGTGACTGGGGCGGTATCGTTGTGATGGGGTTTGTTGAGCCGCTCAAGACGGGCCGTGGACATTACGTGGCCATGTTTCACGATGACGGACGTTTCTTCAGCAGACAAAAGGGGGCATCCACGTTTACTCTCTACCAGACGTTTTCGGCGGATGGTGGTCTCACGTGGTCCTTTCCGGAATCGGTTTACCAATCGTCTGACATTCATTTATGCGAGCCTGGCTGCATCCGGTCACCCGATGGAAAACAAATGGCGGTCCTGCTTCGTGAGAATTCACGGAATCGCAATTCGCACGTGATTTTCTCAAAGGACGAAGGCCGGACATGGTCAGAACCGCGAGAACTGCCGCTGGCCCTGACGGGTGATCGACACACGGGGAAGTACAGTGCCGACGGAAGGCTGTTCATCAGCTTCCGGTGCCGCTCGCCGAAACGAAGTGTCAGCGGACGACCGTTCGAAGGTGACTGGGTGGGCTGGGTTGGGACATGGGAGGATATCGTCGCTGGCCGCAATGGCCAGTACTCGGTTCGTCTGAAGGATAACACCAGGGGATACGACACCACGTATCCCGGAGTTGAGGTGCTGCCCGACGACACATTCGTCGTTACGACATACGGGCACTGGACGGCTGGGCAGGCTCCGTACATTCTGAGTGTTCGATTCAAACTTGACGAACTGGACGCGATCGTCAAATGAGGGCCTCGTGTGCCGAGGGAGTTTCATTTTCGCGATTCCGATAGTCTTGGTGCGTGATATTTTGTGTGGTGACGACAGATGGGTCGGAAAGTTCTGGCCAGAGTCGTTAGTCAAGAGGCGCGGGTGTGGGAATTGTGGCACGGCGGCTCTCAGGTGCGAAAAGACGTTCGTCAGGGCTACAAAGAACGGTGTGCTGAAATCATCACAGATGGGAGTGATATCGTGGTCCGGAGTTTCGCGAGTTGTATGATGACATTCCTTGTCGCGTCAGCGGTTGCGGGGGAGGAATGGTCACAGTTTCGCGGGCCCAATTCCGCGGGGCATGCCGGCGTGCAGGACGGTGTTCCGGTGGAGTTCGGGCCTGAGACAAATGTTCTCTGGAAGTGCAAAGTGACTCGTGGGGTTTCGTCACCGTGTATTCGTGGCAATCGTGTTTTTCTGACGTCATTTGACAAAACGAAGTCTGAACTTCAGGTGATCGGAATCGATCGAGACAATGGAACCACTGTGTGGCAGGTGGTGGTCCCCTCAGACGCGATCGAAAAGGTGCACAAAGCCAGTAGTCCCGCCAACGCCACTGTTGTTGCCAACGATCAGCACATCTACGTGTATTTCGCTTCCTGTGGAGTGTTTTGTTTTGACCACGACGGGAAGTCGGTTTGGGAACATCTGCTGCCGGTTTCCACTCGGTTCAACGGAAGTGGCACGTCACCGACATTGGTCGGTGATCGTGTAATCCTGAATCGCGAAGATACTCAGGAAAAATATCTGATAGCGCTGAATTCCGAAACGGGGGAACAACTTTGGAAGACGACGCATGGGGGTGGCGGAATGTCCTTTGGCGAAGCTACTCCTCTGATCTGGAACAATCAGATAGTGTTGCATCGGCATAACGAAGTTGCGGCGTTCGGCCTGGCGGATGGAAAACGCCGCTGGTCCACTCCAGTTAGTACCACTGCAGCCAGTACTCCCGTGATACATGACGACACTTTGTACGTTGGGGCATGGAATAACTTCGGTGAGGCTGACCTGGCCGGCAGGCTTCCCGAATTTGCTTTGATGCTGAAGCAGCATGATAAAGATTCAGATGGCCATCTAAGCAGCAAGGAAGTGCCCTGGGGGCCCACACTGGCACAGAGGCCGGAGCTGGCGGGGCGCCGGCTCGGCGGCAATATGCCGGTGAAATTCATGTTTGGCGCAATTGATACTAACCGCGATGGGAAAGTTGATAAGAGTGAGTGGAGCAAGGCGACCGATGTTGTGAGGAAGGGTGTCGAGCACGGCCTGACGGCCATTCATCTGAGCCGTCAGGCCGGCCAGGTGCAGACAGAAACTCTTTGGTCGGTCAACAAAAGCGTGCCTGAAGTTCCATCTCCACTTGTCGTCGGTGATAACGTGTACATGATCAAGAACGGCGGTATCGTGACTTGTGTCAACAGGACTGCGGGCACGGAGAATTACCGCACGCGTCTCAAAGCATCAGGGCCGTATTTTGCATCACCGATTACCGTGAACGGTCATGTTATTGCTGCATCCGGCGATGGTGTCGTGACCGTGTTTAAGGCCGGCGATGATTTCGAGTTGAGCGCAAGAAATGATCTTAAGGAAGAAATTATGGCGACGCCGGCCGTCAGTGACGGTGTGATGTACGTCCGTACGGCATCTACGCTCTATGCATTCAGCAGGCTCTGACATCATGCCCGCGTGTCACAGGAAACCACGTAGAAGAAGTTGCAGAGCGGCGGCCGTGCCTGGGTCGACAGAATATGTAAGCGTCGGCGTTCGCAACGCCTCGAAGGTCCTGTCATGCGGGCCAGAGGCGATGTGCGTGCGATGTTCGTTGCACATTTCTGTGTTGGGATACTGCGTCGTCAGTCGGTGGCCGTAAAGTCGGCACATTGAAGGATAAGATCGTCGATGGACTGCAGGAGTTGTGGCAGGTGTCGTGTTGCGGCTTCAAGATCATTACCAAAAGCGGCTTCCTCGATAGCCGCCGCCGCGTCCTCCGTTTTGACGGACGCAAAGACGGAGGCCACGCTTTTCATCGTATGTGCGACTCGTGCCAGCGGTTCCAGTCTTTCTTCTCGAATCAGGTCCTGCAGCTGTGTCTTGATTTCCGGCATCTCCAGTAACGCCTGACCCACGACCTCACGCAACAGGTCCTGATCACCTCCGGTCGAGCCGAGGGCAGCCTGCCAGTCAACGACTTCATTCGCTGCAGCATTGACGTTCCGGGGGCTTTTCTGCGGCGGTGTCGGTTTGAGGTTATGTGCCGGCAACGACGCGGTCAATTGTTCGATGACGTCATAGAGTTCTTCTGGATCCACGGGTTTGGCAACGTGCGCGTCCATGCCCGCTTGCAGAAACCGTTCCCGGTCGCCTTTGATCGCGTGAGCTGTCATGGCGACAATGGGAATGTACTGTTGAGTGTCATGTTCTTTCGTACGAATCGCGGCAGTGGTCTCGACGCCGTCCATTTCAGGCAGCTCCACGTCCATCAGGATCAGATCGAAATCACCGTGCTGCCACGCTTCAAACGCCAACCGTCCGTTACCTGCAACGGTTACGTCATGTCCGTGCAGCGCCAGCAGCCCCGTAGCGACCTTCTGATTCACCAAACCATCCTCCGCGAGCAGAATTCGGACCGGTCGCACGCTGCGTGAGTCGGCGAGTATCGGCCGAGTTTGTTCGGCCTCAGCCAAGCCAAGGCTTTGCAGTATCTGACTGAGCAATTCCGCCTGCTTTACAGGTTTACGCAGTTGCGCGACGATGCCGAGTGCGGCGTATTGTTTGGCATATTGCTGTGCCGATGACGACGACAGCAGGATCAGTGGGATCCCACGGAGTCGGGAATCGTTTTGAATTTGCTCGGCCAGCATTAATCCGTCCGTGTCGGGCATCATCATGTCGAGCAGCACAACCTGAATCGGATGAGCGCCGGATGACGCCTGCACGAGGATCTCCAATGCCGCCGAAGCTCCTTCAGCACTGGCCACCTGCATTTTTTTGTCGGATAGGATTTCTTTCAGAATCAAGCGGTTTGTGGAATTGTCGTCCACAACAAGAACGTTAATGCCTTGCAACGACTTTGGTGGTGCATCCACTGCCGTGGATGCGGCGGCTGTGGAAAAGTCTACCTGGAATGAAAAATCTGTGCCCAGCCCCTCGTCGCTGTCCAGTGTCAGGCGGCCTCCCATCATCTCGATCAGTTGACTTGAGATGTTCAGTCCCAGCCCGGTTCCGCCGAATTGACGAGTCGTACTGCTGTCTGCCTGGCCGAAGGCTTCGAATATCCGCTGTTGCTTGTCTTTTGGAATGCCGGTTCCGGTATCGCGAACTGAAAAATGCAACCGTACACGGCTGTCCGTACGTTCGTGGACGGTGATGCTGACGACGATTTCTCCCTGCTGTGTGAACTTGATGGCATTTCCAACAAGGTTGATGATGATCTGTCGCAGTCTGCCCGGATCTCCCAACAGCGACTCAGGAACGTCAGGGCGGATGTGGCACGCGAGCTCCAGATGCTTTTCGGCGGTTCGAATTTCGAGTGATTGAAGTGTGTCGCCGACGACGTCACGGAGTTGGAAGGGAATCGACTCCAGCTCCAGCCTTCCGGCTTCGATTTTGGAAAAATCGAGAATGTCATTAAGAACGCGTAGAAGAGCGTCAGCGGACTGTTTCGCCAGGGAGACATGTTCTGCCTGATGTCTGGAGATGCTTGTGTTCGATAACAACTCAAGCATCCCCATCACTCCATTCATCGGTGTGCGGATTTCGTGACTCATATGAGCGAGAAACTCTCTCTTTGCACGATTTGCCCCTTCCGCAGTCTGACGCGCACGGTCCAGTTCCTGTCGCAATGCACTGGCGTTCACATCAAAGAGAAAGCACAGCAGAGTTGTGCAGGTGATAATGCCCAGCAGCGCCAGCATGTAGGCCCATGCTGCGTGGGGGGCCTGAAACTCAGATGGAGGGATCGAATGCTCCATGTCGAGCACAGATATCACGGTAGCGAGGGCGACCGTAACCAACAGCCATGCCAGTCCGGCCCGCGACCCACACAGCAGAATCGCAACCATGGGGACCGCCGGCAGCCAGATCATCGCCGGAGCCTTCATGCCGCCGGTGGATACAGCCAATGCCAGCAGTGTGCCCAGAAGAATAGCGGACAATAGATGACTGGTAAGTCGCAGCGAACCATACAGCTTCAACGACAGGACAATGAACGTACCGGTCAGGCCGGCCAGCAAAACTGTCATCGACGCACGCGGTGCATCGAGAGAATAATAGATCAATGCGAATATCCAGGCCCACAACGTGTGACCGAACAGCACCGTTGTAATGGTCCGGTGCTTGGTTTGAGCATCCGTATCCAGTGATACGGGAATCAGGCAGCGCACGATTTTCTCCCGCAGGGGATGCATCAGCTGCTGTTCGCCAGCCTCAGATCTTTCCTGCGTTGTCATGCGGTTGCCTTTCACCTTGGAAATGATGCAGAGGCACACGTCGCGGAAAACAGACGAACTGTCTGGCTGTGACGTTTTCAATTATATCGGTTTTCCGGCGGCAGATTTAACGATTCTGAAGCACGAAGGTCATCGCCGAAATATTGAAGAACTTGTCAGTAAAGTGGACAAATGAACAGGTGAAATTCAAAACTCTTCGTTTTATTGACGTTGAAGTTGGCAAATAGTCACTTCTTAGACCGGCGATTGTCGCTTCGCCACCACATTCAGCAAAGAGCGTTGGATTCGTGACGGCGTGTCAAAAACGTTGGACTTAAACCATTCTCCATGGCAGGATATTCCCATTATTACGGGTCTGGCGTCGTGAGCGACGAAGCGTTGCTGACGCGCCGGTTATGTTTCTCACCCGATGGTCCACAAAAAACTCGAGTCGTCTGATGAAATCCAAGCTGCCCTGTCTGGTTGTGTTTATTTCCATAATTGTACCACTGATCGCTGGGGCTGATGGAAGAGCCAAAGCTGCGGACGCGGAGAAGAAAAACGCCGAGACTGTCACCGTCAGTGGAGTCTTCGAGGCGGTTGCTGTTTCCGAAATCCGTCATGACACGGATCACCTGAAGTCGTTTGTGATTTCGAAAATCGTTCCTCATGGAACGATGATTCGCAAGGGCCAGAACGTGGTGTGGTTCGAGTCGGAGGATCTGGACCGTCAGCTCCGGAAGGCCGAAGTGGATCTGCGTCTGTCTCGATTGACACTGGACGACGACGAGTTCGCATTCGAACAGTTCCAGGAGATTCAGCGACTGGACAGGGAGGCTGCCGAACGCTCAAAGAAAAAAGCTCAGCAGGATCACGACAATTTCGTCAGGGAGGATCGCGACAGGCAGGTGAAAGCAGCGGAGTTCAATCTGAAGTCTTCCACTGCGTCGCTGGCAAACGCAACAGAGGAGCTCAGGCAGTTGGAACAGATGTACAAAGAGGACGACCTGACCGAAGAGTCAGAGGAAATTGTTCTAAAGCGAGCCCGGCAGTCGGTTGAGTCTGCTGAGTATCGTCTGGAGGGAACGAGAATTCTGAGCTTGCGGACACTGAGTCAGACGATACCTCAGTCTGATGTTCAGCACGCGGCAACCTTGACAAGGTCGGGTTTGACATACAGGAAAGCGATACGTGATCTTTCCAGCAGTCGCGTGCGACGGGAAATCGAAATGGCTCGAAAGCGAAAACAGTTCGAGGACGAAGAAATTCATGTCAGGGAAATGCAGCACGAGCGAAAGCAGATTGCACTGAAAGCCCCTCACGACGGCATCGTGTTTCACGGCCCACTTCAACGAGGAAAACTGGGCGACAAGGAAAGTTCACTGGAGCCTGGGTCAAAGGTGACCAATGAGCAGACAATTGCGACGATTTCCGAAGTCGGGCGTTTACATGTTCGCGTTGAATTGTCGGAAGACAAGTTGCGAACTGTGACTGTTGGGGCAAAGTGTGCGGTAAAGCCAAAAGCGTTCCCCGACGTCGTTTTTACAGCCACCGTTAAATCAGTGTCCCGAGTGCCCTTCGCCGGTACGAAATACGATTGTGTGGTGACGTTTCGGCACAGGAACGACGTTGCGATCGTGCCGACAATGACGTGCGATGTTGAGTTTGCGGCTGCTGTGAATTCAGAGAACGGTGACCGGCAGGAAAGGGATACGGAAAATGAGTAGGCGTTGATGGAGTTTGGTCGACGTCCAGTTGTTCTCGGAGTTCCTTTGATGCGCATCGTTCGAATGATATTGCTTTGTCTGTTTGGTCTGACGCTACATCTGAGTTCGTTGGTGGCCCAGAACGTGGGTACGGATCGTGGAAGCGTCCTTCAAAATCCGTTTGATTTCAGCACGGCGCCAGAACTTCCTGCAGTGGAAGCACTCCGTGAGCGGGAAATCCGAGAGTCGATGCGGAAGGGCGTCAGTTTTCTGTTGGCGGATCAAAATCCGAACGGCTCGTGGGGATCAGCGACCAGGACCAAGGGGCTGAATATCTATGCGCCAGTTCCGGGTGCGCACCATGCGTTGCGAGCCGCGCCGACGTCCCTATGCATTTCCGCGCTGCTGGAGGTTGCTCCAGGTGACAAGGCTGTTGGCAGTGCAATTGAGAGTGCCGAGAATTGGCTCCTCGAACACCTCGTCGAGTTGCGTCGAGCAACCGGCGATGCAATCTACAACATATGGGGACACGCTTACTCAATCCAGGCGCTGGTGCGATTGCATGAATATCACAAACAGGATGTTCAGCGGCAGGCCAGATTTGTTGAGCTGATTGAATTGCAGTTTGAAATGCTGACGCGGTACGAATCAGTTGACGGCGGTTGGGGGTATTACGACTTTCGGTACCATGCTAATCAGCCGACGTCGTCTTCGATCAGTTTCGTCAACGGCGCTGTGTTGGTGGCGCTGGCTGAGGCGAAAGCAATCGGCGTGGAGCCGCCGGAACGAATTGTGTTACGTGCTATCGCAGCGTTGAAGCGTCAGCAAAAGAAAGATTTCAGTTATCTTTACGGAGAGTATCTAAAGTATCGGCCAATGAGAGGTATCAACCGGCCGGGCGGCAGCCTTGGTCGAACTCAGTGTTGCAACTGCGCGCTCCGTGCCTGGGGTGACGATGAAATTACCGACAACGTCGTGAAGAACTGGCTATATCGGCTTTACGTTCGTAACGGGTGGTTGGATATTGGCCGCAAACGACCTATTCCCCATGAATCATGGATGCAGGTGGCCGGCTACTTCTACTACTTTGGCCATTATTACGCAGCTGTGTCTTTGCAACAGTTGCCCGCTTCTGAACGTCCACCGTATCAGCCATTACTTGCACGGTTGATGTTGGACCGTCAGGAGAAAGATGGTTCATGGTGGGACTATCCTCTGTACGACTATCACCAGCCCTACGGAACGTCGTTCGCGTTGATGACGCTGCAACGCTGCCTGCCACCGCAATAGGCGTCTGCAGGGGCCGGACACATCATGGCGTTTCGCATAGTGGTGAGAACGTTGGGGAATTGCCACGACTTGCCTCAGGTGCAATAAGCACTCATACTCCGACATTTTACTGACGAACTCCTCAGCCACTCTTCTGATTATGATTCCACTACGCCATGACCGTCGTACGTTTATTGATATGTCCACCATTTTGGCGTGCGGGATGTCAATGCTTGTGACAACGACACTGCAGGCACAGGACGGTGATGCCGCACCGCCTCTGATGGCTTATGTTGGCACCTATACATCTCCGCTTCAGAATATGCGGGATACCCAGGTGGATCTGCCTCCCGGAAACGGCCGCGGCATTCATCTGTTTCGGGTAGATCGCTCCAGCGGGGCGATGACGGCCAGCGGTTTGCATGAGATGGGCACCAGCCCCAGCGCCCTGGCATTCAATGAGGACAGAACGCGGCTGTATTCGGCGAATGAAACCGAGAGAATCGGCGAAGAAGAGGCGGGGTCGATCAGTGCCTTCGCCATCAATTCTACCGACGGAACATTAAAGTTGCTGAACTCGGTAAGTTCCGGCGGCAAAGGGCCAGCACATCTTAGTATGCATCCGTCCGGGCGATTCATACTTGTCGCGAACTACTTCGGCGGCTGCGTATCTGTGCTTCCTGTTCTTGCTGACGGAAGTTTAGGGTCGATGACGGATCTCAGAAAAGATACCGGCCATGTCGGGCCAGCGAGGGCCACCAACGCTCCACCCGGCAGCTTTGCATTCAGTGGTCACGATCAGACTCATGCTCACATGATCGAATCGGATCCATCGGGACGTTTCGTACTGCATGTGGATCTGGGGCAGGATCGAATTTATGTCTGGAAGTTCAATAGTCAGAAGGGAGTGCTTACGCCGAACGCCCCATCCTTCGTCGCGCT